>NZ_JBWMAW010000008.1:0-190256 GCF_056521395.1 Rhodoferax sp. LS1R11
GGCACGCAGTACCTGGCAGCGATGCCCACCAACCTGTATGGCCCGGGGGACAACTACCACCCCGAGAACAGCCACGTGATTCCGGCGCTGATCCGCAAGTTTCATGAAGCCAAGGTAAGCAAGGCCCCCACGGTAACGGTGTGGGGCACGGGCACACCCAAGCGCGAGTTCTTGTACAGCGAAGACATGGCCGATGCCTGTGTGTACGTCATGCGCCTCCCCGATGAGCAGTACACCGCCTTGCTGGGCAGTGATGAGTCCAAGAGTGGCAAGTTTGAGCCGCCGCTGATCAACATTGGCGTGGGCCATGATGTGACGATCAGGGAGCTGGCAGAAACAGTCCAAAACGTGATTGGTTACACCGGGGAGATTGTGTTTGATGCCACCAAGCCTGATGGCACGCCGCGCAAGCTCATGGATGTGGGACTGCTGAGCCGGGCGGGGTGGACGGCCAGGACCGGGTTTGTGCAGGGGCTGGGGGTGGCTTATGCGGAGTTTTTGACGACGACCTAGTCAGTACCAGGGGGCAACCCCCTTGGTGCGGGTCAGGGAGCGAGGCCGCGCAGCGACTGGAACCAAAGCGAGTCCTCCAACAAAGCAGCCTTGGCCTTGCGATGCTCGGCATCGTCGATGAAGAGCGTTTCACGCATGCGGTATTCGATGGTGGGCAAGGACAAGATACCGGCTTCGATACCCGCCCGTATCCATTCCCGGTCCTTGGGCTCTGACCGCGCATATTTGGATACAGCGCAGTCGTTGGGTTCCAGGTATTTGACTTTGACACCTGAGGGGAGCACCTGGCGAATCATTCGCTGCGCCCACCCCTCTGGCAACGTGGGTAGATCGGGGTTAACGGCGTCAAAGTAGTAGCCGCGTTCTTGATGGAAACTGCTGTTTTCGCCAAATTTTGCCGAGAACTCCGGGGCGCGGTGAGGGTCACGCTCTGGATAGGCGTCCACCTCCATTGACCATGTCATCCGCGACGGAAGTCCCTGGGCTGACAAGCCCAGGGCAGACAAACTTCCGATCACCACAAATTCATCGAGTCCACTTGCATCGCGAATTTTGCTCAACAGACAATCAATGTCTTCGATGTTCATGGCATGGCCATGGCAAAGGGCGTGTTCTGGCGCAAGGCAGGGCCCCATTCATCGTCCATGGTCAGGAGACTTTGCGCAACTTGCTGAGGTTCGGCATCCAGTATTTGCGACCAGCGCTCAATGTAGACCGGACTGCAAAGTTGCTTGTCCGTCCAGAGCTTGACCATGCGAAGCGCGCTTTGCTTCATGGACATCGCTTCTTCGCCCCCCAAAGCGAATTTGACCGCAATTTTCAGATGCTTTTCACGCGAGGTGGCGAGCCTGGTTTGAAGCTGCGCGCGCGCTTGGCGCCGTCGCGCCAACTCAGGGGATTCTGAAAGGATGCCGAACTCAACACCCAGCACGTGGGCGACCCCTTCGACACTCGACATTTGGGTGTCTTTGCCCTTTTCAATCTGGATCAAGGTGGTGCGGCTGATACCCGCAGCAACGGCCAGCGCCTCTTGCGACAAAGCTTGGGCAATGCGCAGGGAGCGAAGCGTTTTACCAATGTTTTGCGATGATGACTGCATGTGTTGAATTCTATACATGTATGAAGTACCATACAACTCAACTCAATGCGTGCGATTGCTGCAAATGGGGCGTCTTACCTTAAGACTCAACTCATTGATTTCTTTTGGCAACTTCGTTGCCAACGTAGCCGCCACCCACGGCGCCGGCAATGGTGGCCAGGGTTTTGCCGTTGCCGCCACCGACCTGGTTGCCAATCAACCCGCCGAGCACAGCGCCGACGCCGATGCCAATCGGGCTGTTTTTGGCAACAGGCGCAGGTGCTGCCTGGGCTACGTGCACGGGCTTTGGCGCTGTGTGCGTGGCGACAGCGTGACTCACTGCAGGCTGACGCACCGCAAAGTCAGCGTCCACGGGTTTTTGAGGCGCAACCTGTGCGGCGACGGGCGCCGCGACGGGTGCAAGCGCATGTGAATTGGGAAAAATGCCGGTGATGGCCGCCATGCCCAGCAGGCTGACCAGCGTGACAGAGACGGCAGCACCAGCCATCAAGGGGTGAATACGGTTTGGGGTTTGTGTTGTGTTCATGTGAGGTTCGTTCAGGTGATCGGCCTTGTAGCGTATGAGCAAATAACGTTTGAGACTGAAAAGGGCATGTACTTGAAATGCTTCATTTGTAAGGGGCAGTAACTGTCACGCTCCCGCCGCACTCAGACCCGTGGCTCACCCTGGTCATTGACCGTGATGGTGGCACCGGGCTGTGTGGTCATCTGGACACGATGCTCAAGTCCACGGAAGGTGTAGGTCACGTCCCAGTAGGTTGGCCGTACCTGGCCGTTGGTACTGGCGCAGCGCTGCATGTTCTGACTTTGAGTGGGCTGGTTGGTGCCGTCGCGACCAACATTGGAACCAATGACGGCGCCGGCAATCACGCCCCCCACCGTGGCGAGGTCCTTGCCCGTGCCACCACCCACTTGGTGCCCCAGAACGCCGCCAAGCAGCGCGCCGACGACCGCACCGCCCAGGTTGGTATTTCCCGGATTCTGGACGACCTGGTCTGGCTCGACCCAGCAACGCTGCTCGGCGGTACCCAGCACGGCGCGTGCCGACGTGATGTTGGCTTCAAAAAGCCGCTCACCCACAGGGCGGCGGTTGTCATTCACCGCGATGTCGCCGCGCACGGCGCGCACCGAAGAGACCCGATCGGCCAGGCCCATCGCGGTCAGCGAGGGGTAGCGCCCCGGGCGCAACACCACGCAGCGACCGTTGAAGCGAATGTCTTCGCACAACTCCCAGGAGCCGCCTGTGACCATGACCGAATTGGTGCGGTTGTCAAAGTCCGAACGCCTGAAGTTGTCCAGCGGTTCGACCACCGTGAGGGACCGGCCTCCAAAATCCGGGCGTTCATAAAAGACGGCCTGCGAGGCCACTGGCATGGGGGCATATTGGTTGTCGTTCACGCGGACATCGCGCGCCAGGGCACGCACCGACGTGATCTTGTTGTCAAGGCGCATCGCGCCCAAAGAGGCATAGGCACCCGGGCGCAAGACGACGCAGCGACCACCGAAGCGGACATCTTCACAGGCTTGCCAGCGATCCCCTTCGACCAGCACCGAGGAGGCACGGTCGTTGAAGCCGAAACGAGTGAAGTCGCCCACCTGTCGGTCGGTGGTGAAAGCGCGGCCCTGAAAGTTGTCGTTCTCGTAAAAGGTGACCCGGGCCACCGGCAGTGCAGGTGTATAACGGTTGTCGCGATTGTCGTCGTTGCCGTTGGCTCGCGCTTCAGGCCCGGCCGCACGCACCGACGAGATGCGGTCGTTCAGGCCCATGGCCGCCAGTGAGGGATATTTGCCCTGACGCAGCACCACGCAGCGTCCGCCAAACCGGAGGTCCTCGCAAGCCTCCCAGCGGTCACTCTCTACCACCACCGAGGACGCGCGGTCATTGAAGCCCGCACGGTCGAAGTCGCCGACCGGGCGATCCGTGGTGAAGGAGCGGCCCTGAAAATTGTCGCGCTCATAGAAGGTGACTTGTGCCAATGCATGGCCTGCTAGGGCAAAGGCCGCAACTGCCACGGTGTTTTTCAATAAAGTGTTCATAAAGTCTCCAACGTATTTGATGGGCTGAGCGTAGGCGCCCATCAGAGAGATGTCAGTGCGTTGGCGTACATTCGTTGTTGCAGAAAAATACAATCCACACCCTATGACACATCCTGCCTTGCTGAGCGCTGAAGCCTTTCTGAATGTGGTGTCCGCCACACCCCTGGTTGCCGTGGACCTGGTCGTGGTGCGCGGTGGCGACGAGATATTGCTGGGCCTGCGCAACAACCGGCCCGCGCAGGGTTTCTGGTTTGTGCCGGGCGGGCGCATCCTGAAGAACGAGCCCATCGCCACCGCGTTGACCCGTGTGGCCGACAAAGAGTTGGGCCTGCAACTGGCGGCCCTGCCTCAGGCGCCAAGGTTGCTGGGGGCCTACGAGCATTTCTACCAGGATTGTTTCGCAGGGTCAGCGCAGGATGTGGGCGTATCGACACACTATGTGGTGCTGGGGCACCTGGTGCAGGTGCCGGCTGACTTTGCGCTGCCCGCCTTTGACGCCCAACACGCCGACCTGCGCTGGTGGCCTTTGGCCGAGGCCCTGGCCTCTGCGGTAGTACACCGGTTTACCAAGGACTATGTGGAGACTGTTTTGCTATCTAAATAGTAGCAGCTTGGGCCGTAGTGGCTGGGCCAGCGCTGGAAATTAAGCTTTTACTGCGCCGTCCCGCGACAAAACGAGGCGCGTAAATTCCAAAAATTCGCCCAGGTGCAGGGTAATGACGTTGACAAGAATGGGCAGCAGGAGACTTTGGTAGTCATGCACCGCAATATTGCGAAACGCCACCATGCGCTTGAGGGCGTCTGCCAGTTGCACGTCAATCCATTGGCCGCGGGCCAACAAATCAAAAACATCGCGGGCGCTCTGGGGCACACCCAGCTTTTCGCGCCGCACGAGGTGCTGCCCCATGTCCAGCACTGCTTCGCACGCGCGCTGCACGTTCAGGATGGCAGCGTCCTGGCGGGTGAAGTCGGTCGCAAAAGTGGAGGGCTCACGGTTGAACTCCTCGCGAGCCCGTCCCACGCAACGCTCCACCGTGGCGGATTTGTTGACCAGTACGTCATCGAGCATGAATTCTCCCTGTTGCCTGAATGTCGGCCATCAATGGCGCACGGGCGGTGTCCAGAGCCGTCTTCTCGCTGAGCACAAAACATTCAAAGAGCCCCGCCTGCAGGCCAATGGACCAAAGGCGTTCCCCCGTCGTGATGACTTGGTATTGCATGACGGTAGACGCCGCGCGAAGGTCCAACAGGTCCACCGGACAACCCGTGATATCGGACAGGCGGCTGGCCAGGTCCCACAGGGCAAGCGGGTCTGCGTAGCCCCCGACCAGAACGGCCAGATCCAGATCACTTTCAGAGCCAGCTGTACCTTGTATCTGGCTGCCGAACGCATAGACTGCCATGACCTGAGGAATGCACTGCCGAATCGCAGTCACAAGCGGACCACCATGGGCGAGGAGCTGACGAATTTTTGTTGCCATTTGGGCATTATGACCGGAGCCTCTTTCGCTATCAAAATAATAGCTTCTTGCGCTTGTCTTACATGGGCTGGAGGGCTAAAACACATGATACTTTTAGAGTATTCACCGGCGTGGTGCGATGACATAATTGAACTCCCATGTTTGACATTTCCAATTTTTTGTTCGCCCCCGCACGAGTCTCCCGCACGCTGACCACGGCCTGTCTAGCGCTGACCCCCTGGGCCGCCCTAGCCCTGGATGTAGGCACATTGCACTGGAAACCGGCCTCGGGCCAGGCGCCCTTCGCCGAAATTGATGTGAGTGACAAAGACCCGATCGACCCGCGCGCCATCCGCGTGAACGTGGCGACGCGTGAGGCCTATGGCGTGGCAGGTTTGACTTACCCCCCGGGTCTGGCCAGCACATTGATCAGCGCGCAGGCGTCTGCAGGGCGGGTGGTGCTTCGGGTGGAGCGCCTGCCGTCCAATGTGCCCGCACTGGACCTGCTGGTGGTGGTGAACAGTCGGGACAAGCTGACCCTGGCTGAATACCGTATTGATCTGCAATTGGGGCCGCATGACGTGGCGTCTTCGCCGGTGGGCACGCGTCAGGCAACGCTCGCTCGCCAGGCCGCGGGCATCAAGGCGCCGCAGCCCTTGCCTGTCACGAGCCCGGTAGCGGCAGAAGATACACTCGCGGCACCCGGCCATGCGGTGCTGGCCTGGGCGCAAGCCTGGAGTCGGCGCGATGTGGACGCTTACCTTGCGGCCTATACCCCTGACTATGCCGGTCCCCGCGCCAAAGTGACCCGCCAGGCCTGGGTGGACGAGCGGCGTGAACGCATTGCATCGCGCAAGGACATCTCCGTGGAAGTGAGCCAACTGCAACTCAAACGCCAGGGCGATGCCGCGACCGCGACGTTTGTGCAGCACTACCGCAGCGACGGCCCGACCGACCGCGTGCGCAAGCGCCTGGTGCTGGTACAAGTGGATGGGCGCTGGCTCATCCAGCGTGAAACTCCCTTGAATTGACAATCACAGCCATGCCCTCACCCCTATTTTCCCACTGGAAGCCGGAGTTCACCGAGGGCTGGAACCAGCGCCCCATGAACCTGCCGCACACCTTGCATCAGAACCCGCTCTTCAGCCGGGAGGCCCTCGCCAGCCTGATCGAAGACTACCCGCGCGGCGACTATGCGCTGGTGCAAACCAGCCGCGACGGCGAGGGCCAGCGGCGCTGGCGCGAGGGAGAGATGGCCGGTGTGTCCGGTCAACAAGTGATGGACACGATTGCCAGCGGCAGCATGTGGCTGAACCTGCGCGATGTGGGACGCCTGGACCGCCGCTATGGCGAGCTGCTGGACGCCGCCTACGCCGAGATGGCAGCGCAGGTGCCAGGGTTCGAGCCGGGCGCGCTGAAGATGGGGATTTTGATTTCGTCACCCAAAGCACAGGTGCACTACCACTGCGACTTGCCAGGGCAAGCGCTGTGGCAGATCAGCGGGCGCAAGCGGGTGTATGTGTATGCGCCGCAGCCGCCTTTTCTGGAGCCTGTGGGGCTGGAGAATATTGCGCTGTCGGGGTTCGAGTTCAAGCTCGACTACCGGCCGGAATTTGACGCCCACGCCCAGGTGTTTGAACTGGAACCCGGCGGGATGCTGACCTGGCCGCTGAATTCGCCCCACCGCATTGACAACCACGACTGTCTTAACATCTCGGTGACCACCGAACACTGGACGGATGCGAACCGTCGCTCCCAAAAGGTGAACCTGGCCAATGCGGTGTTGCGTAACCACCTGCACTGGCAACCACGCAGCCGTGGCGTTGACGGGCTGCGGTACTGGGCCAAGGCAGTCTTGCAGGCGGCTTGGCGGCGCAGTCCCTGGGCGGCCAGCACCCAGCGGGCGCACCGGCCCGTCGAGTTCCAGCTGGTACCCGGCGCGCCCGGCGGCATGGTGGACGTGGCGCCGCCTGGCCAATGAGTTTGCGCGGGGAGTCCCTTGACTATGTGGTGGATGTCGGCACGGCGGTAACGCCTTTCCTGGCGCGCTGGGCGCGATTGCTGGACGAGCACTCCTCCCCTTTTCATGCCCTGCCCTGGGTAAGCGCCTGGTACGCCACGTTGGGCCAGCACAACGGTGTCAAACCCCTGCTGGTGGGCGTTCGCCGCTGCGATACGGGGGCCGATGTGATGCTGCTGCCACTGGTGTCCTGGCGCCAGGGAGGAGTGTCCATGGTGGGGTTTGCCGATGCCACCGTGATTGACTATGTCTCGCCACTGCTGGCGCCCGACTGGGCTGGCAACAGTGATGCGTCCGACAGCGCCGCCATGACGGGCTGTGCTGAACGGATGTGGCAGGCGGTGCGCCAGGCGCTGCGGGGGCATGATGTGTTGCGCATCGACAAGATGCTCGGTCAGCCGCAGGACGGCAATTTGCAGCGCATCAACCCGCTCATGCTGGCGTTGCGCCCGCGACTGCAGGACTGCGAGATGTTTGGCAACCAGTTTTTTGCCGGTGACGACTGGGACGGCTGGCGACACTCCCTGGACAAACGGGTACGCAAGGAGTTCGAGCGTTCGTGGCGCGTGTTCACCCGCAGCGAGCAAGCGCGCTTTGAATGCGTCACCGACCCGCAGGCTGCGCTGGCCTTGTTTGAACAACTGGAGCACCAGCAGCAACAGCGCATGGATCAGTTGGACTACGACTACGTGCTGGACCAACCGGTGTACCGTGCGTTTTACCGTCAGGCACTGGCGGGTGGACTGGCCGATGGCAGCGTGGTGCTGACCGCCCTGCGCGATGGATGTGACGTGGTGGCGATCCAGTTGGGGGTGGCCAGCCGTCACCGCTTTATTGCCCTGCGTCTGAGCACGGGCGGCGATGAGTGGAAGCACTGCTCACCGGGGCGGCTGCTGTGCGAACGGACCGCGCAACATCTGCATGCGCAGGGGCTGCGCTGGTTTGATTTTGGCATTGGGGACTACCGGCACAAACAAGCCTTCGGGGTTAGCCACATTGCGCTGTTTGACGGCTGCGAAGCGCTGTCCTGGCGCGGTTTGCCCGTGACTTGGGCGTGGCGTCTGCGACGGGCGATGAAACGGCAGCCCTGGATGGTGGCGCTGTTGCGCCGTGAGTAGCCAGGGGCCCCACCGCTCCGAGTCAAAGATGGCGTGAGGCGCGTAACCGGCGTAACTGGGGTGCAAACAAGACTGCCGAGGCCAGCGCATAGGCGAACATGCCAACGCCCGTTCCACTCACCAGACCGCGCAGGCTTGCATCAACGCCCAGCCAGGCGATGGCTGCCATCATGACGGCAGTAGCCAGCAAGACCTTGACAGTCTCCGGCCAGGGCCAGTGAAAGCCCTGATGAATGCGCGCCCAGTACATGCTCAGACCCAGGGTGATGAGCGAGCCAATGGCCTGGCCGATGACCGCACCGTGCAGGCCATAGCCATACAGCCCGATCAGGGAGGCCAGGCCGCAGGCAACGATTTCCACCACATCAATGATGGCAACCGCCCTGATGCGACGCTCCAGCACCATGAACTGGTCCGTGACGTGCATGTGGAGGTTGCGCAGCGTGCCCGCGAGCACCGACAAGCCCAGCAGCTCAATGGTCGTTTGCCGATATTCGGGAGCCACCGCCAGTGCCACCAGGGGCGGGCCCAGCAGCTGCAGCGCCGCCGTGACCGGCACCAGAACAGCGAGCATGAGAGCGGCGTTCACGCGCAACTGGGCAATGGCCTCGTCACGCCGGCCTTCGTTGAGCAGGCGAGAGGCCAATGGAAACGCCGCAGTGGCCACCAGCATGCTGGCCACCGAGGCGCAACGGCGCCCCAGCGACCAGCCCACAATCATGAGGCCCAGCGCGGCCGCGCCGGACTGCCATTGCACGAGGTAACGGATGTAGTTTTCCCCCACCCAGCCGAGGATGCCCAGCCCCAGCACGGGCCCGCCAAAGCTGATGGCGGCACGCAGCAAGTGGGCGTCGGGCCGGGAGAACTTCCAGTGCATGCCGAGCATGGGAACGGCGAGCAGCGTGCCCAGCGCCTGCGCCGTGGCGTAGGCCGCCAGGAGCAGCAGCGCCGACGCTTCGAAGTACTGGAACGCCAGCAGGCCCAGACCCAGCCCACCCACGGGGCCGGCCACCTGCAGCAGGGTGTAGGCCAGAAAAGCCGATTGGGCGCGGGCGCGCTCGCCGTAGTGGGTGTTGACGGCGCGGGTCGCAAAAAACAAGCCTATGACCAGGGTGGACAACCACAGCGCGCGACCATCGTGCAGGCTCCAGGCCGTCACGGCAGCAATGACCAAGGCCCCAGCCACGCTGACCAGGACCACGACGTTTTCAGCACCGAGGTAGCGCTGGCGGGCCGCCCGGTCAGTGTCTGCCGGCAAGTAGCGCAAAGCATAGACCGAGAACCAGCCCAGGCAGACCGTAAAGGCTATTTCCTGGGTCACGCTGACCAGTGTGAACAGGCCCATCTCGGCAGGCAGCAACCAGTGAGTCCACAGGATCATGGACACCAGCTGCGCAACAGGCGACAGCAACTGGGCTGGCAGGTATTTGAGGGTGTGGCTGATCAGCATCGTGCGCCGCCTGCGTACAGACTCTCAAAAAGTTCCAGATAGGTCGCACAGGCGTGGGTTTGAGTGTACTGAAGCGCGGCCTCGCGTGCCCCCGGCGGCGGCGCAGGCCTGGCCAGCACGGCGGCAATGGCCTGCGCCATCGCGGGGGCATCACCCACCGGCACCAGGGTGCCTAGTTGACCGTCTTCCAGTATTTCACGCGGGCCGACGGGACAGTCTGTGCTGATCACCGGGGTGCCGCAGGCCATGGCTTCGACCAGTACGTTGCCAAATCCTTCGTACTGGGAGGCCAATACGAAGACGGCCGCATGGCGCATCCAGGCCAGCGGTGTGGCGGTGCGACCGGGCAGGCGCACGACACCGTTGAGCCCCATGTCATTCACCAGAGCCTCCAGGCGCGGGCGATCCGGCCCTTCACCCGCGAGCACCAGGCGGGTGGCAGGCTGCAGGCGATGGACCTCGGCAAATGCGCGCACCAGAGTGACCAGGTCTTTCTCGACACTCAGGCGGCAGACGCTCAACACCACTTGCAGGGTGCTGTCAACAAGCCAGGGGTCACCGGGCACGAGTGCCATTTCAGCTTCAAAACCAGGCGCCAGCACCGGATTGCTGATGACCCGAGGGGCAACGCCCGGCCCCAGCAGACGTTGCAAGTCATCGCGTACGCCACCGGACACCGCTACAACGGCATGTGCACGTCGATAGGCCCAGCGCACCAGGGGAGGAAGCAAGCGATAACGCCAGCTGCCCTGCTTTTCGATTTGCAGCGACAAAGGGGCATGCTCGGAAATCACGCAGCGACCGTCCAGCCCGGACAGGGCCAGGGCCGCAACGGCCGCGATGTTGGTATGCGGAAAGGCGCTCAGGACCCACTGAGGTCGGCGTTCACGCAGCAACTGCGACAGGCGCCACACCGCGCCAACGGTGCCACCACAGTTCAGGTTGACAAGCGTGACACCGGCCGGCACCTCCAGCTCGCGGGTCAATTCGGAATGCACCACCAGGTCAACCTGCAGGCCCACCGCGGCAAGGCCTGCGGCCAGACGAAGCATGGAGATTTCGCCGCCCCCGGTACGCAGGTGCGGCACGTAAACCATGACATGGCGCCTGACGCCCTGGTCAACCGTTGACACGGGTAAGCCGGTCAAGGTGCTGCGCGCACGGCCACTGACCAACCGATGGCGCAGATTGCGCCAGAGGACGATGGGATTGACGCCATGGCGTTTTCCGTCCACCAGCGTTTTGTCGCCCCAGGCGTTGAGGGTGTGCAAGCCGTGCGGACAGGGACCTTGTGGATCAGGCGACAAGGTGCGCACCGTAACTTCACTGAAGCGGTGCGGGGTAAGTTCGGTAATCTGGTGCAGGACGACAGCGCCGCCGTAGGTCTGCAAACAATTCTGTGACGGGCGGTAGAGCGCCCCTTGGTGACGAAAAAAACCGCCTGCCATGCGCGCGCCGGTGATGTCGACTTTGACAGGGTTGTTGGCATGTGGCGTCCAAGGGCCGTCGAGTTGATCTGCGTATTGCAGACACAGATTGTCCAGGGTGCCCAGATCGGTGTCTGTGTAGGCGAGCCACAGGCGCCCCTCCCAGGTGAACAGTGCCGGGTCCGCTGCGGCGACACCCTGCAGCAAGGGAAAAAGGGGGTGCCACTGGCCAGTGCCGTCAACCTCATGCAACAGGCATTCGCGCGCAGCCAGTGTCTCGGCAATACCAAGATGACGGCCATGAAACTCAAAGACGTTCGGGAAGGAGGCATGCTGCCCGCCACCGACGGACAACGGCGTGCGCTCCATCACTTGGGTTCTGCCGTCAAACCGCAAGACTTCAAGCGCACCAACACCAGTGCGCTCATTAAAATACTCGCAGGCCAAACGATGGGGGTCCCCCGGCAGGCCAAACGGATCTGCCCAGTAACCGGCTGTGGTGGACTGGGTCAGCCAGCGAACTTCGGGTAACGGCGCATCATCCAGCAGCGTATGGGCGGGCGCATCGATCACGCCGATACGCCAGTATTCGCTCAACATCCGGGCTTTTACCCGGTCCCCCAGGGCACGGGCGCTGCCGCGCAGGCATGCCCACCACGGAGCACACGACAAGGGCGGCGCCTCTTTGAGGGTAGCGCAAGCGGCCGGGAAACCAACGGGTTGAGACACCAGGTGGTTTCCGAGAGACCGGTCCGTGATGGCCTGCTGTACCAGACGTGAAACGGCCTTCGAGAGGGATGGCACGGCACACCCGTAGCGGGTCGTGACGCGCAGGTGCAGGTTGCGTCCGGCATACCATGGGCCAGTCATCGACTGGCGCTGGTTCAAGGTCAGCGCCAGTCCTTTACCGGCACAGATTTCTTCGAGGAGCGGAAACTGGGGACATAGCGCCTGGCCGAGCCTGTCCACCACCGCCCAATGCAGCGATGCGCCACCCGTTTGAGCCGATGTGGGACTAAGACCAGCATCCATCAACAACGTGACATCACACGCTTGCGCTGCGGCAGACTCCCACTGCGCGAGGCGCTGCATGGCGGTGTGGTCTGCCTTGCAAGGTGAAAGGGCTGGAAGACGTGTGCGCCACAGGCGTGAAGCCGATGACAACGCAGAGGCTGCAGGCTTGGTGTCCAAGCGCATGACCTGCAGGTTGACCCCCTCCAGTCGGTCTAAGCCAACCAACAGATCCCCCATCCATTGCGGCAACTCACCGAACCGCAAAAATACGCGCAGGCGCAAACTGTAGGTCTCAGGCCGACTGGACATCAGAGCCAGCGGTAAACCCGTTTTGGCAGGTAGAAGCGGCGTCGATTCAATACCGTCCCCAATACCGGGGCACGCACAGCGCGCAAACTGGCGATCAGACTCTCCACCACCGGGGCACGAGTTTTTTCAGCCTCGATGACCACCACCACCCCGTCGCAATGGGGGGCGGTCATCAGCCCCAGACGCGAGACGGACGATGCAGGCAAATCGAGAACGATGTCATCAAAACGGCTACGCAAGTCTTGCCACAGATCGTCCCGCGCCAGCAGTTCCCAAAGGGTGTCTCCCGCCTGACGTCCGCCCAGCGTTCCGGTCTGACCACCGCCTGCCAGCGGTTTCAGGCAGTCGTCGAGCGGCCAGCCTTGCGAAAGGGCATTCAGCACGCCAGGGTCCTTGGCGTCTTCATTGACGGCGGCGAGCAGCAGGACACGCCGGCGCAAATGTGAGACGACCGTTGCCGCGTAGGCCTGGGCAAGAGAAGTGGTGCCCTCCCCGGCTCCGCTGGCGATGAACCCGATGATTCGTCCGCCCGGTCTGCTCAATTGGGCATCTACGCGGGTGACAAGGTCTTCGATCTGACGCAGTTCCATGCTTGTGATCATCTTTTTGGTTCAGTCTTCTGAAAATTGAATTATCAACACTTGGCGGGTGGCTCAGTACGGTGCGGTTCGCCGGTCTTTTTTCTTGTCACGCATGGCTTCGCGGGCGCTCATGGTCAGGAAGATCGAGTTTGAATAGAGGTAACGACGCCCCAGGCGACGGGGGTTGGTCGCGAGGCGGTGCAGCCATTCCAGGCCACGTTCACTCATCCATGCGGGGGCACGTGCGGCAGTTCCGGCATGAAACTCGAAGGCAGCGCCAACACCCAACATCACCGCAGGAATAAGACCGCGGTGGCGGGCCATCCAGAACTCCTGCTTCGGACATCCCAAGCCCACGAACAGCAGTCCAACCTGAGCGTGCACAATATCGGCACAAACGGCCTCGTCCTCCGCATCGGAGAGTGCCCGAAACGGTGGCGAGTAGGCGTAGCTGATCTCCAGCAAAGGAAACGCATCCTCCAGGCGGCTAACCAGTGCATCCAGAGTTTCCGGGCTGGAGCCATAGAGTCCAATTTTGACGCCTTGAGCCTGCGCGTCCCGGCACAAGTTCATCATCATGCCCGGTCCGTCGACACGCTCCTGAGCCGGGTTTCTTGTCTTGCGCAAGGTCCAGGCGATCGGTGCGCCATCAGGAGCCGTCAAGTCGGCTCCAATCAATGACAGGCGATGACGTTCGTCATAAGACGCGGTCACGGCCGAGTGCACATTGACGAAGCAGGCCGTCCGCGACTCGCGGTTCTTGGCCCAGAGCATCAGTTTTTCACTGGCGCCAGCGCGATTGAGCAGGTCGATCGGCACGCCGACAACCCAGCCACGCGGACGTCCGGGAGCGTTCGCAGTTCGTGCGTCCTGCGTTGCTTCACGGATACGGGTATAACCAGCGCCCAGCGTCAGGTAGTTGTCATAAGCGGCTTTGAGTACCTTGGCGGGTTGGTAGTCCTGGACGGCAGCTTGCGTGGCCGCGCCACGCCAGAGGGAGGCGTGATCCAGAACCTCAGACAGCGCGTGGGCAAATGCTGCAACATCACAGGAGGTTGCAATGGCACCATTGACACCGGGGATGACAACGCGGCGGACTTCGCCGACATCGGTGACCACCGCCGGCAAGCCACAGCCAAGCGCTTCGAGCAAGGCCATGGGCATGCCTTCGTAGGCAGAAGAAAGGGCATACACATCAGAGGCCCGAAGCAGATTGGCGATCTCTGCGGGCGGACGCAAGCCCATGAAATGGACAACCTCGCCCAACCCGGCTTCCGCCACGGCGCGTTCCATATCGGCACGCAGCACGCCGTCACCCACCACGAGCCAGGCAAGATTGCGTCCTTGCGCGCGCACCCGGGCGAAAGCGGCCAGCATCAACAAGGGATCTTTCTGGGTATCGAGACGCCCGACCGTGACGACCCACCGGGCTTGAATATCCAAGCCTTCGGCCTGCGCGATCTGATGTCTGAGGACTTGGCGGGCCGAGTCGTCGACACAACTGAAGACATCGGCGTCAACCCAGGTGGGAATGAACTGAATGCGATGGGCCATCACGGGATAGCGCTCGCGCAAGGTTTGCACGCCGGATTCACGCACGCACCACACGCTGTCGAAGCCCGAAAACGCGCTGATTTCAATGTTTTCGTAAATGCCTGGCAGGCGCCGCCACAAATTGTCTGAGTGCTTTGACCCAATGGTGCTGGGGTCATTGTGGAAATAGGCGTTTTTCGGTCGGTGGTCCGCTTTGAAAAGCAGGCTGGGCTCCGGTCTGTGGAAATCGAAGATGTCGAATCCAGAACGCAATTTGGCCATGTAACGCCAGGCGCCCAGGGTGAAACGCAGAGACAGCGGCACTCGACCGCGGCCTCCTGCGTCGCTAACGGTAACAACCGGGAAAAAATTAAACTCACGGTCACCCAACCTGCAGCGCGTCCAGACGCCTGGCGGCCGGGCCAGTGGGTCAGTCGTCATGCCGACAAGGCTGAACTCGAGCTCAGGCGGAGCCCACTTGATAAGACCCCGCAAAAAGGTGTCAATCCCCCCCGGAACAACGCCCATGGGGTCGGCGGGATAAAAAATACGAACCTGGGTTGTTGTCAACGTGCGCCCCCAAACAAAGTGGCGGCGGGTTGTCGACGAAACGCAACGCCAGCCAGAATAACCGCCACAAGCAGCATCAGAGATACAGTTTTGGAGGCCAGGGTGTTGGCGGTTGACGCCACCATGAAGTAAAGCAAGATGGCCATTCGCATGGGAGGGGTAGCCGATTTCAGCAAGATGAAGGTCAGGCAAACAATGCCGACCAGAAAGGGAACAAAACCGATCACCCCAAACTGCATGAACAGGTAGATCCAGAAGTTCTCGATGGCCTCGTAATTGGGATCAAGCCCCATACGCACGGCGATGTGATCAATGTCAGTGGGCGCAATCCCCATCCACCAATCGGTATCAGACAGGTAGTTAAAGGCGTCCCACACGCGCAGGCGCACACTGGCGCTGGAGTCAAGCTTCAGGTTTTTGAAAATACGCTCCCCGAGTCCGGAGACGACCACCACGCCGACCAACCCGGTAAAACCCAACATCAATGCCAGGCTGCCACCGGTAAGCTGCAAGTAACTCAAGCGACCCCGAATGACATCATGGCCAACGCGAACCGAAAAATAAGTTCCATACAGCAAAACCGCCAGGACGACGCTGGTGCGACCGCCAAAGGCCAGAAGCGCCAGCATCAACGTTCCGATGAACACGACTTTCCCCATCCTTGACCACGGCAACAATGTGACCGCGGGCAGCAAGGAGGCCGTAATCAGCGCATTGTGCAAAGGGTGTCCCAGAAATGCAGAGGCACGAAAATACTCCTCTGCCACGATGTCGTTGCGCCCTACATGCAACGGGGTCAGGCGTGAAGGGGTGAGTGCTTCGCCAATGGCAAGCAAGGCGTTACAAGCCAGTAAAAAAATGATGACCTTGACTATTTGGCGGTGCCGCCGCGCATCGATCAGATCCAACGTGAAGGCAAGGATGGCGGGCGTCCAGAGGGACTCGATGATGAAAGCCGCCCCCGACGTGCCGTGACGAAAGACCGCCCACGCAAAAACGCTCACCATGGAGAAAAGGTATACCGCCATCAGTCGGTGGCGGGCCATTTGTTCACCAAGGACCTGCAAGGGATTGCCGTGACTGGAAAGCGCCGTGAACCACGCCAAAAACAGGCAATAAGTTCCCGGGTGCAATTTGGCAAACGGGGGGCCAAATGGTGCGTCGTAGGGGATACCCAGACGAAGCAGCATGGAAGATGACAGGAGCATGTAGGCGGAGACGGCCGTCACCAGCAGCAACCAGGCTGTCTTCCGGGACAGGGTTTCGGTTTGCATGCCCATGTCTTTACTGCACGACACTCGCCGGCATCAAGCCCAGCGCACGCACGGCTTCTGGCTCCAGCGTGCGCATGCCTGTTTTATGGAGTTGGGAAGACTCCGCCGTAATGCCAAATATGTCCGTGTAATCCCATAGCGTCCAACCAAGGCCGTTGGCTTCCAGTGCACTGCGAACGTCCATCATCCAGCGGTAGCGGGACGGTACATCGACATGCGCGCGAATGGCGCCGAACTCATTGCATAACACGCGCACGCCATGGGTTTTCGCGAATCGGCCAGCGACATCAAGATCGGCACGCACGCGTTGCGGACCCCAATCGTCCTTGAGGTATTGGGCTATTTCCTGTGCGGCTCGGGGATGCGGTTGATTCAGTCGCGCAGGTCCGGCTACCTGGAACTGGGCGGGATACCGCACTCCGTGGTACAGGCCAGCCGTGGTGTACCGGGTGTCCAGCCAGTGAGCACCCTGATGGGTGAACAGAAATGGGTCGTAGTAATGAAAGACGTAAGCCACGGCCGCATCGCGAACCAGGGGCAGCTGGCTCAAGCCTTTGAGGCTACCGCCTTCATTGCCGCTCAGGAGTACCAGATGCCTTGGCGCCTGCGTGCGCAATGCCTGCAACAAACGCTGCTGCAGCGCGGGCCAGCGTAAAGCGCGCCACCCGTAGTACTGCGGCTCATTGAAGAGCTCAAAGGCAATCCGCCCTGCCGGGAGGTCAGCAAAAGCACGCGCCAGCTGTGACCAGAGGGTTAGCAAAGCAGCCTCGGCGCCTGTGTCGTTTTCGATTTGCTGCTTGGTGGCGGGCTCCAGATGCAAGTCGAGCACAACGTCGAGCCCAGCACCCAAAGCTTGCTCAACGGCAAGGCGCAAGGCGGGCAGGAAGCGCAGGACTGCGCCGACCTCTGGCCGCCATCCACCCACAACCGGGTCCACGGGAATACGCACATGGTCCATACCCGAATGGCGAAGCATGCGCAACTCGCCCACAGACACTGCCTGCCCCTGCTCGTACTCGAACCAGTGCGTGAGATTGATGCCGCGACGCAACTCTGGGTGTTCAGGGGTGGAAGCGCCGGCACTGGGCGGAGCTGAAAAAGCACTCACGAGCGCGACGCCCGAACCGGCGAGTCGCCGCAAGACCTCTCGCCGGTCAAGATCGCTCTTGACCCGCGTTGCCCCACGCGCTGGGGTCACACCCGGCCCTCGGGTACTGCGGCCAGCAAGGGCAGACCCAGCCGGCGCTCGACCTGAGAAGGGGTCAGAAAGGTGTCGCGCAGCAACGCACTCAAAAACGCGGTGAGCAGCGCCGCGCAGAGGCTTAAGAAGAGACCGACAAGCAGGATGATCGGTTGCATGGTCTTGGCTTGCAGCGGAACCACCGGCGCCTGCACGATGCTCACATTGGAGCGGCGCTTGCGGTCAAGGTCTTCCAGAGCCTGCTCATCTCGCAGACGTTTGGCCGCTGCGTCATAGTTCACTTCGGCAAACCTGCGCTCGCGCTCCAGCGCAGGGAGTTCAATTTCAGTGGCGGCAAAAGCGGCCAGACGCTTGTCAATGGCATTTCGCTGCGCTACCAGGGCGGACGTGCCCGCGCGTGCCTGTCGGGTATCGGCCAAAGTTCGAAGGAGATCTGATTCGACGACATCACGGGCCGGGCTTCGGCCGGTACGCACCGTACGTGTCGGATTGGTTTCCAGCTCGCGGATATAGGCATTGGTACGCTCAATATCGGCACGCACATCCTGCACCGTGAGATTACTGTCAAGGAATTTGGCGCTCAAGTCGCGCTCCTTCAACTTCAGATCCAGCATCAGTTTTCGCGCGTTTTCGATGGCCTCACTGCGCTGGGTCTCACTGGAGAGCGTCACATCCACCAGCAAACCCGAGAGACTGTCTTTCAGGGAGGCCGTGCGGGCATTGGACTGGGCCAGGGCCAGCGCGGTGTCGGCCTGGCGCATTTCAAGCGTGTTGCGCTGCGCCAGCAACAGGCTTTGCTCCTCGCCAAAGGCACGAATACTGCGTTCACCTTTCAGCGCCGCCAGCTTGGCCTCGGCCGCATTGAGTTGCATGGTACGCGCCACGAAGTCGGCTTCGGCGGTACCATACGCTGCAGACGCAAAAATGACACTGCGCCGCTGCAAATAGGCGTCAATCACCTGCGTCAGCACCTTGGCCGCCACTTCGGGGTTGGTGTGGGTGAAGCTGACCTGCATGAGATTGGAGCCCTTGAGGAGTTCGGCATCCAGGGAACGCTCAAAGGCCAGCAATGCCGCATTGCGCTGCTTGTCCGGGTCAGCCGCCTCAAGATTGGGGTATATCTGCGCTACGCCCATCTTGTCGAGCACGCTGGTTTTGATTTCACGGCTGGTCAGTATTTTTGCCTCCGCCAACAGGGTCTGCTCGCGGTCATACGCAATGGGGGTGCCCGTATTGGTGTCGCCGACTTCGGGTGTGTAAACGTATTCGCGTCCCAAACGAAGCAGCAGCGCCGCGTCAGAGGTGTACTTTTTGGACGGCAATAGCGAGATGACGACGGTCAGTGCCAGGCAAATCAAAAAAGCAGTACCAATGCGCCGACTGTCCTTGAAGAAAACGGTGAGTATCTCCAGCAATGCGGTGCCCCGCTGGGCGTAAGGGACTGAATCAAAGCGGTTCTGGCCAGCTTGTCCCGAGTTCATTGAATAGATCCATTCTTGTTGATCGTGTAGCTGAACCCCAGGCTGAACGGCAGCACCCGCTTGACGTACTGGTCAACCCACAGACCAAGATTCGCGATCCCGCTGCGAGGCACAATGACGGCGTCGTAGGCTTGAAGCAACAGGTCTTGTGACAGATCACTGCCGTTCATCGCAGCACTCAGATCAACCGGCAACACAGTGCGCGAGCCCGCAGGTCCGCGCCGCAGCACGATGACTTCACGAGGCTGCGCCCCGTCCTTGAGACCTTCGGCGACCATGACCGCCTGCAAAACCGTTAACGGACCCTGTAAGGGCTGCACTCCCGGCCGAATCACCTCACCTCCGACAAAAACGCGCTGGGAAGTTCCCCCTTGAACATTGATCATCAACTGCGGGCGACGGGCGTGTGCAGACATGAGCCGCTCAACCCGTTCAGTCAATTCGGCCACGGTCAGGCCATCGACCGGCACCTCGCCAACCAGCGGCAGTGACACGCGGCCATCGGTACGGACCGTAGCTACCGTATTGAATTCTGGCAAGTAAAAAAACCGGAAGTTCAGTTCGTCATTGACGGCCACCCGGTACCCGGTACCCACTGGGGTCACCACGTCTTCAGAGGCTTGTGTCACGGACGCAAAGGCGAAAATAAGAACGCCAAGAAATCCGAAAAATCGATATAAAAAGTGCATGCTAGATAAACGCCGGCAGAACATCAGCCAATTAAAACAGCTTGTACATATTGATACAACTGCCAAGATATGTTACCGGATGGTTGTGAACTTTCGTTTCAACCTATTGAATGAAATTCGATTGACGTGAAATAGGTAACGAATGAATTCGTATATTCATGCTGAGCCTGACTCGTACTCTCTAAGACATCAGGTGCTTGGCACAAAAAAAGCCACGCCATCGAAAGTCCAACTTGACTCACTCAGGTTCGGCGAGTAAAAGAAGCGCCAACCATCGCCGTTGGCCTGGACGATGTGATGTTGGTAAACAGCAACAGTCCCCGCCAAATTCGTAGCAAACGCATGGAACGCAACGCCATCCGCGAGCCAGCCATAACCAAGATTGGCATTCAAACTGAAAAGATAGCGATCACCGTCTCCATTGATTTGCGGGTTATGCCACCGTTTGACATCGGCACTTTCCAGATGGCGCGCGCTGAGTCGCGTCACAACATTGCGTGTGATGCGGCTGAAGGGGGTGGCGATCTGTCCGTCAAGCTCCGGCTGCAAAGCCTTCGCCCAATCCGTTGTTCCACCATTGAATACGGCGCCAGCCGCTCCGCCGCGCGAGTGAATGCTGATGGCGGCATACCCTGACTTCTCCCCCCCAAGGCCGAGCGCTTTGGCTTGGGCATCCCATGTGCTCGCATCTGCAAGGGCCAGAATACGAAGTGTTGCAGGGGCTTTGTCAACAGCAGTCGGGTAAGCATGGCCATCCAGACCAGTGCGAAAGGCCAGCGCATCGGTTTCATAACCAGAGTAGGCGCCTCCAAAACGCGCGCCACTTCCGAAACCCGTCCCCTCAAAGATCCAGTGCTCACTTCGATGAACAACATAGGGCGTATCCGGCCGGGTGTAGGCGTTGGTCCAGGAGGCGCCTAGGTGCCAGCCCAAACCGATGGTGCTGTTCTCCGGCTCTGGCGGTACCAGATCAATCCAGTTGGTGGTCTTGAAAGGCTCGCGTGTGTCTGGATCTGCTGTCCGTGACTTGTAGCAAACCAGGGAGCGGTTGGCGGCCCCTTTCGCATTGGCCTCCAAGCGAATCTGCCACCAACAGGTGTTGCCGCTGAAAATGGCGGCATTGCCGCCAGTGGCGACAAAGGCATCCAATTTAGAGCGCATTGCACGCGACCAGTATTCATCATGACCCGCCGTCAAGAACAGCTGAGACCCAGTCAACACCGCTGCATCTTGGTGCAGGTCAATGCTGGTGCAGAAATCCGCATTGACGCCATTCGTGGCAAGCCAACGCACAAAAGGTGCCTGCCAAGGGTCGAATGCCAGATTCAATGGATCTGAATGAGGTCTGTCAAATGAAACTTTATTCGCCGGCACCCCCGCCGAGGAGTTGTAGGCGTAAAGACTCTTCCCCCCCGTTGCGACGACCGGTTGAATCCGCCCACGCTCCATCTGGACTTGGTGGTACTTGCGACGCACTCCATAAGCTCCTGTCGTTCAACCGCGCTCAGTGGGCCGGCATCAGTTGGCGACGCTGCGCCTTGCGTACCCAACTCAAGATGCTGGTGATGTGACAGCCGAATTCTTTGGCCAGGTCACCGGGCTTGCGCCCAGCTTGCACCAGTTCGACCATCTGTTGACGAAATTGCGCCGAATACGGCGGTTTGGTAATAGGCATTTCGGACTCCTTCTTTGAGAACAATAAGGCGTCCGCGAAATGGGGTCAACTTCACGGTGACTCTGAAAAATTACATCTGCCACATTCACTTACGGCGACTGCGCTCCTGTCCTTCAGGTGCGCCGTACACAGACTAAACTCTTCTCCTAATTTCAGAGTAAGCCATGACCATGATTCTTGTTACCGGCGGCGCCGGTTATATCGGCTCGCATACCTGCGTTGAGTTGCTGATGGCGGGGCACAGCGTTACAGTTTTTGACAATTTCAGCAACAGCCAACCCGAATCGTTGGAGCGCGTGCAGCGCATCACGGGGAAAAAACTTGATATTGTTCAAGGTGACATCCGGGATTCAAGGGCGCTGGAGGCGGCGCTCAGGCAAAGTGGGGCCAGCGCCGTAATCCATTTCGCCGGACTCAAGGCGGTGGGCGAATCAGTACAAAAGCCTCTCGCCTACTACGACAACAATGTCGTAGGAACCGTCCGTTTGCTTGAAGCGATGGGGAAATGCAGCGTGAAGACGCTGGTTTTCAGTTCGTCCGCCACGGTGTATGGTGATCCACAGCAACTACCGCTGACCGAAGACCACCCGTTGTCAACCACTAACCCTTACGGCCAGACCAAGCTGGTGATTGAAGAGATGTTGCGTGACCTGCACCGCAGCGACCCGGTCTGGCGCATCGGCATCCTGCGCTATTTCAACCCGGTAGGCGCACACGCCAGCAGTCTGATGGGTGAAGACCCCCAAGGCATCCCCAACAACCTGCTGCCCTTTGTTGCACAGGTGGCCGTGGGGCGACGCGAATTCCTCAACGTCTGGGGTGACGACTATGACACGCCGGACGGTACGGGTGTACGCGATTACATCCATGTGGTCGATCTCGCCCTGGGACACCTGAAATCATTGGAAAGACTGGAGAAACACGCCGAGTGCACAGCCATCAATCTGGGCACTGGCGTAGGCTACAGCGTCCTGGACATGGTGCGGGCCTTCGAGCAGGCCAGTGGCAAGCCAGTGCCGTACAAAGTCGCACCCCGTCGTGAAGGCGACATAGCTGCATGCTACGCTAATCCGGCTAAGGCCTTGGCACTGCTGGGTTGGCAGGCCAAACGCGACTTGCCAACCATGTGCTTGGATTCGTGGCGTTGGCAAAGCGCAAACCCAAACGGGTACACATCATCCTGAATTGAATCACTAAAAAGGGAAATAAAATGGCAAAGGGAATGATTTTGGCAGCGGGACAAGGGACGCGGGTGCGCCCCTTGACAAAGGACTTGCCCAAACCAATGGTGCCGATTCTGGGCAAGCCGCTGATGGAATACCAGATTGAGCATCTGGCCCGCCACGGGGTGAAGGAAATCATGGTGAACGTTGCCTACCATCATCAAAAAATAGAACGCTATTTTGGCGATGGGCACCGCTGGGGCGTCGAAATTGGCTACTCCTACGAAGGCGTGCTGGACCATGGTGACATCTTGCCCCGGCCCATGGGCTCGGCTGGCGGTATGCGTCGCATTCAGGACTTCAGCGGCTTCTTTGATGAAACAACGCTGGTGCTGTGTGGCGACGCGCTGATCGACCTGGACATTGGTGCGGCCCTCTACGAACACAAGACCAAAGGGGCGATTGCCAGTGTTGTGGCTCTTGACGTGCCGCTGCAGGATGTTCAGGCCTATGGCATTGTCGTGGCGGCCGAAGACGGCAAGATTCAGTCTTTTCAGGAAAAACCAACACCCGCCGAAGCCAAGTCGAGACTGGCGAGCACGGGCATCTACATCTTTGAACCCGAAGTACTGTCCATGGTGCCCTCAGGCAAACCTTACGACATCGGTTCGCAGCTGTTCCCTCACCTGGTCGAGCAAGGTCTGCCGTTTTATGCGCAGAACAGGTTTTTCAACTGGATCGATATCGGACGGGTGAGTGATTACTGGTCCGTCTTGCAACGGGTATTGCGCGGCGAAGTGGCCGAAGTGAACATGCCCGGACGTGAAATCAAACCCGGCGTCTGGGTCGGACTCAACACCTCCATTGCCTGGGATGAAGTGACGATCGAAGGACCGGTGTACATCGGCTCGAGCGCCCGTATCGAGCCTGGCGCAGTGATCACAGGACCAGCCTGGATTGGCAACGGTTGCCATGTGCGGTCAGGCGCTAACGTGACCCGAAGCGTCTTGTTTGAGTACACGCGCATTGCCGCCGACATGCGGTTCAACGAAATGATTGTGTCACCCAACTACTGCGTGGACCGTCGGGGTGAGACCCTGTACCGCGGTGACGACACCTCCCAACTGCGCTGGGGTGACGCGCGGGCATGAAAGCTGCTCCGCTTCACACCATCTCCCACTTTAAAACTGGATTCCCATGTTGATTCAACCCATTGTTTTATCTGGCGGCTCTGGCACGCGCCTGTGGCCCCTCTCTCGTGAGAAATATCCCAAGCAATTGCTGCCATTGATTGGCGACGATTCCCTGCTTCAAGCCACGGTACGCCGGGTGGAAGGCACAGAAGGGGCGGAATTGGCGCCACCCATGGTCGTGTGCAACGAAGAATACCGTTTTGTCATTGCCGAGCAACTTCGCCTGATGGGAAAACCTGGCATTATTGTCCTGGAACCAACAGGGAGAAATACAGCTCCAGCCCTTGTTCTTGCATCGTTATCCGCTACCAAAAACGGAGCAGATCCAGTGCTACTGGTCATGCCAGCTGATCACGTCATTGTCGATGTCGTGGCATTCCAGAGCGTGGTGAGCCAAGGTGCCTCCCTGGCAGCGAACGGCGCCATCGTCACCTTTGGCATCACACCTGATGCCCCCGAGACCGGCTACGGCTATATCCAATCGGGAGGGGCGTACAAACCCAACTCCGCTCAGGCAACACAATCTTCGGCCAAAGTCATCGCCCGATTTGTCGAAAAACCCGACGCTGCCACAGCACAGACCTACCTTGACGAGGGCTCTTACCTCTGGAACAGCGGATTGTTCATGATGCGAGCCTCAGTGTGGTTGGACGCCATCCGCGTATGTCGACCTGACATCCTGGCGGCCTGCCAGACGGCTTGGGACCAGGGTTCGACAGACGGTGAGTTTGTTCGCGTAGGCAAGGAAGCTTTTGCCAACTGCCCGAGCGACTCCATCGACTATGCAGTGATGGAGCGTATTGCCGCGAATGCTATCAAGCCGGTCACAGGCGCCAGCGCATTGCCGCCCGGTGTCGTAATTCCGCTCACGGCAGGATGGTCTGACGTCGGTGCCTGGGATGCTTTGTGGCAGGTATTGCCCAAAGATGCCTCTGGGAATGTTGCTCAGGGTGATGTCTTGCTACAGGATTGTCACAACACACTGGCTCTTTCGGAGGGGCGCTTGATCGCCTGTGTTGGTGTGAGTGACCTGGTGGTGGTGGAAACCGCAGACGCCATTCTCGTGGCGCACAAAGACAAGACCCAAGATGTGAAAAAAATTGTGGACAGCCTGAAAAAGCAGGGACGCACT
Source organism: Rhodoferax sp. LS1R11 (assembly GCF_056521395.1). Lineage (NCBI taxonomy): Bacteria > Pseudomonadati > Pseudomonadota > Betaproteobacteria > Burkholderiales > Comamonadaceae > Rhodoferax > Rhodoferax sp. LS1R11. The sequence goes on from NZ_JBWMAW010000008.1 coordinate 24,940, forward strand.
GAGGGAACGATCCATCGCAAGGTGTTCCGCCCTTGGGGATGGTATGACAGTGTAGATGCGGGCGCACGCTTTCAAGTCAAGCGCATTGTGGTGAAACCCGGCGGTACGCTGTCGCTTCAAATGCACCACCACCGTGCAGAACACTGGATTGTCGTCAGCGGGACTGCCAAGGTAACCATGGGTGACAACACGTTCTTATTGTCAGAGAATGCGTCAACCTTCATTCCACTGGGGACCACCCACCGGCTTGAAAACCCCGGCTGCGTTGCATTGGAGATGATCGAGGTGCAGTCAGGATCTTACTTGGGTGAAGATGATATTGTTCGGTTTGAGGATGTGTATGGGCGGTAGCTGCTTGCAGCCCCGCGTTTGAATGGGGACAAGACGTGAAAAATAAGGAAGCAAGCAAGGTCGTTCATCAACGCCTTCGCAACCTGTTTTCATTTCTACCCCGGCCATTGCGATTTGCCATTTATCGTTCATTCGTCGAATGTGACCCTCATCCGGACCCCCGCCTCGTTCTAAAAATTGCGGAGACTCAGGAAGAGTTAGCGGCTTGTTTCAAACTATTGCACGATTCTTACGTTAGTAGCGGGTTCATGAAGCCCGACCCGTCAGGTATGCGGGTTACGATCTACCATGCTTTACCTACCACCACCACGTTGTGCGCCAAGTTTGACGGCGAAGTGGTTGGCACCATGTCCCTGATCAGGGAGAGTCTTTTTGGATTTCCCCTGCAATCCATTTTTGACCTGAGTCAAGTTCGTGCGAACAAAGGCAACATTGCAGAAGTATCGGCGCTTGCGGTTCACCCCAAGTTCCGGAAAACAGGAGGTGCCATCCTGTTCCCGCTCATGAAGTTCATGTACGACTACTGCACGACTTTTTTTGACACGCGTCACCTCGTCATTGCAGTCAATCCAAACCGGATTGAGTTGTACGAATCACTCCTGTTTTTCCGCCGACTGTCGGAGAGCTCGATTGCCAACTATGACTTCGCCAACGGGGCGCCAGCTGTCGGTGCTTCATTGGACCTGTACGGCGCTCCTGCAGTGTTTGCACGCACTTATGGAAAGAAAAAGGAACGTCGAAATTTGCATCAGTATTTCGTCAAAACCGTGCTGCCCAATATTGTCGTTCCCAACCGGCGTTATTTCACGACCAATGATCCCGTGATGACGCCGGACTTGCTTGATTACTTTTTCAATCAAAAGACCAAGGTCTTCTCCCAGCTTGAGGCGCGCAAGAAGAGCCTTTTGCACGCCATTTACAACCTCGCTGCCTACAAAATCGTTTTGCCCGAAATGCCGTCTGAGGTGACGCGCCAGCATTGGCTTCGACAACACGAGCGGTACACCGTCCAATGCCCGGGAACCCTGCAGGTTGATGTTGAAAGCCACCAGCTTGAAATCGTGGAGTTGTCCGAATATGGATTTCAGGCCAAGTCTCTCCAGCCTTTGCCGCTTCATACTTGGGGCGAGGCAGCAATTCAATTGGGGCAGGCAGAAAGGTCAACCGTGAAAGTCATGGCCATACGGGAAAAAGCCAATGGATTTGAGGGGTTTTACGGTTTCCGACTCGCCGAGCCCGATTTGGCTTGGCGTAAATTCGTCAGCGCCCTGAAATCGGGCGCGACGCATGAGGACCTGGAATATGCGACCCGGTTTTTGCTGTCATGACAAGATCGCGCGCTTTGAGCCCCAAGAGACTCCTTCACCATACTCTACGCAAGATTTTTTCGGTACTTCCAAAGGTATGGCGATTTGCGCTCTACCGCTCTTTTGTCGATTGCGACCCCAGACCAGACAAACGGCTGGTTCTCAAAATTGCAGAGACCAAGGAAGAACTGGAAGCTTGTTTCAAGCTTTTGCACGACGCCTATGTTGGCAGCGGCTTCATGGTGCCCCACCCCTCAGGCATGCGGGTCAACATTTACCATGCGCTCCCAACGACGACTACACTGTGCGCCAAGTTTGACGGTGAAGTGGTTGGCACCTTGTCCCTGATCAGAGAGAGCGTATTCGGGTTTCCGTTGAAGTCTATCTTTGACCTGCAGGAAATTCGTGCCAAGGAAGGAAAATTGGCGGAAGTCTCGGCGCTGGCTGTTCACCCCAAGTTCAGGAATACAGGGGGCATGATCCTGTTCCCTTTGATGAAGTTCATGTATGACTATTGCACGACTTTTTTTGATACCCGCCACCTGGTAATTGCCGTCAACCCCAACAAGATTGAAATGTATGAATCACTCTTGTTGTTCGAGCGGCTGGAACAAGCCTCAGTTAAAAACTATGATTTTGTAAATGGCGCACCGGCTGTCGGTGCCTGCCTGGATTTACAAGAGGCCCCAGGTAATCTTAAGCAGGTCTATGGGAAGCGCACGCGCCGAAAGAATTTGTATTTGTATTTCAGGCGGACTCGATTGCGCAATATTGTGATGCCCCGCAGGCGTTACTACACAACCAATGATCCGGTAATGACACCTGATCTCTTAGACTATTTTTTCAATCAGCGCACACAAACGTTTGATCACCTGAACGAACGAGAAAAGGGTTTGTTGCATTGCATTTACAACATTCCTGAGTACAGGTCTGTACTGCCAGCGTTTTTCTCTGAGTCCAATTTTCGAATTCGCCAGCGTGAGCATCGACGCTACTCACTCAAATGCCCGGCCAGTTTTACGACAACCGGACGAGAGGCCGCAGACCCTTACGACTTACGCATCATTGAGATATCAGAAGATGGTTTCTTGGCTCGCTCAAAAGAACCATTGCCCACCCAAGTGTGGGGACAAGCCACAATTCAGCTCGGGATGGATGAAAAATCTGTCATCAAGGCCATGCCAGTGCACGGCAAATACACTGGGCCATACGGCATCTATGGTTTCAAACTGGCGGAAACCGACTTGTCCTGGCGCAAGTTCGTTGGTGTTTTGAAATCAGGCGCAACCCATGAAGATATGGACAATGCCACTCGGTTTCTCACGTCATAAAGCAAGTCGTTACCAGGCTTGGCTTCAGTCTTTCTTGTTTCTCCGGAGTAACTCCAGTACATATCGGGACGGAATCGCATAGCTAATCCCCGATGGGTTGGTCAAAGCCGATTCACGGGTTCCTTTGATGAACACCATGTTGAGAACTCCCAGGACATCGCCTGTCTCAGGGTCAAACATGGGGCCACCACTGTTACCAGGATAGGCTGTCCCATCAAGCTGAAATACATTGAACCGATCGCCGCTACGCAAATTACGTATCGTTTGTTCGTTAAGCTTTTGAGCCGATGGGGTTGGCAAAGCCGCCGCGGCAATCGACGACACAATACCCCGATGCGTCACGGGTGAGAAGCCCAGCGCCCCCCCAATCGGAAACCCGATAAAGGCAATCGCCTGCCCCTCTCGGACCGAATCGGAATCTCGCACGTTGAAAGCGGGTATGGCAGCGCCGTCGAAGCGCAGTAAAACCAAATCATGAACTTTGTCCACTTCGAGCACCGTGGCAACGCGCATCTGCAATTCGTTTTGACCGGCGCCACTCTGAACGACCAAAGTCGCATTCACGTCCACGTCAGCCGATTGCGGGAGGACATGGGCGTTGGTGATGACCAGATTACTTTTGACTTGGCCAGCATCGGCAACGACAAATCCTGTGCCTCTCAAGCCGAAGCGCGGGTTGCTGGTGGCATTAAAGGTCCCGACCAAGACGACCGCTGGTTTGATTTTGGTAATGGTGCTAGAAAGGTCTGCTCTGAGAGGCCCTGCAAAGAAGACACCTATGAGAACAAGGAGAAATAGTCTTTTGTTCATTTTTTAAATATCCGTTGTTTCTATTGTTGAGCCATGTGCAGACAAACTCTTCGTGCTCTTTTGTCTATTTTGCAATGCTCACTTGCTCAATGACTGATTCTTTTCTGTGGAAAAGTCTTCATCCAAACTTTGCGTAGAAGATGCGGCACAACCATGTGAAATGGCATACGCAAAGCATGCGAACGAACGTAGAGTAACCATCGGGCCAAGCCGGTCCAACGAGTGTTGCAACTCGGGTGATCTGGCTGCAAAGCCAATCCAAGCAGCCACACCATCGTGATTCGGGCCGGCGCTGCTGGAGCAAACAGGCGTACACGCAACGTCCATTCAGCCGGCGCTGACACGCCGAACAGCCGCTGAACGTGAAACAGCGCATGAAACAGGGGTATCTGTAGGCCCAGATTCTCCGCACGATCAAACAGACTAGACCAGAAGTCCTGTTGCTGAGCAAAATGTGTCAGCAAATCCTTGATATCCAGCAGGTCGCGCAGTCCGTGACTGAAGTCGCCTTCTTGGAACAAATGCACCGCACTGTGCAACACCATATCTGGTGGTGCCAGCACATACAGCCTACGCCCCTCGTCGACAGCCACGAGGCGATCGAACAGCGTAGAACCATTGACTTTGAATCGAGAGGTGGGTGGTGTGATCGTATGGTGCACATCAATGACCGTTTGGCGCTGAACATGTTTCATCGGCGGGATTTCATGCATCCACTCTCGGTAGTAACGATCGTTGTAGGCATCGCGCTCTTCGCCAATCCACCCAGCACCAAACAACGCGCCCTCGACCTCCGGCAAGCGCTCCCTCTTGACCAGGATGTCAATATCAGAGAACAACCTGGCCCTGCCCGCTGGCAAGCCGGCAACAACATAGGCAGCGCCTTTGAGTAGCACGATGGGGGTGTCGACATCCTGCAGAGCACGTTGAATGCAATCGACTTCCCACTGCGCCTCGTGCCGCTGCCGTCCTACCCACCGTAGCGCCCCATCCAAATGGCGCCAGGCGGCTTCGGGCACCGAGTCAACCGCATTCAGATCGATGTAATGCTGGGCTAGCCTCGAGATCAGCCGGGCCTGCCGCGCCTGCCCCAGCAGTAACTCCCATTGCCGGAGCGTCATCTTCGGCAGACGCTGCGGGTGCTGCCATACCGCTGTCAGCAGGTCACCGCTGACCTGGCAGGCGGAATTTAAACCACTCATTCGAGCGCCTGCTGCAGCAGCGCATCAAACGCCACTGTTGCATCATTGAGATCGCTGTAATGAAAATCGTAGCAGTCACAGTTCGCCACCAGATCGCCTAGTGCCTCAAAGCCCAATTGCCCCAGCACCATGTAGTTGAAGGCATTGCGCCCGAGTTCCAACATGCTTTCGGCCTTGGGCCGCAGTTGCATCGTTGGGTCCGCACCGGACACATAGCGTGGAAACACCACCCAGCGCGGCCGTGCGCGCTCGTCGACGCGGCGCACATGCTCAGCTTGCGCTCGCATGTGGGTGACGCTGCCCTTGACGGTACCGTGCGAAACACGATTGAACACAGCATGCGGCGCAAAGCGACGGATTACTTCAATCGACTCGTTCTTGAGGCTGACGGGCCGGGCCAGTGCAGTAACACCCCCATCGGCCAACGAGATCATGGTGACCTCGTCCGACAATAAACGCCAGTCACTGCTGACAAGCCCGGCGCACAAGGTGCTCTTGCCCGAGCCAGGTGGCGCCGGCAGAATGACCGCAAGCCCCTGCCGCTCAACCACCGCTGCGTGTAGCAGCAGGCCTTGGTGGGCATGAGATGAAATGCACCAGTTCATTGCCCATTCCAGCAGCGGGTAGGCATGGTCGGCAGGCAGCGGCTCGAAAGGCGATTCGCCGTCAAAGACAAAGCGCACCTGCGGCCGAAGCCACCTGCGCAGACCGTGGACCCATTCGAGCCGCACGTCGAAATCGACGAACTCAACTTCTGCGGCCAACAGGTTGGACGCATAAAGCAGGCTCAAGCCTTCGGCCACCGACGGCACCGGCGAAAAAATGCGAAACACGAAAGGTCCCGTGCGCAACGCCAAACCTCCGCCACAAAGGCGCCGCACAAGTTCAGTGGGCGGCAACTCAGACAACAACATGAGCGGGCATAGGGGTGATGAGACCCAGTGCGGCCAGCTGGTCGATCACCGCCGACACAAAGGCTGCCTCCGTCGCCTCAATGGGAATACCAAAATAACGGCCCAAGATCGCCAGCAGCGCGGTCATGGACAACGGTAAGCCCTCCTCGTAGCTCATCAACTGGGCCGCCGCCACTGCGGTCATCTGGTGAGTTTGGCCCGACAATGCATCAAACAAAACCCAGTCATCATCAAACTGAAGCCAATGCAACTCAACGAGCGGATTGATCCGATAGGCGGGTTGTGAGAAACCCGTTGCCGACAAGCTCTCGCTCATGCGCGAAGACGGATCACAGCCAGCGCCGCGATCACGCGACGGTCTGCATGTAACCTCTGAAAAAGGCCAACGCCTGGGTCTTCAGCACGCCCCCACCCATATAAAACGCCCGCACCTGCGACGCGTTGTAGGGGAAGTTGACATTACTCGGATTGAGCGCATTGAGCAGCGCCGTCACCCAAACAGCCTGATCGGTCAAAGGCCTATTTTTCAAAATATTAAACAAACTCGTTGAAGCAGGCCCGGAACCGAACACTGTTGCAAAGTTAGTGTCTTGGTTGAACAAAATGCCGTCAACCGTATTAGTGGCGATGGCCGGCGGGCCTGCCTTGTAGCTCGGCCAGTTCGCCAAGCTGCCTAGGGGGGGGGCATAGTGGCCCGGCTGGAAGCCCGAGCAAACTCCACCGTCCGTGGGATGCGAGCCGATGTTGGACTGTACCCCCGACACCGTGCACAGCTTGCCACCACCAATGATAGTAGGCGCCGCCAGCGTACTGATAGGTACCGCCATAGCCAGCGCCGCCGAGCCCCTGCTCAAACCCTTAAATAGGGCACGTCTACGTGCCTGCGCCTCGGCCGACATCGCCGACGACGACTCCAATGGCCCGCTCTCGCCTTCGCTTGACTGGGTAGATGAAAGATCGTTTTGCATGATGTTTGTCCAAACGGTTGAGTCGAGTAATTCGGGGCGAATTTCAGCAAGAGTAGGCAGAAATCAGCTCACTCTGAGTCGCCAAAGTTGACAAACAAATCTTGGCATCAGGAGCCATCCGTCCTTTGCAGATTCCCTTATGGGAAACATGGCGGCAAGCAATTGCAGCACAGAAAAACATTTCTGCGCTGGCTTGCTCCGTGGACTCAGTATTCTCAGTGCTCATATATAAACTCCCTCGCGTCACAGCAAATCTTGCAAAGGTTACGACAAATACGCTGACCCAGCCGACCTCAATGCTAACCATCTTATGTCAATCGCTGACGTTCTACGTATTACTGTACTCGCCTATAGTCGTCTATCAGGCACCATCAATAGCGACGACCAGCATATTTCGTGCCGAACGAACCAAGTCATTGATTTATATAGTAATTATATTTTGCACCATCCAAGTCGCCTGCTGGAAGTAAACAAAATCGACACATCTACAAACCCTTCATAAGAGCTGCAACTTCAGCCTGTCCCGCAAACTTATCGCCAAGTTTGGTCAGCTCAACCAGCTCTTTCCTCGCCAAGTCTTTTTTCCCACCTTTAATATGAATTTTTGCGCGATTAAGTTTGAATACCGCATTTTGCGGCTGAAGGATCAGCGCTTTGTTTTGGAGGTCCACCGCCGTCGCATAGTCGCCTTTGTCCGACTGCAACATGGCCAAGGTGTCCATAAAAGCGGGCTGATTTGGCGCCAAGGCATTTGCTTTCTCGGCAAAGGCGATAGCGATGGCGTTATCTCTATTCAGTTTGGCACTCACCCATGCCAAATTATTGTAGGCGACCGCGCTGTTGGGTTGAAGCTTGACCACCGCCGCATAATTCTTTTCAGCTCCGGCGTAGTCTTTGCGCACAATGGCTCCATCACCCAGATAAAACAAAAAGGCAGCATCCTTGGCGTTGTCTTTTTGCCAGCTGGTTGAGAACTTATCCGCTTCAACACCCTTGCCAGACGCCAATAGAACAGAATGCAATTTGATGGCCAACTCAGGCGCATTCACCTGCTTGAGCCCACCTCGATAGGCAGTTGCTGCCGCATCCCAGTTTTTCTGCGAAGCGTTGATGTCACCCTCGAGAACATAACCCACCGCCTCCTTGGGCCGTTGCTGTTGCACGGTACGGCCTATGGTTAGCGCGTCCTGAATCCTCTTTCCGTCAAGATGTAGCGCGATCAACGCACGCTGCGCTTCCAATAGGTCCGGCTTGATGTCCAGCGCTTTACGAAGGCTGCTCACTGCAGCTTCCTTGTTTTTGGCTACCATTTGAGCTTCTGCTAGGCGCATATGAGGCTGTGGTGACAAAGGCTGCATAACTGCCAGCTTGTTAAAAGTGGCAATAGCTTGGTTAATGTCCCCAGCGGCTTGTTGCGTGCGGCCCAATGCATGGAGCACTTCTGGGCTTTCGGGCAATGCAGTCACGGCATTTTGTGCTGCCGACGAGGCTGATTTGACGTCCTTGTTGCGTAAGTAAAGGTCAATCAGTAACAAACGCGGTGTTGCGTCCGTAGGGTTGGCCTCCACGGCATTCCCAATCAGCTTGGTCATCTCTTCATTGTTTGCGCCCGACCTTGCGGCGAGTTCTACCAGTGCCAGCAATGCTTGGCCATTTTTAGGATTCTTGGCTAACACGGCTTCGAATCGCTTTTTGGCGTCTTCCGGTTTCTTGTCCGCCATGTCGAGCCCAGCCAGACTGGCCACGGCAGGAAAGTAGGTCGGATCGATCGTCAAAGCACGCTCGAAGCTTTTTCTGGCTCCTACAGTATCTTGTTTGGCCATCAGGGTTCTTCCCCGCAAATTGGCCGCCAACGCTTTGTCCGGCTGCTTTTTCTCAAGACCATCAATGGCCTTCAATGCCTTGTCGAACTCTTGACGCCTTAAATGCACGCTGATGAGAGCCAAATCTGCCGTCGTACCCGCATCAGAGGCGGCAATTTCTTCCAACTCGCTGAATCCAGTATCTACCTGACCACTCATCAAATGAGTCAAGGCGAGAGATGTTCGTTTTCTACCGTCTTTGGGCGCCTGCTTGGTCGCCTTCGCAAAGAACTCTTCGGCCTTCTTGATGTCGCCGTTTTGCAGATAAACCTCGCCAGCCACGGATAGCAATTCAGGATCCACATTTTCACGATTCAGAGCAGGTAACAAAGTTGCCATCGCCTTAGCCGATTGCCCCGATCGCAGATAGGTAAGAACGAGCAACCGACGGGCCAAGGCAAGCTCCGGGGCAGCCTGAACAGCCTTGCTCAAATAGCCTTCCGCCTGCACGGGCGAATTAAGCTGAAGCTCTACCGCGCCAGCCAACTGCAAACCTTGAGCATTTGTTGGGGCTACCTTCAAGACCTGCTGAATCAGATCTCTGGCCAGCTTGAAGTCTTTCTTCTGAAACGCCAACTGGGCTTCAAGGTATTTGGTTTGCGGATGGTTGGGAGCGAATTTTTTCAATTGCTCTGTTTGCGTCGCCGCATCGGCGATGTTGCCTTGCTGCAGCAACATCGTGATAACAGCGACCTGGCCCGCCAGGAAATCAGGTTTGATTTCAATTGTCTTGCGATAAGCTGCCAACGCGTCTGGTGCCTGATTTTTCGCATATAACAAAATGTCGCCCTTGAGTTTCCAAGCCTCGTAGTTCTTGGGCGACTTGGCAATTACCTCGTCGGCCACCACCAGTGCGCCGTCAAAGTCACGCTGTCCAGCCTTTTGTCTCGCCTGTGCAATCAGTGCCGGCGCATAACCTGGCTCCGCAAACAAGGCTGCGCTCAAGGCGACTTGCGAAGGTTCCGCCTTGCCCTGCATGAGGTAAGCAGATGCCAACGAAGTTTGGAAACTTGCCTTGGCAGATGCCTGAGTCAATTCAAACTTGGTCAACTCATCTGTCAATTTCTTCGCTTGCCCCTGAGCCAATAAGGCTTTGGCTAACAGGGGCACCACTGCATCCACCGGATGTTTCAAATCAAGCGCCTTGCGCAATTCGGTTTCAGCTCCGACGGGGTCGCCAGTATTAAGAAGCGATGAACCCAAAAGAAAACGTGCTTCGGCTGAGTTGGGATTGCTCTGCAGCGCATTTTTGATCTGAATGACGGCAGCTTTGTTATCGTCCTTTGCCAAATAGTCTTTGGCAGAGGCTAGCATGGCTTCAGGCTTTTCGCTGCAAGCGCCAAGCAGCATCGACATCAGCGCGATCGATATGACCTGACGCATATTTGTTTTCTTGAAGTTCATGTTTTACCCATAGATTAAATTTTTGAGCGAAGCAAATTACTTCAAGCCCAGTCGGTGCATCAAATCGTAAAGCGTAGGCCGACTCACACCCAGCAATTCAGCGGCCTTCACCATATTTCCATTAACACGTCCCAGCGCCGCAATAATCGCGCGCTTCTCAGCACTGTCACGAATCAATCGCAAGTCAAGAGAGCTTTCGACGTCATCGGCGGCAAGATTAGTCAATCCCAGATCTTCGCTTGAAATCTGGTTGCCATCTGCCATGATCGTGGCGCGCCTGATACAGTTTTCAAGTTCACGGATATTGCCCGACCAAGGATGATTTTCAACCGATCTCAAAGCACCTTCCGTCAACATCATTGAAGGACGATTTTGCTCTTGCGAAAAGCGTCTGACAAATGCATGTGCCAATAGCGCTGCATCGCCGACACGATCACGCAACGGCGGAATATTGATAACTATTTCGGCCAATCTGTAATATAAATCTTCACGAAATTTCCCCTCTTTGCCAAGCGCATTCAGATCCTGATGTGTTGCGCAAACGATGCGAACATCCACTGGTATTTCCTGCCGCCCCCCCACACGCTCGATGACACGTTCCTGCAAAAAGCGCAACAATTTGGCCTGCAATGGAAATGGGAGGTCTCCTATTTCGTCGAGCATCAATGTGCCGCCATTGGCAGTTTCAATCTTTCCCAAAGTCATTTTGGCGGCACCAGTGAAAGCGCCTTTTTCGTGCCCGAAAAGCTCACTCTCAAGGAGATTTTCCGGAATGGCAGCACAGTTGATTGCAACGAACTTCCCAGCGCGACGCGGCGAAGACTGGTGCAATCCCCTTGCAAGCACCTCTTTCCCAGTGCCACTCTCACCAAGCAACATCACGGTGGCATTGCTGCCCGCCACTTTTTCAATCGTCCGGCATACGCGCATCATTTCAGGATCCCGCGTCATAAGACCGGAAAGAGAGTCCGGACGATGTAATTCACGCAAACGCCGGTTTTCACTTTGAAGCTCGAACAACCTGAAGGCTCGTTCAATTGTGAGATTTAACAATTCCGGTTCAAACGGTTTGGCAAAAAAATCATAGGCACCCATAGCGACTGCACGTAGCGCATTTTTCTGGTCATTTTGCCCGGTGAGAACAATCACCTTGATATCCGGGTCAACCGCCATAATCTGCTCAAGCAACTTGAATCCTTCAGAGACTGAGTCAGCATCAGGCGGCAACCCCAAGTCCATGGTCACCACCGCGGGCATTGTTTTGCGCAGTTGCAACATTGCACTTTCCCGATCGTGTGCGGTCACCGAATCAAACCGGTCCAACGACCATTTGATTTGCTTTTGCAATGCCAAATCATCTTCTACAATCAATAGGGCGCGCGTTTTTTCAGATGTCATGAGGATTCCAGCGAATGAAGGTCCGAAGTCTTCTGGGTTTCAAATAATGGCAAGAGTATTGTGACCGTGGTGCCCTTGTTCAGTTCACTTTCAACCTCAATGTGTCCACCCAGTTCCCGCACATACTGAAAGCTTTCATAGGCGCCAATCCCCATTCCAGCCTCTTTGGTAGTTTGAAAAGGCTTGAACAATCGATCCCGGATGAAATCCTGAGACATTCCCAAGCCTGTATCACCGATAACAACCCTTGCCCGACCACCGGAACGATCAAGCTTGATCCAGACGCGTCCGTGAACATCTGTCGCATCAAAGGCATTCTGGACTACATGTCCGATGATTCGTTCCAGCCTTTCTTCATGACCACGCGTGTCAACAGCCTCCAGCAATTGAAGCTCAAGTGATCTACCCCGCCCTTTGGCAACACCTTCTATACGGCGAATGATGGCCTCAAGACCAACACCAAAAACTGCGCCCGCAGGAGTTGCCCCCTCTCGCAATTGAAGCATCAACTGCCGCATGCGATCCAGTGAATTTTCAACTGTCAGCAACATATCCTGCTGAAACTCCGGGTTATCAGCCAGCCGCTTGGCATTCTTCATCATCAAGGAAAGTTGCGTCACTATGTTTTTTAGATCATGGACGACGAACGCAGACATCCGGTTGAAGGCGTCAAACTTTCGGACCTCGAGCAAAGCTTCGGTAGCCTGCATCTGCGCCAAAAAGCCAGCCGCTTGCTGACCCGCTGTTTTCAATAAATCATTGACTTCCCAATTCACATCGACGCGCGTGCGTGCACTGGCCAGCACGACAAAGCCAATCAATTCGTCGCCCACTATAAGCGGCACAACAAGCCAAGCTTGGGCCAACTCTTGTAGCCAGCTTGGCAGCTTCAATGTCCCGTAGCGACGCGAATATGAACGGTACTCTTCTAGATTGATGACCCAGCCGCTCTTCATCATGAACTCGCACAATGGCGAGTTACGCTCTTCTTTTTCCAACACGGCAGCCAAGTTCCAGCGTGCTGTCTGGCTAAAAGCGCTCTCACCTTTGGCTTTCATCCACAACCCGCCAGCGGGGCTCTCCAGCATTTCGGCTAGCGCACGGACAACCTGCTGTCCCATTTCTTGCGGCGAATTCCTGGGAGATAAGGTCCGAGTGAATTTAAGCCACTCCTCTCGGTAATCGTAACGATAACGAAAGAAGTGCTTGCCCAAATACACGCGTAGTTTGGCGCGCATCGATCCAGATAAGGCAAGGATTACAAGACCAATCAACGCAAAAAAAACCAGCCCGACCTGGAGTGCCCGCCCCCATTCGCCACCGAAGTAGCGCACGTAGTAGCCGACCCCAGAAATGAAAATCAGGTAAATTCCGGCGATCAAAAGCGTTGCGGAATGGAATGCAGCCTTTGGGGAAAGGTGAATTTTGCTGATCCAATCACGTCGACGGGAAATTGAAATCAGCAACAAAGGCACAACCAGCGCATGCATGGCGCCGCGCACGCCAAGCGCGTCTTCATCAAGGCGATTGAATAGCACCGCCTGCGAAAAAAGATACAGATCAAACAGAAAAACGCCGGCCAAACCAAGACATAAAGGTTTGATGCTCCACCGCGAATCCTCTGAGACGTTTCTGAATACCTGCTCTAGAAGAACCATGGCGAAAACCGATAGGGCCATGGAACTGAATAGGGCCAATCGCGAAGGATCGCCAAGGACACCAATGCCTATGGCACCAAAAAACAAGGCCATCAACCCCAAAAAAAACAAGACGCCTGAGAAGAGAGTTGTCCATGCCCTCCCATAGGGGACGTCTTGTGTCCGACCGGGTCTAGAAAGAGCAATCAAAAAAACAAACCAACAAACGTATCGGAGCAAATCGCCCAGCAAGCTAAGCAATAGAAAAATCGACTTGCCGGATAGCAACAACGCCAGCCCGAACCCCCCCCATACGGCGCTGAAGGTCACCGCTGCCAATAGGGCTTGCCTTGTCAATTCTCGCGGTGCTGAGGCATACCCTAACTGAAACAGCCGAAAGGAAAATACTGAATAGACAAATCCGGCAAAACCGTAGCTCCACGCCGTCAATTGAATGCTGTCGCCGCTCATGAACTAAAGAAGTCTGACTAGGACCTGGGAATAAAAATTGACCACGGCCAGCTCAATGTGCGCCTTGCCCGGTCAGAACAACACCAACCGTTTCAAAAAGAACGATGAGGTCAAGAAACAAAGTGTGGTTTTTAACGTAATACAGGTCATATTGAAGCTTCTCGGCCGAGTCCTCGACTGAGGCCCCATAGTGGTAGCGCACCTGCGCCCAACCAGTGACACCAGGCTTTACACTTTGGCGCACTGCAAAGTAAGGGATTTCCTGGGTCAATTTATCAACGAAGTAGGGGCGCTCTGGCCGCGGGCCCACCAAGCTCATCGATCCACCCAACACGTTGAACAACTGCGGCAACTCATCAATTCGCAACCTTCGGATCACCTTGCCTACCTTCGTCACTCGGTCGTCAGTAGCCGATGCCCACCGGGGTTTCCCGTCAACTTCAGCATCAGTTCGCATACTTCTGAATTTGGTAACGTTAAACAAACGCCCATTCAGCCCCACCCGCTCCTGCCGGTATAAAACGGGCCCACGGCTCTCCAGCAAAATCAGGAGCCCAGTGACCAACATCACCGGCAAAGACAAAATTATCAACGCCACGGCCCCCACAATGTCGTAAAAGCGTTTAATCAAGGTTCTGACAAGGCCTTGCTCGAAACCATCTCCAAAGATAAGCCAGCCGGCAGATACCGCATCAAGCCTGATTTGCCCCAGTGTTTTTTCAAAATGGGTGGCGATATCGACCACCCGCACGCCCCTCAGCTTGCAATCGAGGAGCTCACGTAAAGGCATGCTGCCACCACGACGCTCAGTCAGGGCAACCACAATTTCATCGACTTTTTGCTCGTGAACAATATCTGTCAACGATTTTTCAGGTGACAAAAGGCCCCAAGCAGAAACCTCACTTGCAATCTCATTGGGGCTGGGGTAATAGCCCAAAAGATCGACATTCGGGTCTGACATTTTTAGACTTCGACCAACCAACTTTGCGCGCATCCCCGATCCATAAATAAGAACACGTTGCCGGGTCTTCGTTTTAGATTTTTGTGTCACACGAACTCTGTTGATCAACATCAAGGCGACGCCTGCCGTCAAAGTCATCAAAAATATTTTGCCATCTTCGAGTTTGAGCGGGGACAGGCGAAAAATCCCATACGCGAATGGCAAAGACAGGCACAAGGCAAGGGCAGCCCGAGCACCAGATTGCGCCAATGTAAGGTTGTGGCCACGTCGGTAAAAACCAAGGCCTGCATTAATTACCAAAATGCCGACCGCGAGCAACAAAGAGGTACTGACAACGACCAATGACTCTGACCCTGGATCCGCCACTTGGGAAAGGATAGAAACCACCAAAGTAGCCAAGACAATGCTGACATCAAAGAAAAACTGCAAAAGCGTACGCTTACGAAAATAGTGATTGAATATTTTTACCATTTTCAGACCCCATTTTCATGCTCAGTCTTGAGCAATCCATTCTTATAGTACACCGCTGCCCAATGGCTGACACAGGCTGACGACTTGACATGACCGTTACCGGAATTCGAAACTCCAGTGTAGCAATTACATCTATGCCTCTCTACGCTGAACAAGTGTATACAGGCTACGACTATGCAGCATGGTCGGCAAGAAACAGAGGGGCAGGAGTTCTATAGAGTGCACCTAACTGAATTGAAAATAGCGCCAGCATATAAGCCATGAAATGTATACGCGGTGTATCCATGACACTGCTGATCAGCCCGACCAACAGCACGGCGGAAAGGGAAGCAGCCAGATAGGGTGATAGAGGCATCGACCGGGCTTGGCCGAAAACAAGATGCCAGAGCGCGTACCCGGTTAACGTGAGAAAGAGTGCCAATCCGATGACCCCGCGCTCCACGAGCGCTTCAAGAAACAGGTTATCTATGTGCCACGGTAAAAAATAGAACTGCGCAGCAGGCAACCAGTGGGCCAACGCATTTGAGAAGTTGCCATTCTCAAGCACACTACTTCCGCCTCCCACTGTCAGTCTCACATTGTCTAGATCGACTTTTTGCCCTTCGTTCAGGACGGACAGTGATAAAACGGTGAGATGCGGCGCATACCAAGGCCCCTTATCCAACACCGGACCGTCAAGCGACACCGCAAAGGTTCGCCATTTTTCTTTGTCTACCGACGTACCCGGCACAACCCGTAAAAATCCGACCTGGCAATCTCCGTCATACAGTAAATGTCGCTCACACAGTTCCACATAGACTTCGGTTGACGTGATGGCCCGGACGTCCAGACTAACCTGATTCCGCCCGCCTGAAACCTCACCCACCCGCTGAGTCAATGCGTACAGCCCTGCCAGTTTTTTTTGCGATTGCGGACCATGCAGCGAAACGAACGTATTGAGTTTTCCGTCCGTCCCAGACTCATGTTCAATATTTACACGGCCCGAAAATTCACCTTGGGGGCCCTGCGCAGCATAGTTGGCAGGCAAGCGCCCCAAGCCTATGCCAAGCAGCCAGTCAGTTGGCCCATGGAGCAGAGCAACGCCATTCTGCCAATGTGCGATGCGGCTACCCATGTCCCGATCAGTCCTGTCCAGACGCTTCGCCATGAAGGACCCTCCACCCAGTACGACGGCGACCTCGGCAGCCAATGCGGCCACCAAAAACAAAGCCCCCTTTGCCCGCCACGTATCGAGCCCATGCCGTTGCCAAGCGTGACGAAGGAGCGCCAATGGATTGACGTGAGACCGTTGCCCCCATAACAACAAACCGAGGAGGCACAACGAGCCTGCAACAGAAAAGTAAACGCCTCGGGAAAAGGTGCTCAAGCAAGCGTAGCCCGTTAACAAGGCCAGCGCCGACAACCCAGTCCAAATTACCGGTCGACGGGAAACCACCAAAGCCCAAACAATAAAAGGGGTGGTCATAGCCAAATAAGCATCGATCGCAGCGCCGCCCACATGCATTTCCCAAAAAAGAGCCACAGTCCGGTAATGGGCTGAAAAATCAAATACGCCAGGAAAGGCCGCGCGCTCCCAAAGCACCGCAAGCGTAACCACTGTCAGCCCTGCCACCATGCCAACAGCCAAACGTTGACCATCCTTTGCTGCACCTTGCGGTTGCCCTGGCAATAGAGGCGCAAACAGCAGGGCAAAGCCCACACTTTTGAATAGACGCAGGCTGTTCAAGGCATCGGTGTAGCCCGCAAACCAGTCAAACGAAAAACCACCCGCATCCTCAAATCCCCGCCAAAGCGCGAGCAAGCTTGTGCCACCCAAAACGACGATCAGCCCCCGCAACTCCATTGATATTTTGATGCCCCTGCCAGACCAGCAACTGCAAGCCAAACGCCCGTAACCGCCAGCAAGAGCGCCCAGCAGTAAAAGGTCAAACTCGTCAAAAACAATCCAACCACTCCACGGGGAGAAATTCAGAAAAGGAAGACAGGCGGGTACCACAAAGTACCAAGCACCAGGACACCAGGCCGCGACCAGGGACCAAAACCAAAACAGCGTCAGCGCCGCAACCGGCCACAAAGGGTGATGCCACGCAAGCATTGCCCCCGCCGCACAACAGCCCACGCTGACCAACAGCCAAGGCACCCCTCTCAGTAGGCCCAATCTAAACAAGAACCTCGACACAAGCAGGATGTCCCAAGAAGCCCTGCGGGCTGGCGCTTGCGCCATAGGCGCCCGACTGGAACACGACCGCAAGGTCCCCCACCTGAGCGACCGGCAAGGACATCCGGTCTGCCAGCAAATCCAAAGGCGTGCACAGTGGCCCAACCACGGAAGACACTTCTTTTTCCATCGAGTCGGCCCGATTCCCAATCGTGACGGGGTAGTTTTTCCGAACTACCTGTCCAAAGTTGCCCGACGCTGACAAATGATGGTGTAGACCACCATCAGCCACCAGATACACCTGCCCACGAGAGACCTTGCGGTCCACAATGCGGGCCACATAAATACCGGCCTCGCCGACCAAATACCGACCCAGTTCAATCACAAAGGCAGCGTCAGGTAACTCAATCTGCGATCGCTGGGCAAGACGGGCGAGATTGTCACCAATAGGGCCCAAGTCAAGTCGCTGCTCCCCGGGAAAATAGGGAATGCCAAAACCGCCACCCAGATTCAAAAACCGCACCGGCAGGGGCGCATCCTGCGACAAGCGCACGGCCAACTCAAATGATTTTTGCTGCGCCTCACAAATGGATTCCGGGCGCAGATTCTGCGAGCCAGCAAAAAGATGAAATCCTTCAAACGCCAGGCCAGCTCGCCCGATATCGGCCAACAGTTCAGGCATCTGCTCCACATCCACGCCAAACTGCTTGGGGCCGCCACCCATCTTCATGCCCGAACCTTTGAGCTCAAAGTCCGGGTTAACACGCACAGCCACGCGGGCTGCCACCCCCAACTTTGATGAAATGGCCTCCAACGCAACCACTTCGCGAAATGACTCCACATTGATTAGTACGCGAGACGCCACAGCCTGTCGCAACTCGACATCACGTTTGCCAGGCCCAGCAAAGCTCACCTCTTTTGGATCGGCCCCTGCGTCCAAAGCCACCTTCAACTCACCCGCGGAGGCCACATCAATTCCGTCCACCAAACCCGCCATGAAGCCGACGACGGCGGGCATGGGGTTGGCCTTCATTGCGTAGTGCAGCTTGACCTCGCGGGGCAGCAGGCTGCGCAATTCAGTGACTCTTGCGCGCAACAGGGAACGGTCATAGGCATAAAAAGGGGTTTGTCCCACCCGGGCGGCAAGTAGTGACAGCCGCTCACCGCCGACGATCAATTCGCCATCACTGACAGGAAATTGGTTCATCGCCGCATGAACGGGTATCTGACGCTCAGGAACGATCATGCTTCAGCCTTGTGACGCGCCAACCAATCGGTTGACAGTAATTTACGGTCAATCTTGCCATTCGGATTGCGCGGGAGCGGGCCTGAGACAACCTCGATACCCGCCGGAACCATGTAAGCCGGCATGCGAGCCCGACATTCAGCCATCAAGCGATTTAGGTCAATAGCGCCCGCTCCACCTACGGGAGTAGCTATTAAATGTATAGCATGACCCAGAGACGCGTGATCCACGCCAAAGGCAACACATTCACTGACCATCTGAGTGGCGTACAAAACTTCCTCGACCTCAGTGGGACTGACCCGGTAGCCCGATGTTTTCATCATCTCGTCGCGCCGCCCAATGAAATACAGAAACCCTTCGGCATCCATCCTGACCGTATCCCCGGAAAAAACTGCGTATTCAGGCAACTGCAGGCCACGCTGACGACCCGGCGCGTCTGAGGCCAAGAGCTTGTAGCGCTCCGCAGTTTTGTCAGCATCGTTCCAATACCCCATGCCCACCAAGGCACCGCGGTGCACTAATTCGCCGGGCTCTTCTGGCGAACAAGACGAACCGTCTTCGCGCAGGACCAGAATTTCTGCATTTGGAATGGCCTTGCCGATAGAGTCCGGGCGCCGGTCGACCTCTTCAGGCGGCAGGTAGGTGGAGCGAAAGGCTTCGGTCAGCCCGTACATCAGAAATGGTTTCGCATTGGGAACCTTCTGGCGCAAGGCATTGAGTGTTTCACGCGGCATTCGCCCGCCAGTGTTGGCAAAATAGCGCAACTTCTCTTTGATGGGGGCGGGCCACTCCAACTGCGCCAGTTGGATGTACAAGGGCGGCACGGCCGTAAGACCGGTCACGCCCTCCCGCTCCATCGCCTTGAGTACATCGCGTGGCATCAGGTAGTTCAGCAGCACCACCCGGGCGCCCGCGTGAAATCCAGTGGTGAGCTGGCTGAACCCGGCGTCAAAGGACAAGGGTAGCGCAGCCAGCAGCGTGTCTTGCACTGTATTCTCAAGGTAAGACGCCACGCTTTTGGCCCCTGCCACCATATTGCGATGCGACAACACCACACCTTTCGGCTTGCCGGTGCTGCCCGAGGTGTAAAGAATGGCGGCCATATCGGTGTCAATCACCCGATGGCCCCGCCGGAAAGGGCTACCAAGCAAGTCGCTCCAAGTGGTCGCCACCATTGCGCTAATGACGGTCCGCTCCTCCTGGGTTGTCTTGGCCACAGAATCGGTCACCACCACATGTCGCAAGTCTGGGCACCCGACCAAGACCTCTTTCAGCAAAGGCAGCCGCTCAGGCGAGGTCACCAGAACCCGCACATTGCAGTCTTGCAGAATAAATGCCACCTGCTCCGGCTTGAGCAACGGATTGATCGGCACAAAAACGACCCCAGCTGCCGGTGCGCCAAAGCTGGCAATCACGGTCTCAAAACGCTTTTCCAGATAAATCGCGACACGGTCACCGCGTGCCAGCCCCAATCCCACGATTCCAGAGGCAAACTGCCTGACACCGGCACTCAATTCGCTGTAAGTCATTGAAGACGCGCCACTGGTGAGAGCCGTCGCCTGGGGGGCGCGCGCGGCGGACAAGGCAATCAGCTCATGCAGGAGGGTGGATTCAATCATGGGCATGAAAGCGAGAGTCTCGATTAAATTTGGCAAGCATAAAAGTATCTTACAGCCCGCACTCACGGAGAGCCCTAAAATGCGTCGACTTGGGCCGATTGTTTATTTGGGAGTTTGAATTGGATGTTACGAAAGAAGTGCTTCGTGTCATTGACGAGGTATTGAGCTTGAACGGTCGGTCCGCCACCTTCACCCACGACACACCGCTACTCGGCGCTATTCCTGAGTTGGACTCAATGGCGGTGGTTTCACTTATTACAACCATTGAGGAACAGTTTGGCGTGGTGGTAGACGATGACGACATCGATGGAGCCACCTTTGCGACCGTGGGCTCTTTAACTGATTTTGTTAACGAAAAATTGGCCGGTTGACGACCGATGTCCGTGCAGCCCGAGGCTTTTTTTCTCCCCATTGAGAACGGGCAACGTTTTTGTCTGCTCCATCCATCGCAAGGTGTTCTAACCCGAGGCTTGGTTGTTTACATTCATCCTTTTGCCGAAGAGATGAACAAAGCCCGCCGGATGGCGGCGATGCAATCTCGAGCGTTGGCACAAGCCGGGTTCTCAGTACTGCAAATTGATTTGCTGGGCTGTGGAGATAGTTCCGGCGATTTTGGTGATGCCACCTGGAAAAGCTGGGTGAATGACGTCGTACAAGCCTGCCTATGGCTACGCGCTTACGATAGGGCCCATAACAACGATGTGAATCAGGTGCCGCTTTGGCTGTGGGGCCTGCGTGCTGGCTGCCTGCTGGCAGTTGAAGTGGCAGGCCAGCTAGACGCAACCTGCCACTTTCTATTCTGGCAGCCGCCGTCGACAGGCAAGCAATTGTTGCAGCAGTTCTTGCGTCTCAAAGTGGCAACTGACATGCTTGGAGGTCAGTCCAAAGGCGTCATGGAGGGCATGCGCCGGCAACTGGCCGATGGCTCGTCCGTTGAAATTGCGGGTTATTCCCTTTCGCCCGGGCTGGCTTCAGGTCTGGAGAACGCAACGCTTGCACCACCGACAAGTCCAAAGTCCGGCCAGGTGTCGCGAATTGAATGGCTGGAAATCTCCACCCGGGAAGACGCAACTTTGAGCCCCGTCTCAACCCAAACCGTTGCCCGCTGGCAACAAGCTGGCTTCAGAGTCAATAGTTACCCAACCAAGGGCCCCGCATTCTGGCAAACCACTGAAATAGAAGATGCCCCTGCACTGATTGCAGCCTCTACGGCAGCGCTGCTGAAGGCAGTTGCATGACTTACACCGAAGAAACCGCACTCTTTGGCTGCAAGGGCGACACGTTGGTCAGTATTCTGGCCAGACCAGAAACTCCCGCGAAAACGGGCATTGTGGTGATTGTGGGTGGCCCGCAATATCGAGCGGGGAGCCACCGGCAATTTGTACTGTTATCGCGCGCGCTGGCCGCCGCAGGGTATGCCGTACTCCGATTTGACTACCGAGGCATGGGCGACAGCGAAGGTCAGCAGCGAAATTTTGAAGCCGTGAACGCCGACATTTCCGCCGCCATTGGCACACTGCAACAGCGTCTGCCCAGCATCGAACATGTCGCGCTTTGGGGCCTGTGTGATGCCGCCGCCGCCGCCCTGCTCTATTGCCATGAAACTCGTGACACACGCGTGACAGGCCTGTGTCTGCTGAATCCATGGGTTCGATCTGAAGCCAGTCTGGCCCGTACCCAGGTCAAACACTATTACCTCCAACGGTTGAAGCAAAAAGAGTTCTGGCTGAAGCTACTGCGCGGCGGCGTAGCCACCCAAGCCCTGAGTGGCTTGCTGCAAAACATACTTGTAGCTTTTGGAGGATCGAGTAAATCAAACGCAGATAACACCCACGAGCGTGCCGTCACCAGCGCCCGTCAATCCAAAGCCCTCGAAAAACCTTTTCAGCAACGAATGGCTGTGGCATGGCATCAGTTCCCTGGAACGATACTATTGATCCTCAGCGGTGACGACTACACGGCCAAAGAGTTTCAAGAATTCGCAAGCTCTGACGCGATGTGGAAGAATTACCTGGGCCATGCGCACCTGCAGCGTCATGAAGTGCCCGGCGTTGATCACACTTTTTCTGGTGCTGCGTCCCGCCGAAGAGCCGAACAAATCACACTGGATTGGTTGGCTGCATTCAGTAATATTTGAATCGCCGCGGGTTGCCTGTAGGCAGATTGGTTCCAGTTAAGACCTCAGAATTGACTGTCTCGGCGAGTTACCGATAATAATTTGCCTCCGTTTCGGCCGGTGAAATGTGTCCAACGGGCTCCCGCAGTCAGTAGTGTTGAACCAAGACCCCCACTCAAGGGTATTCGTCAAGGTGCTCTCGCACCATGCGCACAGCACGTTCTCGCATTTCGGAAAAAACCGATTTTATTTGCTCATGACTCCATCTGCTCAAAGGTTTCATCATCCACAAATCCCGAGGCGATTCACAAAGAAATGCACCAGCAAGAGAACGCTTTACATGCGACCTGCCATATTGCCGAAAAAGGAGTCAACATGACGTCGCCTCCAAGTGCGTAGAAAACTAGTAACAGGGGTGACCTTAAGCATGGCAGGACGCTCAATAAATCTACACGCAAGGAAACAGATAAATATCAACACAGGAGTTATACAAAAAATGACAAACCAAAACTGAAGAGGCGATAGCACCTTCGATTCAGGCACTCCAACTAAAAAATTGAACACACAAAAAAGGGTGATGCCGTGAAGCAGGTAAATTCCGTATGCAAATTCACCAAGTGTGCGCGAGGATTCACTTATTAATACGCCAAACAAACTATTTCCAGAAGCGATTAATGAAAAGGAAATTGCCAGTAAGAAAAGGGGTCCGATTCCATACGCGGAAGGGAAGACAGCTACCGCCAAGACTATACAGCCAATGGCAATAAAGGATGCCATCTTACCGATTGCAAAACGACGCAACCAGTCCA
Source organism: Rhodoferax sp. LS1R11 (assembly GCF_056521395.1). Lineage (NCBI taxonomy): Bacteria > Pseudomonadati > Pseudomonadota > Betaproteobacteria > Burkholderiales > Comamonadaceae > Rhodoferax > Rhodoferax sp. LS1R11. The sequence continues at coordinate 47,975 of NZ_JBWMAW010000008.1, forward strand.
ACCGAACAAGGAATGCGGCGATGATTCCGCCGGCAAATGACAAGTAATGAATGCTGGTATGCCATGCTTCTAAATATACGAGACTGGCAACACCGATACCGACGAAAAGGAGTGGGGGTACCACACCAATCATCATAGCCAGGAGAGGAAGTGAAAGATAGAAAATCCACTCATAAGATAACGACCATGTAACTCCCGCAACAATGATCCAAGTACGATCAATAGCATTCAGATCTGGCCCGCCGGTTATCGTAAAGCCCAACCACCGTATTACTCCATCAACCAATTTTAAAACTGAAACATTAAAAACGCCTTTTGAATAAACAACAACTACGAGAAAAAATAATAACATCGCAAAAAAATACAAAGGTACAAGTCGAAAAATTCTTGCCAAGAATAATCTACCCCAATCTATTTCCCCCCCTCTCTCATCGATGAGTTTGGAAAAAAAAAGAAATCCGGTAATCATGAAAAATAAAGCGACTGAACTCTGTCCAAAATGGGTATAGAGATTAGAAGGCGGTATCTTCCACTCACTCGTTCTCAAATAAAAATACCAGACACACGAATGATGAAGAAAAACAAAAAATGCCAGATAGCCACGCAACCCATCTATTGATGAAAATCGTCCTTCTTCCGGTGGTGAACCGAACTTTTTGGATATCAGGAAAGATGTGGAAAATGCCAACAGCAATGCAAAAACTGCGGCCCAAGGACTAACCGGATCCCAAAACGTTCCACTTGACCTTACAAAGCAGCAATCAAATATCGTCATGGTCGATCACTTAGAACTGACTTGACACAGGATGCAGCCAAATATCTCCATGCTTTTCCAGAGATTGCACGAAATTGCAAGGAAGAAAAAAAGGTCGAACGCGCCTTCCTGTAAAAACCCGCACCATATTGAAGATATCCGTAGTTAAACAACGCACGAAACTGTCTTTGGTTTATGTCATTCATATCCAAAACAGTCCCGCCTAAGGCGTTTAATCGATCCAGCGCCCTCGCCCTTAGCTCAAACTCGACATTCCTGGGGGTCAGCTTCAACGACGTCTGCCCGTCATGCACTCGGTAAAGTGTCACCGGCTGGGCAAGCTTGATGAATCGGTGATGCTCTGCAGCCCTGAGCATAAAGTCCCAATCGTCTGCCGGCGGCATGGCAGGATCAAACTCCCCGACAGTTTCAAATACGCTGCGCCTGATCACCGCAGTGCTCAGCAAAACCCAATTGGTCCGAACGAGCTGTGGGAGTATGGAGCCAGACAAGTCAGCAACCACACGCGTGCTATCGATCATCTGATCTGGAAAAACAGGTGGCGTTAGCGGATCCCACCGTAAAAACTCACCGTAGACAATCCCACAATCCAGATCGCGTCCAAGCACCTCGCACTGAGCTTTCAGCTTATGCGGGTGCCACAAGTCATCATGATCCATGAAAGCTATCCATTCGCCGCGAGCATGTGAGATGCCGACATTTCTGGCAGCCGCAATTCCCTGATTAGGCTGCTGCACGACGCGGACCCGCGGATCCTGTGCCGCTGCGACCTTTGCTGTAGCATCAGTTGAGCCATCATCGACAACAACGATCTCAAAGTCATCAAAACTCTGTGCGGCGATACTGGCAATCGTCTGCCGAATGAATGGCACTGCGTTGTAAGCGGGTAAAACGACAGAGACTTTCGGCATGGCTAAATTCATTTTCGCAATCAGTTTGAAAATTGGCAATAAAAATCATGTTACAACCAGCAAAATTTCTCAAATAGTCCCAAGCCTAAAATTGAGACAGTCCAAGAAAAATGCGTCAGCTTTCCCGGTCAATATTAAACAGGAATGGAGGGTGTAACCAATGATTCCTTTAAGAACGCTTCTCATTTTCGGTATATTTTTTGGTTACCTGCCCGTCTTTGCGCAAGTCGATATGAACTATTGTGGTCCCCTGAACAACGGTTTCGGCCCCTACGACTACCGACCAGATAGGGACCCTCCAACGCTGGGCACCGGCGATCACACTTACAAACTTGCACTTGTTGAGGGAGCACACTTCACCAAAGAAGTTGAACTTTTGATAAGAGGCCATCGCAGCGGAGATGATCCTGGCGGTGATATTGACTACACGCTCAGAGCTTTCCCGAACCATCACCGTGCGCTGATGGCCGTTATGCGATATGGTGAAAAAAAAACCAGCAAAAAACCGGCCGGATTGAAATTCGATGTTGAATGTTATTTCGAGCGCGCCATTCGATTCAGCTCAGACGATGCGATCGCACGTATCATTTATGCCACTTTTCTAACGAAAAATAAGCGCACACCCGAAGCAATCACTCAATTGGAACAGGCAACCAAAATTGCAGGCGACAACGCCTTTACGCACTACAACATTGGTTTAGCTTACTTTGACATAAAACTCTACAACAAGGCACTGATCCAGGCCCATCACGCTTTGGCGCTTGGTTTTGAGAGAACTGAACTGCGCAACCTGCTCGAAAAGGCCAGCCAATGGAAACCCCCATTAATAGAGCACACCGAGACAACAGTCGATGGACCAACTGCACCCGCTGCATCCGTCCCCGAAGCAGCTCAATGAAGCGCGCAATTTGAAAATGGCGTATCTAACCCCACGCCTTCCCGTATTTGACTGGGCCACATTTTCAGGGGCCAAACTACCGGCCACACCCTGCCTACTCACGCACTCTACAGCCCAATTTACGGTAAGTGGCCGTGCCTCTATCTTGTTGGCGCTTGAAATGCTTAAAGTTAGTCCAGGTGACAAAGTACTGGTACCCACCTACCACTGCCCCACCATGATCGCGCCTATTGAGGCGCTGGGCGCGCAGGCAGTTTTTTACCCAATCAGCGACCGCGGTGGACCTGATCTACAGTGGCTCAGGCAACAACACGGCACAGACATCCGTGCCATTTTGGTCGCCCATTTTTTCGGTCTACCGCAGCCATTGGCTGACATTCGCCAATGGTGTGACACAAACAGCGTGCACTTGATTGAAGACTGCGCCCACTCACTCTTTGGCATGAGTGGGGGCCGCGCCGTGGGCCGCTGGGGCGACCTGGCCATTGCCAGCCTCACCAAGTTTTTTCCTGTGCCCGAGGGCGGCTGCCTAATAGACAACCGGGTTCCCACACCGCCCTCCCCGCGACATCAACGCAGCTTTAAAAGCCAACTCAAAGCAGGTTTTGACATTATCCATTCGGGCGTTATCCACGGCCGGCTCGTCGGGGTAGCCCCGTTGATCAATGGTGTAAACCGCCTACGCAGCATATTCAAGCCTGCACCGGTTGAGCAACCGGCCAGGCAGGCGCAGCCAGTTGACTCACCAAGTGATGGATTCACCATTGACATGGCTCAAGCCCATATGGCGCTCACAGCAGCCAGTCGCTGGATCGCCCAACACGCCCCCCAGGGTCGCATCGTAGACAGACGGCGTGCAAACTACCTGTTCTTTGCCAAGGCGTTGTCTGGTGTCTCAGGCATGCACCCACTGTTGCCACATTTGCCAGATCATTGCGTACCCTATGTATTTCCACTGTGGGTTGAGCAGCCTGACCCGGGCTATGCAGAACTGCGTCGGATCGAATTCCCCGTGTCTCGATGGGACCGCCTCTGGCCAACCGTGACACCCATTGATGGCGACCTTGGCGTCACTTGGTCGCACCATGTGCTCCAGTTGGCCTGCCATCAAGACCTCACGGCCCGCGAGCTGCAACGCATGGTAGCCAACCTCAAGCAGGTTTATGCACCCAGCATTCCCAATCACAAGCTACATAAGGCGTTGCCATGCAACGGGTGCTGATGATCGCTTACCACTACCCGCCCTTGGCAGGTAGCAGTGGCATTCAACGCACCTTGCGTTTTAGTCAGGATTTACCTTCGTTTGGCTGGCAACCGGCAGTGCTCAGCGCACACCCCAGGGCTTACGAGAACACCAGCCGGGACCTGCTGCAAGACATTCCGGCCAACGTTCACGTTGCCCGCGCCTTTGCACTGGATGCCCGTCGGCACTTGTCGCTATTTAACCGCTACCCAGGCTGGATCGCCCGACCCGATCGCTGGCTTAGCTGGCTGCTGGGGGCCATACCCACAGGCATGCGAATAATCCGGCAGCACAACCCCGATGTGATCTGGAGTACCTACCCCATCCCCACCGCCCACTTGATTGGTTATTGGCTCTCAAGGCTCAGTGGCCTGCCGTGGGTGGCAGATTTTCGTGACCCGATGGCGCATGAGGGCTACCCATCTGACCCAGCCACCTGGCAAAGCTACTTGAAAGTCGAGCAAAAAGTATTTACATGTGCCAGCCGAATGGTCTTCACCACGCCTGGTGCGGCCAGACTCTACCGCAGCCGCTACCCGGCGCAAGCCAGTCGCATACAAGTCATCGAAAACGGTTACGACGAGTCATCTTTCATACCGCTATCGCCTGGCCCTTTGCCCCAGTCACTAAATCCCGGCAAAGTTACCGTGCTGCACAGCGGCATTGTTTACCCCGAATGGCGCAACCCACGTGAATTGTTTGCAGCCGTTCGCCAGCTTATTGACAGCCGGAATTTAGTTGCTGAAAATTTCAGGCTGAGATTCAGGGCACCTGAGCACTCCGACTTTTTGGCATCCTTAAGCGCCATTTATGGACTCGATGACGTGGTGCAAATCATGCCACCCATTGGCTACCAAGCTGCGTTGGCTGAAATGTGTGCGGCAGATGGCCTGTTGGTGTTGCAGTCAGACGACTGCAACGATCAGATTCCCGCCAAGGTGTATGAATACATCCGGGCCAGTAAACCCGTCCTGGGTCTGTGTGGCGCAGACAGCGACACGGCAAACCTGTTGCAGCGCGCCGGTATGCACCACCTTGCCCCGCTGGAATCAAGCCAACTCATTGGCATTGCTCTTGGTCATTTTCTGGCTGCACTACACCACGGTGCGTCATCCAGCCGCAATACCAAGTTTGTAGGATCGTTCTCACGTTTTTCAAAAGCAAGTGAACTGGCCAAACTTCTGGATGAGGCGCACCTTGAACATATTGCGCAACCCTCGGCCACCCAATGAGACCCCTAAAGCAATGACTTGGACCCTACACCCTATCGCGAAATTCCCCACCTATGCCAGCCAATGGGATGCTTTGGCAAAGGTCAACCCAGGCACACCGTTTTTGGAAACCTTTTTTTTGCAACCCGCCCTTGGCACTTTTGGCAATGGCGAAGAGCTCCTGTGCCTGCGCCACACCAACGGCCAGCTTAGCGCTGCAGCCATCGTGCAGCGCGGCCCCAAGGGCATGTGGCAAACCTTTCAACCCTCTCAGCTACCGCTGGGCGCCTGGCTGTCCAATGACGGCGTTGACTTAGTCACTACGATTGATACGTTGGTGACCAAACTACCGGGCTTGACCCTGGGCCTGGGCGTAACGCAGCTTGACCCAAGCGTTCAACCCCGGCCAGAAGACAGTGCCAAAGTACGCACCCAAGACTACATAGAAACCGCCTGGGTAGACATCGACTGCACCTTTGATGCCTATTGGGAAGCCCGCGGTAAAAACTTGCGACAAAACACCCGCAAGCAGCGCAACAAATTGCAAACTGAAGGCACCACTATCCGGCTGGAATGCATCACCGCAGCTGCTGATGTGCCCAAAGCCATTGCCGATTACGGTGCACTGGAAAGCGCAGGCTGGAAGACTGCCGATGGCACAGCCATTCACCCCGATAACGCTCAAGGCAAGTTTTACCAAAAGATGCTGGAAAACTTCTGCAACGTAGGGCGCGGCCGTATTTACCGCTACTGGTTTGATGACAAGGTAGTAGCCATGGACTTGTGCATTTGCGACGACACGGCCATCGTCATACTGAAAACCACCTATGACGAATCGTACAAGCAGGTGTCGCCATCCACCCTGATGCGCCAGGACGAATTTCAGCAACTGTTTGACGAGGCCAAGTTTCAGCGTATTGAATTTTACGGCAAGGTCATGGAATGGCACACCCGCTGGACCCTGAACGCCCGAGGCATTTACCACGCCAATGTCTACCGCCATGCGCTTGTGTTGGGCTTGCTGAACCTGCGTGCTGCCCTGCGCCCAAGCGCCCCGAACCCCGTCAGCACCACCGAAACCAGCCATGACTAACGCCCCCTTTGCCGACGACGAATTGCTCGAGCTGGGCCGCGAGGTCTTGCGGGTTGAAGCCGATGCGGTGCGTAGCCTGGTAGACCGTCTTGGCCCTAGTTTTGTTGAAGCGCTGCGGCTGATATTGGCCTGCCGTGGGCGGGTTGTAGTCAGTGGCATGGGTAAATCGGGCCACATCGGCTGCAAAATTGCCGCGACGCTGGCAAGCACCGGCACGCCGGCATTTTTTGTGCACCCGGGAGAAGCCAGCCACGGCGACCTTGGCATGATCACCCCCGAGGACGTTGTGATTGCACTGTCTAACTCCGGTGAAAGCACCGAGCTGGTAGCCATCATGCCTCTGCTCAAGCGCCACGGCACGAGCCTGATTGCCATCACGGGTGTCTGCACCTCCACGCTTGCCACGCTGGCCGACGTGCACCTTGACGCTGCAGTTGAAAAAGAAGCCTGCCCACTTGGTCTGGCGCCAACGTCAAGCACCACCGCTGCGCTGGCACTGGGCGATGCACTGGCCGTGGCCTTGCTCAAGGCACGCGGCTTCAGCGCCCAAGACTTTGCGCGATCGCACCCGGGTGGCAAGCTCGGACGCAAACTGCTGGTGCGCGTTAGTGACGTGATGCACTCAGGCACAGATCTGCCGCAGGTTGGCAGCGCCAGCAGCCTGGTAGAAGCCCTGCTCGAAATGAGCGCCAAGGGCCTTGGCATGACCGCCATCGTGGATAGCGAGCGCCACATTCTGGGCATCTTTACCGATGGCGACCTGCGCCGCATTCTTGCTGCCGACGTTGACCTGCGCAGCGCAAAAATCGCCGACCTGATGAAGCGCAACCCGCGCACCATTGACGCCGACCGCCTGGCTGCCGAGGCGGTCAAGCAAATGGAAACGCTGCGCATCAACGGCATGCTGGTGGTAGACCCTGACAACCGGCTGGTTGGCGCTTTTAACATGCATGATTTGTTCAGGGCAGGCGTGATTTAACCATGAAGAACATCGCCCTCGGCATCCACATCAAATGGGCCGCATTCCGGCTGCTTGAGCGTCTGAGCGACCTCAAGGGCAACAGCGCGGCTGGCCACCTGAAACTCGTCCTGCCCGCACAACCACTTGCATCGCTCTGGGTATTTGTGTCAACCATTGGCGAGCTCAACGCCATCGACCCCCTGTTACGCGAAATTGTTGGCCGTCTGCCCCAACTCAAACTGGTACTCATCACAGACCACCCGCACTACCGCGACAGCTACCTGGCGCGCTACCCTGCGGGTGAAGTCTGTGTCACCCGCGGCCATGCCACCGATGCTGCCACGTTGGCCCGGCACTACCCGCCGCAACTGCTGGTGGTGGCAGAAATACCCAGCTGGCCGTCTGACGCACCTTGCCGCTTCTCATTTGCCTTTTTGCTTGAGGCCAAACAAGCTGACGCCGCCACAGTTTTGGTTAACGCCTGGCTTTACCACTACACACCAGCCAGCCGCATGGATGCCATCGAGCGTAGCTTGTTCCAAGCCGACTACGTGCGCGCCTTTGACGCGATTGGCGCGCAAACTGCAGAAACTCGCCAACACCTGATTGCCGCAGGTGCTGACCCCGGCCGGGTTGAAGTGGTTGGCAATATCAAGTTTGACGCCATGCCCTCCAGCGACTGGTCACCAGCCCAAGCACGCAGCCCGGTCATGCTTGGCGCGCTCATTGAATCTGGACGGCCGGTAATTGTTGCTGGCTGCATCACCGACTATGCCGACCAAGAACTGGTGCTTGACGCTTTTGTGAGCGTGCGCAAACAACACTCAGACGCACTGCTGGTGCTGGCTCCTCGCCACCCAGAGGTTGGCGAGCACATGGACACCCTGCACAACTTCCTAATGCAGCGCAGCCTTCCAGGCGTCTTTAAATCCACCGTGCCAGACACGCCCATTGATAATCACACCGCGTGCCTGGTGCTAGACACCATGGGTGAGCTGCGCGACTTTTATGCCGCAGCCACCGTGGCCCATGTGGGCGTAGACCACAACGTGCTGGAACCCCTTGGCTTTTGCAGGCCCGTGACGGTGGGGGCAGGATGGAACACCACTTACCCGTCTTACCCGGTCTACCGGCTGCTGATGGACGCGCACTCCCTGCTTGAGGCCACTACCGCGCCCCAGTTGACCAACACGTGGCTTGCCCTGATCGACAACCCAGACCATTACCGCAGCAGTGTTCATGCCATCAACCAAACCTTAGCTAAGGCCCGCGGTGCCGTGGCCCGGCACTTGGATCTGCTGCTACCCTTGATGCCGCAGCACAACTGATAAGCAGGGAGAAATAAATTGATTTGCATAAACGACAAAATCCAGGTCTCAAATACCGGCCCCTTTGTGCTGTTTGGCGGCATTAATGTGCTTGAGTCGCGCGAGCTTGCCCTGCGCGCGTGCGCCGAATATGTGCGTGTAACCCAAAAGCTGGGCATACCCTATGTATTCAAAGCCAGCTTTGACAAAGCCAACCGCTCATCCATCCACAGCTACCGCGGCCCTGGGCTGGAAGAAGGCTTGAAGATATTTGAGGCAGTCAAGGCTGAATTTGGCGTGCCGGTGATCACGGATGTGCACGAACCCTGGCAGGCGCCTTTGGTAGCTGAAGTGGTAGACGTGCTGCAGTTGCCCGCTTTTTTGGCACGCCAGACGGACCTTGTGGTGGCGCTAGCCAAAACCGGGTGCGTCATCAACATCAAAAAACCTCAGTTTCTAAGCCCGTCACAAGTATTGAACATCGTTGAAAAGTTCAAAGAAGCGGGTAACGATCAACTGATCTTGTGCGACCGCGGCACCTGCTTTGGCTATGACAACCTGGTGGTTGACATGCTGGGATTTGGCGTGATGAAGAAGGTATGCGACGACCTGCCCATCATCTTTGACGTAACACATGCCCTGCAACAGCGCGACCCAGGTGGTACTGCTTCTGGCGGCCGCCGTCAGCAAGTGGCTGAATTGGCCCGAGCCGGTATGGCTGTCGGGCTGGCTGGTATCTTTTTGGAAGCACACCCAGCCCCTGACTCAACCAGGTGCGATGGTCCAAGTGCGTTGCCACTTGACCAGTTGGAACCCTTCCTGGCTCAACTCAAGGCATTAGATGATTTAGTGAAATCCTTTTCACCGCTGCGCATTACCTAACCGCACGCAAACGCAACTTGATTTGCGCACCAGTGCCGAGAGACTTTGAACCGTCGTTGAATATCCTCAACATCTCTTGGGAAGCAATATGACCCCCCAGAAAAATCCACTCAGCATTTTGTCCAGAGCCGCCAAAGCCGACTTGGTGACAGACCCCTATCCACATCTGGTAATTACCGAGGCTCTTGACCCGACAATCTTCGAACAACTCTCAAACCAGTTTCCCGCTGATGCCATCATTCTGAACGGCCGTCCACTCAAAGACACCTGGTTTGACTATCCAGCCTGCAAAGTGGTGGCTGATGAGCGTGTATCACCGTTGTGGCGCGAGTTCTTCACACACCACACCTCCAAAGCCTTCTTTGAAGAACTGGTGGCCTTGGCCGGACCACAACTGCGCGCGCTGAAACCAGACCTGGAGCAACAAGCCGGGCATCGCCTTGAGGACTTCACCGTTGGCATGCGTCCAGGCGGGCGCGGTGACCCGTTGGCCGACGGTGCTGATGCCTCCATGGAGTGCCAGTTTTATCTGAACTACACCCGCCAGCCACGCATCGTGCGTGGGCCACATGTGGACCGACCTTCAGAACTGTTTGCTGCGCTGCTGTATTTCCGCAGTGAAGATGACGACTCTTTTGGCTCCAACCTAGAAATCTGCGAGGCCACCACAAACCTGTATCCCAACCCACATGCAGTGAAAATCTCGACACTGCCAGCGGAGATCGACATTGCCAACGTACAAACGGTAAAGTCAGCCAACTACGCAGCCAATACACTGGTCTTGTTCCTAAACTCAGCACGCTCCATACATGCGGTGAGTCCGCGCACACCAACCACAGTGCCGCGCCGCCACATCAACTTCTGCTGCGACGTACGCTTTGACCTATTCGAGATGAGATTACCATTGCGTCTTGCGACAAAAAAGACCTTGGAGTCTATGCCAATTGGCTGGCGCTTAGCCAAATATATTTGATGATGAATCAAGGCGAACTCCAGGTGGATAAGTTTTAGATATGCATCCAAAATATCGCATGTCAACGCTCTGGCTATTCACTGAACACCGCAACGCCACTTTCATCATCAACTTTGAGTTGCCGAATCAAACAGCTTCTAAGCACTTGAACGTTCACTTTGAAAGTTGGTCAAGCGAAGAAATCACCGATATCGGATTCGACGCGATGGTGGCCATGCTTCAGGCCAAATCAAGTGAAAACCTGCCAAAGGCTGCCATCTTCAGCCGGTACGTCTTACCGCACGGTCAAGCCATGATGTCACTTTGTAAGTCTTTGGGGATCTTGACTCTTTTTCATCTGGACGACCTGTTGCAAAAACTGCCGTCAGATATCGGACAGAAATATGCTGCGACTTACTCTGACGCATACAAGTCAGAGTTGGATGCCTGCATTCTTGCATCTGACGGCATTCTCGCTTCAACACCCATCCTTGCTGCACAAATCGCAAAACGATATCCACTGCACGACATCCAAACTGTTCTTGGTGTTTGCTACGCGCCTGTACCCGGCTGGACAGCACGGGGAGTGCGCTCACGTATTGCCCGGTTCAAACGCAGGCTGACGAGCATCGGGGTTCAAACCATCGGATACATGGGGTCATCGTCCCATTTACGAGACCTGGCGACAATCACACCGCAAATCGCCGAGCTTTTGCGCGCACGTCCCAACCTGCGTTTTGAAACTTTAGGGCTGCCTGCACCGGATGTTCTTAAAGATGAGTTTGGCGACCGGATTAGGCAGTACGGATTTACATCTACTTATAGCGACTTCCTTACAACACTCTACGAAGTGCGCTGGGATTTAGGATTGGCACCCTTGGTTCGGGATGTCTTCAATCAGTCCAAGACCGTCACAAAATTTATTGAATACACAGCCAGTGGCACTCCTGCGCTCGCTGAGGATATAGCGCCCTATTCACATCTTGGCCATGACCACAGGGCAATCACGCTCACCACGGGTAAGACTTGGGTTCAAGTAGCTGATGATTTGCTATCAAACGCTTCAACTCGACGTAACCAATTGCAACGCGCACAAACCCTCTGCAAAACCGTGTTCACTGGATCGTTAGCACTTGAGCAGTTGCTTAAAGCCATTGAACAGTTCACCACAATTCAAAATCGCGAGCGAGAACGAAATGACATCATTTGATGGACATCAACATGCTGAACCAGCAGACATGATGACTCACGCCCGCCAGGCAGTACACATTCCTTGTCGAATTTGCAATAGCGTCGGCAAGCGACGTTTTTTCAAAGCAAAAGAACGTCAGTTCGGCATGGGCGACGAGTTCACTTATTTCGAATGCGGCGACTGCGGAAGCCTTTGCATCAACAGCGTGCCTTCGGATCTGTCGAGGTTCTATCCACCACACTACTACTCATTTGGAAGCAACGTTGGTCAAACGTCAGGCAATATCGGCTGGCTTCGTCGCACGCTGCGAGCACGTCGGTCCATGTTCAAAATCAATGGATCCGACCTGCTTGGCGCATTAATACAGCGTCTGGGTACTGACTACTTCACCTTCCCATGGAGCTGGTTTCGCGCGGCCGGTGTCACGCCTTCTTCAGCGATTTTGGACAATGGTTGCGGAGGCGGTGCGCTTTTGCGGGCCTTGCGCGATCAAGGCTTTACGAATCTTTATGGAGTTGATCCGTTCATTTCAGAGTCGATCAAAGAGCCTTATCTCCAGATCACGAAAGGCGAGATCTTTGACCTGAAAGGGCAATTTGACTTGGTGATGTTCCATCACTCACTGGAGCATGTGGCTGATCCGGCACGTTATCTGACTGCTGCAGCCGATATCTGCGCACCGGGGGGTGCAGTTATTGTGCGCATCCCTATTGCTGACGGCTACGGTTGGCGCGAGTTCGGTGAATGTTGGTTTCACCTAGATGCACCGAGGCATCTCGCAATACCCTCGAAGGCAAGCATGAAGGCCCTTGGCGTCCGTTGCGGGCTTGTTCACGAAAACATAATTTGCGATTCTGAAGCAGTCTGCTTTTGGGGCAGTGAACTGTACAAACGAGACATTTCTGCAGTGCGACCTGACGGAAGAAATACGATCACTGTTGATAGTCCATTTACAGAAAAAGAATTGGAGGAATTTCGTCATAAGACACGAAATATCAACGATGCGAATGATGGCGATCTAGCTTTCTTTATATTTCGCAAACCAAAGGCCGGTGCGTGAGTCGTTGTGAGCTGAAAAGTCGAATTCCACTATTTGGATGCAACATGCGCTACTGATGGGTCATGCTGAAAGAGTTTTTCGAACCAGGACCGCCACCATGCTTTCTTGTGTTCACTGACGGTGCCCACCGCGACCACCGCGATGATGGTGAGCAACAACAAGAAAGTCTGATCAAGTGGGCCCCGCGGGTCGTTGTGCAAAATTGCTGCAAAAAAATTAAGCAAGGGCTGATGCAGAAGGTAAAGCGTAAATGTATAGCTGGCGAGAAAACGAATAGCACTCTCAAAGGGAATTTTCTTCAATACAATATGCTTGCTCATGGAACTGAATCCAATGAAGTTAGCAGTCACCAGAACCCCTGCAATGTAGCTGAACAGAAAATTCCTGGACTCAGCGAGTGAGTGTTCGTAAACATCTGCGCCAAGGAGCTCAGCGGTGTGCCAACTCAAGCGCAACGGCAAATCAAATGCTCTCAGGGCCACATAAACCAAAATGCTGCCAATGAAAAAAATCAGGCTTGTTGCCATTTTCAATGCACAACGCCTTGTCACCGAGTAAGCCCATGCGCCCATCAACCAAACAGGCAGCAGCAACAATATTTTTGGACCGACAAATATGACGGACACAAGCACGAACAGAATTCGCTTAAGGCCAGTCGTGAAGGCCAAAGCACCGAAAATGACGTAATACCAGAATTCATAGCCCAATGACCAAAATGGCGCGTTTGAAAACGCACCAATATCCGCGAACCAAAGCTGGTTGAGAAAGAAGAGATTGGTCATAAACCGGAGTGCCGGGCGATCAAACCAGGATGCCATATAGATCAAGGGATCGACCGAAGAACCCCACACATCAAGTACAACCGTCAACAGCAACGCCGGTATCACCACTGAATACAACCGCGATAGCCGACTGATAGCGTAGTCAGCAAAAGTCTTCTCTTTTTGGTCGACGCAGTAGGCAATCACAAAGCCAGAAAGTACGAAGAAGACCATCACTGCGTCATTCCCATAATTCTTAAATGGCAACAACCAACCACTGGTAAAACGCTCGTGGCGCGCGTGCACAAGTAGCACAACTACAGCAGCAAGAAAGCGCACCAGATCCAGATAAACAGACGTAATTTTATTCATCTCGTGTCACCACCACCCGGCGCTGGCAATACCGAAAAAAGAAGGTCATCCCATTTAGCGGAGACTGCGGCAATGCTGTTCCTCGCGCGAACAGTTTTCTGACAACTGGTAAGGTCCGATTTACGACACCTTTCATCAGCCAGTAGTTCACAAAGATTACGCTCCCAGTTGCCAATTCGAGCGACATCGCCGTAAGACATGTAGCTGGGAATCGGGTCTGCCACCACGGACAAACCGTGGTGAATAGACAGAGTCAAACGGTTGCTGCTTTTGCAGCGCGTAAAGGCGTTGTCTACCGAGGGGATGACGGATATTTGATGCATCCGCAACGCACTCAAAAATGTGATGCGATCCCATTCCAGGTAATGCGTTGGAATGCTCCAGTCCTTAAAATTGACCTCAAACTTCTGACGCTGGTTGCTGATGATAGTGAGTGAAATTGGATGCGACTCGGATACCCTCTCTAGTAACGAACGTAGCGGCAGAAGGTCACTCATACCACCCGGTGCAAACTGGTTGCCGTGGCTGCCAAACCAAACCAACTGTGTGCGTCCGGCTAATTGATCACGCGCCAAGGTAAGGCGAAGCCTCAGCGCACGAAGCCACGCCAGCTTTTGTTTGGGACTAAGCAGCGTCCTGAGAAGCGTATCGTCCGGATACACAATCTGCTCCTCAATTGGGTCATCTATGACGACATATCGAGCCCGGCTATCCAGATGCCGCTGCATCTCCATGGTCAAAGCCAAGGAGCAGGTGACGATGACATCAGCCATGTGGCCTAGCCGGCATAAGCGCTCTAAACCCTCGCCCCATTCAGGGGATGCCGTTGAGTTAGCAAATTGGTTGTCGCAGTTGTCAAGGATGATGCGCACACCTTTCGCTTTAGCTACTGCTGCCAGTTCAACGATGGCGTTGGTCGTGGCTAATGAATTCGTTGTTGTGAACAGTGTCCATGCGTCAAACACAAGAGTCAGTGATCCGTTTAAATCCTCATCCTCGCGCCAGATACCCACATCACAACCACGACGGGCCAGTTCACTCAACGGATACAAACAGCGATATCGCAGACTGGCGCGCCGAGGGTTGATCACGGGCACCACCCAGCGGACAGTTTGTGAGCGTGCGCTACCTGAGATCATTATTTGCAAATCAAGCAACTGGCATGGCACGGGCATCCAAAAATTATCTGCGACTTAATCACATTAAGTTTAGTTTTATAGTTTTCCAAATTTTCATAATCTCGACTTGCAATGGGTGCCCGGAAACCATGATTCCCATGAAAAAACCTGCAAAACCACCAATACCACCTACAAGCAAAGGCATCAAAAGTACCTCAGGATAAGGGCCGTATACCCAAAACGCAATGGCAGGCCCAATAGCTGCAAACAAAGCAGCGGTTGCGCTTTGACGCAAGACTTGCCCAGTGTCGCGCAGCCTGAATCCAATATGTTTGGAGGTGGCACACAGCCAAATAACAGATGTCACGCCTGCAGACACGACCATGGCAACACCTAAACCCATCAACCCCAGTGAAGCACCCAAGGCGACAAACATAATGCTCAGCAAGGAACAAATGACTGTCAACTTGGCAATGCGATTTACGGCGCCAGTTGATAACAAAGCAGTGCCGCAAAGTGAAGCCGGCACATTCAAAGCAATTGCAAATGCAAGCAACCGTGCCAGATCAACCGACTGATCCCACTGATCTCCATAAAGCACGCGAATAATGGGTTGAGCCAAGAAGATAATTGCAAGGCAAAATGACCAACCCAAGGCAGTGATGTATGAAGTGGCTTTGATAAAGGGCTCAACAAAACTACCTTGTTCCCGGGATTGCTTGGCAAACCACGGGAGGCAGACTGCAACGACTGCATCTACAAAAAGTCGATAGAACATCAGCACCAAACCGGCCGCACGGGAGTAAAGTCCCGCCGCGGTCAGACTGTCTAATTTACCAAGGAAGAGTTCGGGGGCGCTGGTCGACAGATCAGATACGAGTGTGCTGGCCGTAAGTTTTGAGCCAAAAGACAAAATACGTTTGATTTCACGTATGCCAGGTAGCCAGGGAAAATGTCTGGGCCGAAAATAAATCGCAACCAACGCGTTCACAACGGTAGAAGTGAGCGACCCAAGGGCGAGGCTGATGGGGCCGAATTGCTGCCAGGCCAACCAAGTTGTAACTAGTGCCCCAGACAAGACTGATGAAAACCGCATGATCGCGATGCTGTCGAAACGCATTTCACGTACTAGCCACGCATAAGTAAGAGAACCAAACGGATTGATGGCGTAGTTCAAAGCCACAACGAGCATCACGTTGCGCATGCGCGGTTCGTTATAAAACAGTGCTACCGGGTAGCTTGCCAGAATCACCACACACGCCAGCCCGAGGCCCAGGCCCAACTGCACAGCCCATACGGCGCGAATGCGTTCAGTGGTCAGCTCTTTTTCTTGCACAAGGTATTGACCCGCACCCATATCCCGAACAGTGGTGACAAAAGACAAGAGCACTACCGTGACTGAAAACACCCCAATCTCTGCGGGCGTGAGCAGGCGCGCAATCACCATGGAAGAAACTATGGTGATCGCCAGACTCGCATAACGGTCCAGAAATGAAAAGAACAACGAATTGCGAGTGGACATCAGGTTAAGTTCAAGATTTGTTTGCCGATAAAGATCGCCCAAACCTCAGCCTGAAGATCATTGCCGTGAAATTTGAACAAGCTCGTGGCGTGACCAAACGGCTTGTACTGGTGTAGCGCGCGGCGCTATGTGGCTTCAGCAGCCCACTTGGCTGTTTCTTATGGTGGCTGCGGCTTTTTCGCTGGTACCCACGCAAAAGCTGTAGGCACCAGTTTTTTCGTACACGTCATAGGTGTAGTTGGCAGCAGGACCATAGTTGTGGTTGATCTGATTTCCTGCGATGGACCATGTGCCGACCTTGCCCGTGGGGTCAATGGGGTGACCCGGACCGCGCTTGTAATCTATGAGGTCACCACCGGTTGTACCAGAATGAAACTCTTGCGCATCCCAGGTGGGTGCACTGCCTACACACACTGTTTTTCCAGCCAATGTGCTCAAGGCCAGACTACCACCAGAGCCCGCAGCGTTCATCTGCTTCCAGCCTGCGCCTTCAGCGCAGGTCGCCGATGCCTGCCCAGAAACAAACGCAAGCACAACAGCGCTCATAGCCAAACAAATTTTCATGGTGACTCTCCAATAGTTAAATATGACAAGTGACGACCAGACTGCAGGCAACCGACATTAGGTTAGCACAGGCTAGATGCAGGCCCAGGCCATCAGCAGCATCAGCATCAAGAAGCGAGGGGCGTCAATTTGGGTGTCAAAAAGCCCCCCAACCAGAAAACCACTTAACCCGGCCAGTGCGGCAACCGACAACCCGTCACCCCTCCAAGCCTTTCGGGCAGCCCGGCCCAGCGCCAGCGCAAATAAAGCGCCCAACGCCACCACCCCAAACCAGCCCTGGTCGAATAGTACGCCGTAAAACAGGCTGTGCGTGCGCCAGTGCGCATGCAGCGTACCCGTGGTGGCAAAAAACCAGTGGTCCAGACCCTGCGCAAAGTCACCATTGCGTAGCAGGTTGGTGCCAAGTGCGGTTTCCAGCTTGACATTGTCAATGTCAACTGTTGATGCTGCTCCCGCGTGGCTGAGTGTGAGTTTGATGGGTCTTTGGCGGTACCACGGTCGGGCGACAAGTGCGCTGGTGTCGATGGACGCGTCCAGGCTGCGCCAGGCACCAGACTCGTTGCCCAAGTCAAACATGGGCGAGACGCAGTTGGCAGAGGTCAACAGCGATTTCTCGCACAGGTTGACCGTAATTTTTATAGCGGGCTGATTGGCACGCACGTCCAGCTTAAGCAGGTAGTGTTGCCCCGGCTCTACCGCTACAAATTGATCCAGGCCGATGGGGTCACCCGAGTCCAGTCGCAGGTAGGTGTTGCCTGCTTCGGCTTTGAGCTGGTAGGTGCCGACCTTGGGGTGCAAGGTGCTGCGCCAGTATTTGGTTTCAGGGAAGCGGCCCAGGCCCATGCCGAAGAGCGAGGTAACCCAGTCGGGGTCGCGTATGGCGAGGGCATCTTGCCAATGCGCTTGTCTGAAAGTCATGTCAGCACCGGCTGTTTCAAGCCGTGACTGTACAAACCCGCCCGTGAAGATGGGTAGCGCAATCAGCAGCATGGCGCCTGCTGCTCCTGCCAAAATAACCACGCCCCGAACAAGTCGTCTTGCTTTAAGTAGCGTAGCCAACAGCACGATGCCCACGGCAACCCCCAGCGACAAATAGCCGCCACGGGAAAATGTCACCATCAGGGCATAGGTCGCCGCCAGCATGAACAAGGCGCCAGCCACCCGGGTGGGCCAGCGCCGCGCCTCAAAGGTAAGCACCATCAAAAATGGCATGGCGGCAGCCAGGTAGCAGTCCACGTAAGCGCCCCCTGTGTGGTTGGCCGAAAAAGCGCCAGTAACTCGGTAGCCGTCAGTAAAGTTCCAGAGTTCGCTGAAAGCCAGGCGTTCCCAGGCAATCACCACAACCGTCAGGCCAAGCCCAACGACCATGCCCCAGGCAAAGGGGCGGCGTGCATCAATGCCTGAGGCCCTAAACCGCCTGAACAAGCCAATGAGCAGCGCCGCCCATGCCGCACCTTTGACTACGCGCAAGGCGTTGTAGGGGCTGAAGTAGCTATTGAATGAATTAGCGTCTGGCAAGCCAATGGACTGCAAACCCAGAATGGCGCTGATGAAAAAACTTAGCGCCACAAGGCCACCCACAAGCTTGAGCATGAGATCAGTCCGCTGTTGACGCCTTGCCTGGGTGTGCGACGAACCAGGCACGCGGCTGTAGGCCACGGCGAGGCAAACCAGCAAAAGGGCGTCGAATTCGTCTAGAAAAAATCGCCCACTCCACGGCGCAAGATCAAACACGGGCAACGCTGCGGGAATGATGGCAAACGCCAATACTGGGCGACACCACACTACAACAACACAGGTCGCAAGCACCAACCCAACCAATGCGTTGAAAACTGGGAAAGCAGCAACCCAAACGCCGACCATTGCCAAACCAACAAGCAGCCAAATGGGGCGTCGAAATGCAGTAGCACCGACGGCAGCACCAAGAGGCGTGCTTTTGATGAGCGGCTGGCGTGTTTTCTGAAAAAACTGGGGGATGAATATCACCGTAAGCCAGTTGGCTGCGCAGGCCAGAAGAACGTTGGTCAGATCAGGGTGCGAAAGTGGCAAAAAAAGTTTACCCAATTCAATACAAGTTGCCAGCACAAGGGCCACACCTAACGCCAACCCTGGCGAGCGGCGGTGCGCCCAAGCCAGCACCCCAACCGGCGCATACGACAAACTCACGGCTGCAAGACTGAACAGCGCTTTGGCTTCAGTGGTGAAGTAGTGGTAATAAAAGGGAATGAAGCTGACTTGCTCAAGCTGCCCTGAGGCAAAGCGCAAGCCCTGCCAGTTTGTCGTTAGCCAGCCATTGATTTCGAGCATGGCCAACAAATAAGCGGCGGCTAACGGCAGCGTATAGCGCCGCAAGACAGTGGCAATGGTGTCTGCAGTCCAACGGACACTGTGGCGGGCAAGCGCCACGCCACAGCTTAGGCCAAACGCCCTCGTCAACACAGACATGCCTTGCGAGATGCCCGAAGCGATGAAAAATTGCGCCACTTCAATGAAAACGCCAAGCACTGCGCCCATGAGCAGCGCTTTTTTCAGACTGGCCGCACGGGGCTCGCTCAAGCGCGCCAGCAAAAATCCAAATGACAGCGTCAAGACGGCTTCTGCCAGCAACTGCAGACCCAGCAACATGGGCCGGGGGCTGTTGCCAGCGAGCCACCAACCCCAACTGTCCGAACCCATCTTTGCCAACACCTCAGGCCACGACAGCAACAAGTCGTAAGGAAAAAGCGAAAAAGCAATATAGGCAAAAGCGTAGCCTTCAAATGCGCGCGTTTTAAGCCGCTCTGAATCACCAAAAAATGATGCCAGCAACGCCTGGAGCCAGCCTGTAAACCTTGCGGCCAGTGCCAACCCGATCAGGCTGCCGATGCACTCGGCCATGATGTCGTTGAGAGAAACCGTGCGCGGGGGGAAGAAAAGCTGGGTAAATTCAACGCCGATGGCCAGCGCCATTGAAAAAGCAGCGGCAATGACAAACAAAAGGACGCGAGGTATTTTTGAAAAGGCTTGCGTCAGGCATGCTGCCGTCAAAAATCCAACAGGTACGTAAAGCACGCCATTGGCGACCCAGTCGGCGCGCGATTCAATGCCCAGCACCAGGAATGGGATATTCTTGAATGCGTGAACCGCATCTGCCAGCGAGCGCTCCACATATGCCAATGGAACCAAACTACCGTAAACCACAAACAGCACGTAAAGCACAAACAGCCATGCGACCACTGAGTGGCTTGTGCGCGTGTGCTGAAGCTGTTGGGTCATGGCTGTGCGTTGGTCCGTATGTAGACGATATTAACCGGGCAACTCCGCCGACCGTCTCGCCATTGCGGACGAACAGCGGCAATCCATGGCACGCTTGATGCTGCAAGTTGGCCCCCAGCGAGCTATTAAAACCATAGCTATCGCCGCAAGAGTGGCAAGGGTTGGCGCCGTCATTGAGGTTGATGCTGGCGACTATGTGGCCGACGTGGCCGTATGGCAGCAAGACGACATCACCATCCGCGCCGCGGGTGGACGGGTGCGCCTGCTGGCGCAAGGCGCGGCGGCGGAAGGCAAAGGCATTTGGGTGGTGCGCGCCAACCGCATGCGGGTGGAAGGCTTTGACTTTGAGGGCGCAGCCGTGCCCAGCCGCAATGGCGCGGGCCTTCGGCTGGAAACGGGCTCGCTGCGGGTAGACAACTGCCGCTTCAGGTACAACGAAATGGGACTGCTGACCAACAACGACCCGAACACCGTGCTGGAAGCAAACAACTGCGAGTTTGCCTACAACCAGCGGCCCGATGGACACAACCACAACCTGTATGCCGGGCAGATTGCCCGGCTGACCGTGATTGACTGCTATTTTCACCATGCACACAGTGGCCATCTGCTGAAAAGCCGGGCCGCGGTGAGCCACATTGTGAACAGCCGGCTCATTGACGGCGAAGACGGCACGGCCAGTTACGAGCTGGAGTTTCCCAACGGCGGCATGGCCTTTGTGGTGGGGAACACCATTGCGCAAAGCGCCCTCACTGAAAACCAGCACCTGATCTCATACGGCGCCGAGGGCTACAAGTGGCCACACAACGCGCTTTATCTGGTCAACAACAGGCTGGTCAACCCGCTGCCACATGGTGTATTTTTACGGGTGGCACCCGGGGCAGACGCTATACAGGCCATTGGCAACGTGCTGTTAGGCCACGGCTCGCTGGAGGCTGCCGGGCCAGGCCTCTATCAAAACAACCACCGAAGCAACACCCCTGATAATTCGGGCATCCAGTAGCGCCTAGCGCCACCCGCCCCTTACCGTACCCACTGCCCTCTATGCCACTGACCCCAACACCCTCAGCCCCAGGCAACATTGCGCAGGGCAACCTGAGCGTCGACCGCTTCGCCCTGCACTCCCTGTGCTACCGCATCGACAACGGTCAACTGCGCTTTGCGGCCCGGGCGGATGAGCTAGCCGATGCACAGACACAGATTGACCCGCAAGCGATTTTTGATTATCTGTACTTTCACGTCATCCCTTCGCCGCGCACCATCTACAAGGGCATTTATCGGCTGCCGCCAGGACACACCGCCACCCTGCACAACGGCCAAGTCGAGGTCACACCAAACTGGGTTCCCAAATTTGAGGAACCGCACAGCCCATCTTTTGACTCACTCAAGGGTGAATTCCGTCAGCTGCTACAAGACTCCGTGGCGGCGCAATTGGATGGCAGCAAACCGGCCTGCTTTTTGAGCGGAGGCACCGACAGTTCTACCGTGGCCGGCATGATCGGCCTGGCCAGCGGCAAGCCCGCAGCCACCTATTCGATTGGCTTTGACGCGCAGGGCTATGACGAGATGGAATTCGCCCGACTGGCGGCCAAACACTTCAAAACTGAGCACCACGAGTATTACGTCACGCCGGACGACCTGGTACAAGGCATTGCCAAGGTGGCCGCACACTATGACCAGCCGTTTGGCAACTCCTCTGCCCTGCCCTCTTACTACTGCGCCAAAATGGCCCGGGAAGACGGCGTGACCAAAATACTGGGCGGAGACGGGGGCGACGAGCTGTTTGGCGGCAACAGTCGCTATGCCAAGCAGCGGGTATTTGGGTGGTACCAGCATGTGCCCGGTGTGCTACAAAAATCATTGTTGGAACCCCTTCTCAATACGGGGCTGGCGAGCAAATTTGCCTTGACGCGTAAAGCAGGAAGTTATGTGGAACAGGCCCGCGTGCCCATGCCAGACCGGCAGCAGATGTACAACCTGATCATGCATTTGGGCCCCACTGAAGTTCTCACACCAGAATTCATGGCGCAGATTGACACGGCCGCACCGCTGCAACTGGAGCGCCAAGTGTGGCAAATGGCGCAAAACTGTAGCCCACTTAACCAAGAGCTGGCTTATGACTGGCGCTTTACCTTGGCCGAGATTGACCTGCCGAAGGTGATGGGGGCGACCCACTGCGCGGGGGTTGAGGTAGGCTTTCCGATGCTGGATGAACGACTGTTGGATTTCTCACTCAAGCTACCTACCGACTACAAGCTCAAGGGCCTGAAGCTGCGCTGGTTCTTCAAAGAGGCGTTGCGCGGCTTTTTGCCGGATGAAATTTTGACCAAGAAAAAGCAGGGTTTTGGCCTGCCCTTTGGCGTGTGGGCCAACACCCACCCGGCACTGAAAGCGCTCGCCACCGAATCACTGGACAGCCTGGCCAAGCGCGGCATAGTTCGCACTGACTTCATCAAGACCTTGCTGACGAAACGCCTGCCAGAACACCCCGGGTATTTTGGTGAGATGGTGTGGATTTTGATGATGCTGGAGCAATGGTTAGCGGCCAAGGCTCCGAATTTCAGGATGACCTGAATCGTTATTGCGAGCGCAGCGCGACTGCCCTTAATTACTATACTTTTTATAGCTGCTTACGCACGTCATACATGGGCTAGAGGCTTATTTCTTATAAATTTCTTCACCTGTGCTCTTCACCACCGCCACCTTCATCTGCCTGTTTCTGCCAGTCGTTCTGACAGGCTTCTTTGGCATTGCACGACGCAGCCATGCGGCGGCCGCACTGTGGTTGTTTGCGGCGTCGGTGTTCTTTTACGGTTATTGGATACCGGAGTTCACTGTGTTGTTACTCGGCTCCATTGCAGGCAACTTTCTGGTTGGCAGCAAGATATCGAAACTGGTTGACACGGGTAACGCCGACAAGCGTGCGCAGTCAAAGCATTGGCTTGTTTTGGGGGTGGCGGCCAACCTGATGCTGCTGGGCTACTTCAAGTATGCCAACTTCTTTGTTGACAACCTGAATGCTGCGCTGGGGTTCAACTGGCACATTGGACGGGTGATTCTGCCCATTGGCATTTCGTTTTTCACCTTCACACAAATTGCTTTTTTGGCTGATGCATGGCGCAAAGGTGTCAGGGAATACAAGTTTGTGCACTACGGTTTGTTTGTGACTTACTTTCCGCATTTAATTGCTGGGCCAGTGCTGCACCACGCACAGATGATGCCGCAGTTCAGAGATGCAAGCACCTACCGACTTAATGTCGGCAACTTCACTGCCGGACTGGCCATTTTTACCTTGGGCTTGATCAAAAAGATTGTGCTGGCAGATGGCATCAGCCCATACGCGGATGCCATTTTCAACGCGGCTGATGCAGGTGTATCGCCAGACTTTGCTGAAGCCTGGTTAGGTGCAGTGGCCTACACACTGCAGTTGTACTTTGATTTTTCAGGTTACTCAGATATGGCCATTGGCTTGTCGTGGATGTTCAACGTGCGCCTGCCGTTTAACTTCAACTCACCGTACCGTGCAACCAACATCAGTGATTTCTGGCGGCGCTGGCATATGTCGTTGTCTCAATTTCTACGCGACTATTTGTACATTGCGCTGGGCGGTAGCCGCAAGGGCTTGATCAGGCGCTACGCAAACCTGATGGCCACCATGATCTTAGGCGGTTTGTGGCACGGGGCAAGCTGGTCATTCATCATTTGGGGGGGGCTGCATGGACTCTATCTGGGGGTGAATCACGGATTCAGGGCGCTGTGTGGCCCGGTGTTGACCGAGCGGCTTGACCGCAATCGACTGTTTGGTTTGGTCGCGTGGCTGCTGACCATGCTGGCGGTGGTCGTGGCCTGGGTTTTGTTTCGCGCCGAGACCCTGGACGGCGCGGGCAAGATTTTGCAGGCCATGACCCTTGATGCTCGCAGCTCACAAACGCATGTCCTGCTTTGGAATGCCGGTTTGAGTCTGGCCGTGGGTGGCCTGTGGTGCGGTGCGCTTGGCGCCCTGGCGTGCCTGGCACCCAACAGCAACCGCATTGGCGACTATGTGCTCCGGTGGTGCCAATCACATGTCACGGCCAGAACGATCCTTGCGGGCGCCAGTGCCGCAGCCATCACATTCCTGCTGGTCATGAACATCATGCGTACGTCGGTCAGCGCATTCATCTACTTCAATTTTTGACATGATGCGAACCTTTTCTTTGTGGTTGAGCGGTGTGGGTGGCTTCTTGTTGTTGCTGGAGTTGTTGTTTCACCTGCTGCCAGTGTCCACATCGACCGAAACAGGCTATTACATCGACCCACTGATCCTGACTTACCCGCCACACCATCAGTGGACCGATGCCACCGGATGGGACCTGCGCAATGTTCAACGGCTTGAGGCAAACAACTTTGGTTACGTGGCCAGTCGTGATTTTTCACATAACGAAGAAGCCGTGGCATTAATCGGTGACAGTTTTGTTGAGGCGTCCATGCTGACAGCCAAAGACCGGCCCGGCCCACAACTTGAGTACGCCATGGGTTCACGGCCAGTGTTTGCCATGGGCAACCCAGGCACAGCACTGCTTGACTATGCAGAGCGCATTCGCTTTGCGCACGAAAAGTTTGGCATAAGAGATTTTGTGGTGCTGATGGAGCGCGGCGATATCAAGCAATCACTGTGCGGGTCGGGCAACATCAACGCGCGATGCCTTGACCCTAAAACACTTGGGCCACGCATTGAGAAAATCCCTCCCTCCAGCGAAGCAAAACGAATCTTTCGGCATTCCGCATTGGCACAGTATGTGTTTGGGCAACTCAAATTCAGCCCACAAAAGCTATGGCGACAGGCGTTCCCACCTGTGCACAGCAAGGGTTTCGCGACGGGTACTGGGCTAACAAACCCTACTATTGATGTAGCACCTTTTGTTGATGTGGTGTCCTCTGTATTCTTTGAACGTATCAAACCGTATGTCACAGGTAAATTGGTGATCGTGATTGACAGTGACCGCGATGCACTGTTTACAGGCCAATTGAAACCAGATCCATCACGTGCCAAGTTTATTGAGCATGCACGTGCCGCCGGTGCCATCGTGGTTGACACCGAACCACTGTTTCAAGCACATTTCACCCAGTCACACCTCAAACTCGACGTTGGCCCCTACGATGGGCATTTGAATGCGTTAGGCGTGAAATTGATCACACAGGCGGCGGCAAAGTCGCTGACGCAGCAATAGGTGTGATTGGTATGAGTGCGGAACGAATGGCGTGGATTGCCACGTCGCTACGCGACTCTCAGTAAGGATTTTTTGTCCTTGTGGGGGCCGCGCGGGAATCCATAATCACGACCTTTTTTATAGCTGCTTGCGTATGCCATGCTTATAAATTTCTCAGAACCCTTACCCCAAACCGCAGCCGTGTTTTATCCCAAGGGGTGAAACGTTTGATTTGCAGGGGGTCATCGTCCATGCATGAGGCGCCCCACTGGGTGCTGACGGCAGCATCAAAGCCCAGGCTTCGCACAACCTCCACACTTTGTGGCGAGTAGTCTTCGCCTGGTTTGCCGTTGGGATAGGCAAACAAGCCGATGCGCTCATCCAGCAGCTGCTCCAAAAATTGCTTGCTGTTGCCAATTTCCTCCCGAGCCTGATTATCCGTAAGCCTTGCCAGAATGGGGTGTGACACGGTGTGTGCGCCAATTTGCATACCGGCCTGGCGCATGGCTTTGACTTCTAAGGAAGTCATCATGAGGTTCTGTGACAGTTGCACGTTGGCAAGCCTTGCGATTGCTTCAGTGAGGCTGACACGTTCTGCAACTGGACGATATTTGATCTGAGTAATCAGGGATGCAATGGCGGCTTGCTGAACTGCGATGCTGCCTAGCGGATGGCGACCCAAACCCAATTCAGACAAGTCAAGCAGTGTTGCCTGACAACGGCGAACCGCCTCGATAAGCGTGTCGTTCCACATGCGACCACCGTCCAGAAAACCGGTTGCGATGAAAAAAGTGGAGGTTAACCCATGGCGCAGCAGAATGGGCATGGCAACTTGGTAATTGTCAGCATAGCCATCGTCAAATGTGATGCAGGCCGCACGAGCTGGTAAAGTGCCCGCGTTCAAATGCTGCACAGCTTGGTCCAGTGGCAGCACGTTGAACCACACAGCCAGCCAACCACACAATTCGTCAAAACGGCTTGCGTACATTTCATCTGGAAACAGTGGGTCTGGCTCGGGCAGCACGCGATGAAAAATTAAAACAGACAGTCGAGCCTTGGGACCGACGGGGGATGCCCAGCCAAGAAGTTGTTTAAACATCGATCAACCGTCTTGAGTACGCGTAGCCAAGCCGGGAAGAGTCTTCCAGCCAGGCGAATAAGTTGGCTCGGTGAGCCAGCATTTTTTTTCAACCCAGATACGAGTCAAAACCACCATGACCATGATGTCATAAGGCAAGTCAAAGTAAGCAAGACTCAGAAAAGCGCCCCCCACTGCGTAGCCGGCCAGCGACACTTGGCAAAAGGTTCCAAGGTCATTGCACCATTTTGCGTCTGAGCTGGAAAATTTTTGACTACGTAACCAACCCGCTGACCGCCAAGTGGCAATAAAAATACCTAAAAACAAAAACAAACCCACAAAACCATGATTACCCAGCACTTGGAAATAAATGCTATGAGCCGCGTGGACTGAAGTTGGATAAGGGGAATACAAGGCAAACAACGCTGGCCGCGCAGCGTTGAATCCAACGCCAAACGGGTAGTGGAAGGCACTGTTCCAAGCGCTCCACCAGGCACTGATACGTCCCATGGCAGATGCATCTTCTTCATAGTTGCCAATTGTGGACATTCGATCTGACCAGCTGTCCGGCATAAACAACACCAACGGGATTGCGACCAGCAACAACGCGACACCAACTTCAAGCTTGTTTTTACCATGCCACCAAAAATAAAAGGCCATAACCGAAATTGCCAATAGTGCACCACGGGATTGCGAGCCTAACGCCGCCACCGCACATAAGACCATCACCGCCGTCATGGTATGACGAGCCCAACGTCCCTGAAGCTGCAGTTGTAAAAATCGGACCAACGGAATCGTCATCACCAGAGCCAGAGCAAACTCGTTGTTATCAGCGATCAACGAGCCTGACGGGCCCCACACCTGGCCACCGCCCCCGTTGACTATTGTGTAAAAACCACCCTTGATTCCCAGAAGAGCCAATGAACCCGCACACACCCACATCAAAGCGAAAATATGCTGTTTGCTACGCAACAGCACCAAAGACAACACAATGAAACCGTCAATTTTCATGACTTTTTTCCACTGCTCGTAGTCACCCGTCGGGTCAAACCCAAGCAACCACGAAAATGTCATCCAGAGCATGAAAAGCACATACCAAGTGACCGGACTGGCCTTGAATGGGGATTCTCTGTCTTTGGTCATCAGCAAGCCCAGCACCACGCTGGTTGCAGCAATGGCAGCAAGCGGTGCGTCATATGCAATGCCATAGGTGTACCGGTGCGGATTCATGATGCTGAGCCAGGTCCACAGCATGATGCCAATCCAGGGGCGGCGCAAAGCGGCCAGCGCACCAGCCATCACAATGGCAATAACCAGAATGTCACGCATGGCTGATGATGTACCTGAATTTGCCGGATTTTTCGGCAGGGATGTTGTCAACCAGATCAACGACAACCTGCACGTCAGCGCCCAGGCGTTGCTTGAAACCAGTGACAATTTTGGCTATGGAGTCTGATGCAAAGGCCTCATTAGTGACCAACTGTACGCGAGTGAGCGCGCGAGATTCCTGAATAACTTTAAAGAAATGCACGCCCGGCAGATCACGCAAGATGTAAATCAACGACAAGCCATGCATTACCGTGCCATTTCCGGCCACCACAAAGTCGGTACTGCGGCCCTGGATTTCTTGCAATAGCGGCAGGCCGCGCCCACAACTGCATGGGGTGGTGCCCAGCACGCCAATGTCGCCGGTACGGTAGCGAATAAAAGGAAAGTCGTTGGTAGACAGGTGGGTGACAACAATCTCACCTGCCACGCCCGAGGGCTGCACCTGGCCAACTTCATTGACGATTTCCACCACGATGTCGTCGGCGGTCAAGTGCATATTGCCTGCCGGGCATTCATGTGCGATAAAGCCAGCGTCCCGCCCCCCATAGCCATTGGCCACCTTGCAACCAAAAGCTTGCTCAATGATGCTGCGCTGTTCGTCATACAGGCGTTCAGAAGTCACAAAGGCCACTTTGACACCCAGGTCTGTCATGTCCACGCCGCGTTTTGCCGCATGCTTGGCAATATGAGCAAGGGCCGACGGGTAGCCGAACAACATGCGGGGCTTGACAGCGCACAGGGTGGCAATGAATTGGTCAAGCTTGGCCTCTGACATTTCAAATGCGGGCAGCAGCTGGGTGCGCAGGAGTTTGTCGCGCACGGACTTGATGCGGTCTTGCTTGCCAAGCTCAATGGGGGAGCCCCAAACGACGATTTCGGGATCGCCAATGTCAACACCCCACCAGCGGGTGGCTCGCCATTTGGCGGCCACATCATGGCTGACGCGTTTGGTGCCAATGTAAAAAATGAGCGGCTCGCCGGAGGAGCCACCGGTGTTGAAGCGCGCCAGGCCCCGCGCGCGGGTGTGCTTGAGCGCGTCGGTGTTAGCGCGAATGAGCGTTTTGGTGAGAAACGGCAGGCGCTGCAGGTCGGCGGTACTTTGGACGCTGGCGGGATCAAAGCCCAACTGCGCAAACAGGTCTCGGTAATACGGCACATTGGCGGCCACGTCTTGCAACAAATCACGCAGGCGCTGCAATTGAAAAGCCGCAAGGCGATCAGCCGGCCACCACTGCACGTCTTCCATTTGGCGCCGCAAGGCGACCGAATCATGGTGCTTTAGTTGCTCATGCAGTGGGAACAAAAGCTTTGAAACAAAGGACGTATACAAACCCACATCAACTCCGGTTGGTCAGCGCGTTGGCTGTGCAATAGCTTGCCGATATACATTGCCCAACACGGGCTGCACACGATTCCAAGTGTAGCGTTGCGCCTCTTGCAGGCCGGCCTCAGCGCGCTGTTGCCAAAGCTTTGCATCTGACAATAAAGTGATACACGCGTGGGCCATGGCGGCTGGGTCTGCTGGCGGCACCAAATCGGCAGTCACCCCATGCTGCGCCAAGTGGGGAATACCACCCACATTGGTACTGACCACGGGCACACCACTTGCCCAGGCTTCCAACACGGAGTTGGGCATGTTGTCGGCCAAGCTAGGGTTGAGCATGATGTCAGCACTGCGGTAAAGCGCGGCCATGGCGTCACGCTCCAGGCGGCCAGCGAATTGCACGGCGTGGGTCAGCCCCATTTCATGAACAGACTGGCGCAGGTGTTGCTCTTCAGGGCCGCTGCCAGCGATGGTCAGGCGGGCTTGCGGAAATGCAGCTTGAACGGTCTGAAATGCACGGATGGCCGTGAGGTTGTCATAAAGCGGCTCAAGGTTGCGGGCCACGATCAGATGTGGGACGACTACGCGAACCGGGTTGCGCGGACGGAAACGGCTGAGGTCAATGATGTTGGGAACAATGCTGGCTGGCATTCCAAAGCGGACAAACACAGCCTGCAAAAAACCAGAAGGTACAACCAACGTCCGCGTCTGGCGCATGGTGAAGCGCACCAGCGGCCCAGCGCGCTTGAGAAATTCAGCGGCTTCACCGCCCCGGTAATTGATGACTACCGGCACGCCACGGCTGCGTGCCATCCACACGGCCGGTGCGGCAAACAAATGCCACGACCAGCCGGAGTTGGCCATGATGTGAAACATGTCGACGTGGCCCGCAGTGCGCCAAAGGTTTGCCAGATAAGGAAAGAGCCGAAACACGGCACGCAACACTGGCACGCCACCCACCCATTTGGGACGATAAGGTGCATTGACTTGCACGGTGGTCACTTTGGCACCGGCTGCGGTCAACAACTCAGCCAATTGTCGCGTCTGGTTGGCCATGCCACCCGATGGTGGCGGCAGCGGCCCGACGAGGCCAAGACGCAGTCCTGACATGCCTTGAATGCTCATGAGAATGCCTCAACAGACTGGGTTTTTTGCGGAACAAGCTTTTTGTACGGCTCCACATAGTTGGCCACACTGTTCTTCCAGTTGCGCACATCTTCCACGTACTCGCGACCATTGGTCTTAAGCACGGGCCACAAGGTGGGGTTGTTGAGCAGGCGTAGCAGCGCCTGTGCCAGGGCCTCGGCGCTGCCCGCCTCAAACAGCACACCGGTTTTGTTGTGTTCAATGAGTTCTTTGTGCCCACCCACATCCGAGGCGACAAACAACTGGCCTTGGGCCATGGCTTCTAGCGGTTTGAGCGGCGTGACCAGTTCCGTCAGGCGCATGGGATGGCGCGGGTAAGCCAGCACCTTGATGAGGTCGTAATAGCGGTTGACGTCCTGATGCGGCACACGGCCTGCAAACACCACTTTGTCGGCCACGCCAAGATGCTGTGCTTGCTGGCGCAGGTTGGCTTCCTGCACGCCACCGCCTACCAACAAAACTTTGACATCAGGTCGAGCCTTGATAAGCGCCGGCAGGGCTGCCAGCAGCAAATCAAGCCCTTCATAGGCATAAAACGAGCCGATAAACCCAATAACGGTACAACCGCTGAGGTTCAGCTGCGCCAGCAATGCCGGATCTGGAGGACTTGCCAGATTGAACGCATTGACGTTGACCGCGTTGGGGATGACGGTGACTTTGGAACTGGCCACGCCACGCGCCACGATGTCGGCGCGTAAGCCTTCGCAAATGGTAAACACATGGTCGGCACGCTGGATGGCACGGGTTTCAAGGCCGCGGGTGGCACGGTAGCGCAGGCTACCCTCATTGGTAGAGCCATGGTCCACCGCAGCATCTTCCCAAAACGCACGTATTTCATACACCACTGGTATGCCCAGTTTGCGGCCCACCTTGAGAGCGGGCAGCGCGTTGAGCACCGGCGAGTGGGCGTGAATGATATCGGGCTTGACTTGGCGAGCGACGTCTTCCAGGCGCCGGACCAGTGCGTTCATCAGGGTAACTTCCCTCACTACGGGCAGGTCGGCCAATAGTCCTGAGCCAGACGGCGTGCGATAAAAATGCAAGCCGTCCACATCTTCTTCAGCCGCTTTAGTCTGACCTTGCTTGGGGGACGTGACATGAAAGGTCTCCCAACCCAAAGCACGCTGCTCACGCAAAAGTGCGGCCGTGCGAAAGGTGTAGCCGCTGTGCAACGGAATGGAGTGGTCAAGAACGTGGAGGATACGCAAACTCATGGTGCAGTCGCCACAACGGGTGCATCAACCACTTGGCGTAAAAAAGCTTCAAACATCAGCAGCGTCCAGAGTGGGGCACTGAAATCATGGGCACCAGACTGATGACCCTCCACCAAATGCTGCAAGTAGGTTCTATTGAACCAGCCGGTACTGGCCAACCGCTCGCCCAACACGGCATCGCGCACGCGTTGTTTCAAAGGGCCACGAAACCAACGCGCCAGCGGGACTGAAAAGCCCATTTTTGGCCGGTACAACACATCGTTAGGCAGATAAGTCTCCATGGATTTTTTAAAGATGTACTTACCTTCCTGGCCTTTGATTTTGTAACTGGATGGCAGCGTGGCAAGCCAGTCAACCAACTCGTGGTCCATCAGCGGCTCACGCACTTCAAGCGAATGGGCCATACTGGCCCGGTCTACCTTGGTGTTGATGTCGCCGACCAAGTAGGTTTTCAGGTCAAGGTACTGGATCAGTGCCAATGGGTCATCGGTGCCGGCATTGGCGGCATGACGATCAAAGACTTCTTGCGCGTTGTAACCCGCTAGTTCGGTCTTGAAACTTTGGCTAAACAATGCATCCCGCATCGGGCCTCGCAAAATGGACACGGTGTGAAAATAAGCCTCTACGGAGTTGCGCGCCAGCCCCTCAAAGGTGGTTTTGGCGCGAAACATGCGCGGCGCCCAGTCGGCCTTGGGGTAGAGCCTACCTAGCGTACCAAATAAGGGGCGCCGCACCCCCATAGGCAAAGCGCTGCGCATGTGCTCTTCCATCAGGTGCATGCGGTAGCGGCGGTAGCCGCCTAAAGATTCGTCGCCGCCATCACCCGACAACGCCACTGTGACGTGCTTGCGCGCCAACTGACAGACGCGGTAAGTGGGAATGGCCGAGCTGTCAGCGTAGGGCTCGTCATAGAGGCGAGCCAAGGTATCGATCAAGTCAAAGTCGTCACTTTTGACAACCTCTAACCGGTGATTGGTGTGGTATCGATCGGCCACGGTTTGGGCAAAGACAGACTCGTTGAAGACGGGGTCGTCGAAGCCAATCGAGCAGGTATTGACAGGCTCGTTCGACAAACCGGCCATGACGGCCACCACGGCACTGCTGTCAACACCACCTGACAGAAAGGCGCCGAGTGGCACTTCAGCAATCATGCGCAAGCGCACAGATTCTTTCAGGCGCTGCACCAATTCGGCCTGAGCATCGGCTTCAGAGATGGGGTTATCCAGGCTGAACTTGACATCCCAATATGCCACTGGCTCCGGAATGAGTTGACCGCGCTGAACAGTGAGGGTGTGGGCGGGTGAGAGTTTTTGAGCTTGCTTGAAGATGGTGCGCGGCTCGGCCACATAACCCAGTGCAAAGTATTCCTCTACTGCCAGCGGGTCAATATCACGTCGCAGCCCGCCGTGGGCAAGTACCGATTTGAGCTCAGAACCGAACAACAAGGTACCATCGTCCAGCAGCGCGTAATACATGGGCTTGACGCCCAGGCGGTCGCGCGCCATGAAGAAGGTTTGTTGGTTGCGATCCCACAGGGCAAAGGCAAACATGCCGCGAAACCGCTTGACGCAGTCGGCACCCCAGGATTCCCAAGCATGGACGATGACTTCGGTATCGCTCTTGGTGTGAAACACATGGCCTAGCGCCTGCAGTTCGGGAATGAGTTGCTGGTAGTTATAGATCTCGCCGTTAAAGACAACCACAACGGACCCGTCTTCATTGAACAAAGGTTGCTGCCCGGTGGCAATGTCGATGATGGACAGGCGCCGATGGCCCAGGCCCACACCGGGCTCAATGTGCAGACTGCCTTCGTCGGGGCCGCGGTGCAACTGCGAGTCGTTCATGCGTTGGAGCACGTCGCGACTGATATCGCTGCTGCCGCGGGTGTCAAAAATACCGGTAATACCGCACATGATGTCTGGTGATGTTATTGAATGGGGGGTACACGACCCAATTGCTGGTCATACACAGACTGGTAAGTGGACACCATCGCCTGCATGCTGAAAGTGGCCTGCACACGGTGGCGGCCCGCCTGGCCCATGCTGCGGGCCAGCTCGGGATTGGAGGCAAACCGCACCAATTGGTGCGCTGTGGCCTGTGGATTGGCAGAGGGAACCACATAGCCGGTCTGCCCCTGCATCACCAGGTCGGCGTTGCCGCCCACTGCCGTAGCAATTACCGGCAAACCACTGGCCATGGCCTCCAGAATAGTGTTGGAGATGCCCTCCGCCAGTGAAGGCAAGGCGAAGGCGTGCAGGCCACGCATGATGTCCGGCACGTCGCTGCGCTCACCAGGTAACCACGCCAAGTGAGCCACGCCTGCGGCCTCCAACACGGCTTGGGCCTGCGTTCGCAACGGACCATCCCCGACCATGAGCAGTCGCATGCAGGACCGGAGTTGAGGGGCCATCGCAAGAGCTTGCACAAAAGCGTGCGCCAGCATAACCTGGTCTTTGACGGTTTGCATGCGGCCCACAGTACCCACCAGCCAGTGCTGCGCCGGATTAAAAGGGCAGCCGACAATGGACTGGGGCCCGGCGGGAGACGGGTAGAAGCGTTCGGCATCGACCCCGTTATAGGCTTGCGTGATTTTTTCTTGCGGAACACGTACTTTGTCCACCAAATAGTCAGCCAGATCACGCGACAAGGCCATGTAGTGGTGAACCAAGGGCTTGTAAAAACGACGTACCCGCTGGTAGGTGACATTGCTGCCGTCCAGATCTCCCACGTCGCGGCCGTGTTCACCGTGAATACGAACCGGCACACCGGCCGCCCAGGCCGGAGCCTGCACTTCGAGCGCGGCGAGGTTGCGACTGTGCACGATGGCGGGGCGCAACTGTCTAAACAGTTTGAACAATTTGGGGTACTGCCAGACGCCATGGCCGGGGGGTTTACGCAGAGAAATGAATTCAACATCGCTGCGTTGGATGCGCTGGTGGAAATCTGTAACTTCGGTCAGGGCCAGCACAGCGTGTCGGTAAGCATCGGGTGGCATGTGGTTGATGAGGTTGACAATGCCGTTCTCAAGACCACCGGTATCGAAGCGGTACATCACATGAAGTACGAGTGGACGTTTGTCACCTTGCATGCACGGCCTTTGGAATCGCTTTGCCTTTACAGGCGCCAAAGTTTGTAACCAGCGCCTACGATAGCGCTGCGGTCGAAAGCCGCTTTAACGTCAATGAACGCACCACCTTTGACCAGTTTTTTTGCGAAATCATCCATGGTCAGCACGGCGAATTCTTTGTGGGCGACGGCCGCCACGATGGCATCTGCCCGGGGCAGTTCAATCCAGGGCAACAAAGGCACACCATACTCATGCATGGCTTCATCCGACTCAGCCTGCGGGTCTGTCACAAATACTTCGACACCATAGGACTTGAGTTCGTTGATGATGTCGATGACCTTGGAATTGCGCAGGTCGCCACAATTCTCCTTGAAGGTGAGCCCGAGCACGTTGACCTTGGCGCCTTTAATGTAACTACCGGCCGCAATCATGTGCTTGATGGTCTGCTCTGCAATGAACTTGCCCATGCCGTCATTGATGCGTCGGCCCGCCAAAATCACTTGCGGGTTGTAGCCCAGCATCTCGGCCTTGTGGGTCAGGTAATAAGGGTCAACGCCGATGCAATGGCCGCCCACTAGGCCCGGTTTGAATTTAAGGAAATTCCATTTGGTGCCAGCGGCCTCGAGCACCTCGGTGGTGTCGATGCCGAGTTTATCGAAAATGATGGCCAGCTCATTCATCAGCGAAATATTCAAATCGCGCTGGGTGTTCTCAATCACCTTGGCGGCTTCTGCGGCCTTGATGCTGGAGGCACGATGGACACCTGGCACGATGATGGTCTCATACAGCTTGGCTACTTTATCCAGCGTCTCGGGGGTATCGCCCGAGACAACTTTTAGGATTTTGGTGAGGGTGTGTTCTTTGTCACCGGGGTTGATGCGCTCCGGCGAATAACCTACAAAAAAGTCTTGCTTCCACTTCAGGCCCGACTCGCGCTCCAGCACGGGAATGCAAACCTCTTCAGTAGCGCCGGGATAAACCGTGGATTCGTAAACCACGGTGGCACCCTTTTTCATGTGGCGACCCACGCTGGTGCTGGAGCCAATCAGTGGTCGAAAATCCGGAATATGGGCGTTATCGACCGGGGTGGGGACTGCCACGACGATGATGTCCGCCTCGGCCAGCAAGGTGGGGTCTGCCGTGTATACCGCATGGGGTGAAGCACTCATTTCATCGTCCGACAATTCACGGGAAGGGTCAACACCATTGAGGCATGACTCAACCTTGGACTCGGCGATGTCAAACCCAATAGTGCGATAGTGTTTGCCAAACTCCACCACCAGTGGCAAGCCCACATAGCCCAAACCAATTACAGCAACCACAGTCATTGCAAAATCTCCATAGAATTTATAAAATCACTGCCGTTGCGTCTTGCGCAACAGTTCATTGATGACCGCGTAGTTGGCTGACAAAAAGGATTCCAACACGTCTTCAGCCTTGCCCGGCTGGTCCTTAGATGTGTAAACGATGATGACTGCGGAGTCATCGCCACGCCCCATCAAACGATAGATTGCACTAAAAATTTTGGCGAGGTAATCGCTGGCCGTAATAGTTCCGTTTACCCAATAAATCTGCCAAACAACCAGACCGCCAGCACTGACTTGATCCGTCAAAGCAGCCCCACGCAGCTCCGCCGTTCGCACAGCAACAGACTTGCCGTCCATTGTGACGACGCGGCTAGCGTTGGCCACTTGGGCCCATTGGGGGTCTTTGCTGACAACCAGCACATTGCTGGAACTAACCAACTTGCGGACGTAATTCTGATGGCGGTAATAGCCTAAATATAGCCCCACCACGCGGCCCTGGTTGGCATAACTGTCGTTAATTTCGCCAGATGAATTTTGGAAAGCTGGCTTGAAGCCCTCACCGCCCGGACTAACATTTTGCCAACCTGGGCTCAGAGCCGCCGGAGCGGTAAATCGAGCAAGTTCAGCGCCTTCGCCGCGGTCCATAGCCAATAATGCGATGTGAGGCAATGCTACAAGCGCCGCAAAGCAGGCCGCCGTTATCCATAACGTTGCAGCGGTCACGGAAGGGTTCTGCACGGCGACCGCCGAGGCCCTTACGGCCACTACTTTTTCGGACTCAGCCCAGCGGGCGCCAAGGATGAACATCAGCATAATGACGAGCCCAAAAAAGACCCAGCCGTAAATCAGATGATCAACCCCAACCGCAAGTTTGTTTCCGGAGAGGTGCCCCAACATGACGATCATGAAGGCGCGCATCCAGTTGGCAATGATAGGCACCAAAATGGAAACCATCACGAACAGAATGCGTCGCTGAGTAGATTGGTAGTTGAGGTAGGCAAAAAGGGTGCCTACGGTTAGCGATGCAATCAAGTACCGCACACCGCTACAAGCCTCAACCACAGACCAGTTGCCAGAAGGAATGACGAATTGAAGCCCTTCACGATAAACAGGAATGCCGCTCAGGCGCAGGGCAAAGACAGTGAAATTCGCCGTCCACTCCATGAGTTGGGGCATGAAAAACTCGCCAATTGGCACGGCAAAAAACAAAAAACCCAGCGGAAACATGATCAACCGGGTGATAGATAAACCCAACACGGCAGGCACGGTCAAAATCAGCAGCGCTACAAGAGCCAGTTGGGTAACAGCATTGGCAGCTACCAAATCGCCCAGAAGCCACGCAAAGGCAGTACAAGCGATGACAAGAAGAACCCAGAGTGTCGGCCGGGGTGAATACGCTGCAATGACACTGCGCTGTCGCCAGACGAGCCACAACGAAATGGGAGGAACCAAAAAAGCGTGGGTAAAGGTTTCAGAACGAGCCCAAATTGTCACCATGGCGATACCGGTATCGCGGTAAAGGAACAGCGTCCAAACCACCAGCAAGATCAGTGTGACCAATGCTTGACGCCATGGCTGCTCCCAACTCGAACGATTCTGACCCGCGTGCTTATCAGCAATTATGTTCATGCGTTCTCTCGTGCAAGTGGTTTGGCATCCAGATAACGGTCTATACCTCCGAGGTGTGCGGCCCAACTGTAGCTTTTGACCACCCGTTGTCTTCCAGACTGACCAATGGCAGCAGCCCGGGCGGGTGTTTTCAACAACGCGTGAATTTCGCGAACAAAGTCGTTGTCCTCTGCGGCAGAGATAAGTTCTTCACCGGTCAGTGCATCAATGGCGTCAACACAAGACCGCGACGCCACTACCGGGCACGCCATGGCCATGGCTTCCAAAATCTTGTTTTGAATGCCACGCGCCACGCGCAAGGGTGCAACGACGACGGCCGCATGTTGCAGATAGGGGCGGACATCGGGCACGGTGCCAGTGACCACGACCACATCGGACGCCAAGGCCAAAACTGATGGAGGTGGACTGCGGCCCACGATGTAGAAGCGCAATTGTGGCCACGCCTGACGCAATGCGGGCAGGATGTCATGCACAAACCAGGTGACGGCATCGATGTTGGGCCAGTAGTCCATGGCTCCGGTGAACACCAGTGGAATTTGCGATTGCTGCAACTGGTCGACTTCAAAGGGTGACTTGCGTACCGGATCGGGCGAAAAGTAATCTGCATCAACGCCGTTGCTCATGGGCTCAACCTTGCCTTTACATTCAGGCGCCATTTTTTGAAACAAGGCTGTTTCGTTGTCTGTGACAAAAAATGAACGCTGCGAGCGTGCCGCCACAGCACGTTCATAGGCCAACAGTCGCACACCCTCACGTCGGTACAGCCATGACAAAGGCCACCGATGATTGGCAGCATATTGGGTCCACTTGGCCGAATCCACATCGACAAAATCGACCAGCATGGGGGGGCGAATGACGCCAGGCCCACCTTCAACATACTGCGCCATGACGGATGAAAAGACCACCGTGGCATGTATTTCGTGTTCAGCCAGCGTCTTGTTGACCCAGGCTTGCAGAGGAGCGTCGTGGTAGTAACGCAAGCTTAGCGCCTGGTGCGTCAATAAGCCGGTGAGGCTGCACAACTTGGCGATGCGGGGGATGAGGCGCGCAACATGCAGATCAGCGCACATCGCCCGCACAGTATCAATGTAAGCGTTGTCGGCAGGATCATCCACAAAGGTAGCCAAGAAAACACGGTGCTGAGCCGTCAGATGTTTGAGTAAGTGGTAGGAACGAACCTTGTCGCCCTTGTTGGGGGGGAAAGGCAGCCGATGCACCAGGTAAAGCAGATTGGCCATGGTGGCTGTCAGGCGAGGTTGCGCACAATAAACGGGCCCAACCAGTTGGCCAGACCAATGGGCATGCGGCGCCACGTAGTGATCAGCAGCCTGTACTTGGCATTGGACGGGTTGTTTTGCGGTATGGCATCGCGCTTGTAGAGGCAATACTCGTAGTGCAAGGGCTTGGGCTCAAAGCCCCAGTTCTTTTTGAATGAGAACGAGCCTGTGCCCTGTTTGCTGCGGCCATAGTCGAATACCTTGAGCCCGCGCGCGCAGGAGCGACGCATCAACTCCCAGTATTTGAAATCGTTACCCGCGAGGTCGCGGGCGGATTCGTCGTCGCCCGCGTAGTAGGGCAAGACCTCATCGCGAAAGTAGAAGCTCAACACGCTGCTAAGTGGGCGACCGTCTGGTGCGGTCACGGTAAGCACTTCGCAATCAGCACCAAACTCTGCAAATAGGGCTTTAAAGTATTTCTTGGGCATGGCGGGTGTGCCATGGCGGTGAACGTTATCGGCATAAAGGGCAAAAAAACGGTCTACGCCACTGTCAATTTCACTCACCAAGCCGTTCTTGATGCCTTTGCGCACCATGGCGCGCTGCTTGCGCGGTATGGCCAGCATGTTGGCTTCTTCTTCAGTGAATATTTCTTTGCGAAAAGTAACGTAAAGATCTTGCGTGGGCCAATCCGCGTGGCGCGGATTTACATTCCGTAGTTCAAGATGCGCAACGCCCAGGCGCCGGGCAATTTGCTGGGCCTCAAGTTCCAGGGCCTCTGCTGCCTGTACGGACGCCGCAGCAACGCCGCCGTACACTGCAAACGGTAGGCTGGTGAGCGAGTTGCCAAACAGCCAACTGTTGACGTGGCCTAGCGACAGAACCCCCTGGATACAGCCATCGGCCTCCGCATACAGAAAATAGGTGTCGTGGGAAAAAACATCGCGCACAATTTTTTGCCACCCGGCGCGGTGAAAAAATGTCGCTTCGGGGCACGCCATGACGAACGCGTCCCACAGCGCGGCAGTGGCAGTGTCTTGCGGCAAGAGGCGTTTGACGGTCAGCACAGGATGGTCAGACAACAGCGACATGCTTAGCAAACCTGTCCAGGAAAATATGGTCCATGCGGCCCCACCTGAAATCACGCAGCAACTGGTTCAGACGGCCTTCCATACGGCCAATGTTGACGTAATGCCTAAAGCGCGTTTTGCTGCCGATACCCGCAATACGGGGCTGCTTGGTGTCAATTTCCCAAGGATGAAAATAGAAGATACCCGACTCGCGATCATTCGTGTTCACTCGGCGGAGCATCCAACGTGATAGAGCATAGGGCAGCAACCTGAAATAACCACCACCACTGGAAGGCAAGTTACGGTTGAGTAGCCTCAAAGTGGTAATGGGAATTTCCATCAACCCCGGACGTACTTCGTGAACAAAGCGAGGAGAATCCGGCATACCATAGTGGTCGTGCCGAATGGGATAAATGCTTGAACTGTAACGGTACCCGGCCCGCGTCAGGCAGTCAAAAGCCCAGAGATTGCCGGTACCGATGGAAAAACTTGGGGCGCGGTAGCCCTTGACTTCGCTTCCGGACAAATCTTCCAGAATGATTTTGGCCAGCTGAATATCGGCAAAAAAAGCGTCTTCGGTCTGATCGCTGGCGCGCTCGTGGCCATAGCCGTGGCTGGCCAGTTCATGCCCCTGCTGGACGATTTGACGCACCAACTGGGGGTAACGCTCGGCAATCCAGCCCAAGGTAAAAAAAGTTGCCTTTGTATCGTGATTGGCCAACATTTCGAGAATGCAGTTGATATTGCGCTCTACGCGACATTCACGAATATTCCACTCGGAGCGCGCAATGTGCGGTGCAAATGCGGAGACCTGAAAATAGTCTTCGACATCAATTGTCAATGCGTTGGTGATGGGAATAGCTGGCATACCGTTTTTCTATGTAATGACCTACTTCGAGGTCAATCCAGCTCGCTTCTGTGTCAACCATGGGTAAAGGTCGGCGGCAATACGTTCGGCGGCGCGTCCATCCCAAAATTCAGGTACGCGGCCACGCTTGCCCTTACCCGCCAGAATTTCTTGCACGCACCCAAGAATGGCAACACGGCCGCGTCCCACAAGGATGTTGGTACCTTGCTCAACTGTAATAGGACGCTCGGTGTTTTCCCGCAAAGTCAGACAAGGCACGCCGAGCGCCGTGGTTTCCTCCTGCAGGCCACCGGAGTCGGTGAGTACCACCGTAGCTCCTGCCATGAGGCCCAGCATTTCAAGGTAACCCTGTGGCGGTAATAAAACCATACGAGCAGGATCGATCAAGTCCATCAAACCATAGCGTTCGATATTGCAACGGGTACGGGGATGGAGGGCAAATACCAACGGCAAGCTGGCAGCCACCTCACCCAATACCCCCAGCAAGGCACGCAAGGTTTCAGGATGGTCCACATTGGAGGGACGATGCAAAGTGACAACGCCATAGCCTAGCGGGTGACTTAAAATCAGGGGCTGAATGCCGCAGGCTTGCAGCGTATCCTTTGCACGGCGGGCATGGGCGCGACCAAACACCACTGAGTCAATCATGACGTTACCTGCAAAACAAACCCGGTCTGCCGGTATGCCTTCCAAGCGCAAATTATCTTCAGCAGTGCGCTCTGTGGTGTAGAGCCGGTCAGAAATTTGATCGGTGAGGATGCGGTTGATTTCTTCTGGCATGGTGCGGTCATAACTGCGCAGGCCTGCCTCTATGTGCACCACCGGCACCCCTTTTTTGACGGCGACCAGCGCGCAGGCAAGTGTTGAATTAACATCCCCCACTACCGCCACGCAGGAAGGTTGGTGGGCATCAACAACGGGCTCGAACTTACGCATAACTTCCGCCGTCTGAATGGCGTGTGTGCCAGATCCTACTTCAAGATTGACGTCCGGCCGCGGCAAGCGGAGATCTTCAAACAGACGATCACTCATGTCTTTGTCGTAATGCTGACCGGTATGCACCAGCAGCACGGGCAGCGGCGGAACATGCGCTGCCATGGCCCTGAGAATGGGAGCCATTTTCATAAAATTGGGTCGCGCACCTACCACGCATATGACAGGACCCAAATTATTCATCAATTACTCTCCTGGCTTGGTTTTGTGGCGGCGTTGACTATTTTTTGCAACATAACGAGGATTTCGAGGTTGATACGCTCAAGACGAAGCACACTTCGCTCCAAGCGCCGCAAGCGGCCGTCATATTGCTCGGCGCCCAAACCGTCAATCTGACTGGAAATTGTGCCAGCCAGACCAGGGGTTATCTGCAAATTGGCGAGATCAATATCGACTGACTCGGTGGTTGTCAGACCTTGGATACCTGAATCGTCCCAATCAGATCTATCTAGCCGCACACTATTGTTAGGAACCGCCGATTCATCGTGAATTTCGCTCACCACTTCGTTGACATCATCCAACCCAAAGGCGACTTTATTACCCAAGAAACCCAATAAACACAAGCGGTCACAAATCAAGTTGATACGGCGTGGAATACCCCCGGAGGCATTAAAGATAGCTTCATAAGCCGTCGAATCAAAGGCAGGGCGACCAGAAGCACCTGCGCACTTCAGGCGGTGTTCAATATAGCCTTGCGTTTCTTCCATATCCAGTGGCCCGATATGGCAAGTAGCAGTAACGCGCTGCCTGAGTTGCTGCATAGTGGGGCTTTGCAATATGGCACGGAACTCAGGTTGTCCCACCAAAAATGTCTGCAACAGCGCTTGCTGACCAAACTGAAAATTCGACAACATGCGAAGCTCTTCCACAGCTCGGGGGGTTAGGTTTTGCGCTTCATCGACAATTAGCAGGCAACGCCTCCCCTGGCTGGTCTGATTGACCAAAAAAGCCTCAAGGGCCATCAACACGTCGACTTTGGAAACGTCTTTGACTCGCACACCAAATGCTGCGCCCACCATGCGCAGGGTGTCTTCGGCGTCAAGCTGCGTAGTCACCAAGTTGGCGGCGACAACCTTTTCGGGATCCAGACTGGCAAGCAGTCCTCGCACAATGGTAGTTTTACCCGCTCCCACCTCACCCGTGATGACAATGAAACCTTCGTTTCGCTGGACGCCGTACTCAAGGTAGGCCTTGGCCCGGCGGTGCTGCTTGCTGCCAAAATAAAAACTGGGGTCAGGGTTGAGCTGAAAAGGTTTGCTGCTTAAGCCATAGAAAGCTTCATACATGGGTCAGAACTGCACATTCAAATTGCCGGTAACAGCGTTTTCAACGTAAGGCGCATTGCTACCGCCGGAAACAACGCGACGTGCCCCAACAGAAGCGGAAGCCTTTCTGCCCACTTTGCCGGTTACGTTGACGCTAAGAAAGCGCAGGGTTGAGTTTTGCAGGCTCAATTCGCCTGATGTATTCTGCTGTGACACAAGAACACCCAAAGAATAATCAGGCGTCAAACGATGCGAGTAATTCACGCTGAAGCCACGCTGGCGAACCAGCGAAGAGTTTGTAAGATCATCTAAACCAGTTGACAATGTGTCAAGCCTGCTGCTCTCGCTTCGCGTGGCAATAAACGTCACAGTGTCTCGCACACCAAGCAGTGCGAAGGACAGGTCTTGCCGACGTTGCAAGGACACTGCCGACGTCAAAAAACCACTGACGACTGCTGCATTGGGATTAATGCCATTGGCCTGCAAATATGCATTGACCAACTGCGCGCGCGTGACGGGATTTGGCTCTAAAGATTCAAACTGACGATACAAAAGGTCATAGATGGATCCGAGACTTGCGATACCTGTCTGACTTGGTGTTGCTGCAACATCTTTGGAATCGGAAAATAACCACGCGGTGCGTGCCGTGCGATACGCAAAACTCAAGTTGTGCGTATCGCCAAATGAACGCTGGCCACGAGATACTGACAACTTCGTCATCTCTGACGGCGACCAGTTCACCCCAAAACCACTGGTGCCAGAACTTTGCTTATCGAAGGTAGTGAAGTTGTTGGCTTCACGCCCAGCATTGGCAAACACGTTCAATTGGGACGTTATCGGATACGACAAACCAAAACTGAAGCGATCAGACTCCGTGGTGCGACCGGCGCTGTAGTCAACAATTTGCTGACTGAGGTCTGTCGACCAACCAAGATTTCTGAATGCACTGGCGCCGCTTAATCTGATGGAGCCATCGCCCGTCGCGACACCCGACCCAACGGCTGCATCACTGCTTGTGACGGTACGACTGTAACGGGCCTCATAGCTGGCCATATCGCCAAATCGGCCTCGAACGTAGGGGGAAAACCGGTAATTGGCAACCTCTGCTTTATTGGCATTGATGGCGGTATTGTCGATGGACTGTTTCCCAAAGGCAGAAACCGCCTGCTGTGATATGGAACCACTGAAATCAACAAAAACCCAGCTATCGACCACTTCTAACGTACCAAATGTATTGAGACCGTTTTGGAATTGGGTACGGTTGGGTGATGAGTTTTGTGCGTACATCACATTACTCAAGGAGTAGTCAAAAAAAGTCTTAAGCTTTACCCCGTCAATATTGATGCGGATTCCCGCGCTGATTTCAGTAATTTGTTCCGCCTGTTGTCCCGTATTGCTCAGGCGCACGTTGTCGGTCAGAGTCTCAGAAATCGAAACACTCGGCGTCAGAGTCACTTGACCATAAGCCCCTGCCGATGTCAAGAATAGAAGGACTGCTGGAATTGCCTCAGCACGGATTCGACGGGTTCGCCGAGAAAACGAACTACAAATCATGAGATGACGTGTCGGAAAAGATGATCACGATTGCGGCTGCTCATGTCCGTATCCGTATCCGTATCCGTATCCTGCTCCATGCCTACCAACGCCCATGAATACTGTTTTTGCCTGATTAAGCAACATCAG
Source organism: Rhodoferax sp. LS1R11 (assembly GCF_056521395.1). NCBI lineage: Bacteria > Pseudomonadati > Pseudomonadota > Betaproteobacteria > Burkholderiales > Comamonadaceae > Rhodoferax > Rhodoferax sp. LS1R11. The sequence continues at coordinate 92,428 of NZ_JBWMAW010000008.1, forward strand.
TTTCACGGGGCACGCCTCAATAGTGGCAAGGGCTTGCTGAACTTCTGACTGCAAGGTCCGTTCGGCTTCCACGACCACCACGATCTGCCCCATATGGGATGCAAGCACCCGCGCCTCTGTAGTTAGAAGAAGTGGAGGCGAATCAAAAACAATGATGCGGTCGGCGTAGCGCTTGGCCATATCATCCAACAACCGAATCATTGCGTCGCTGGCGAGAAGTTCTGTAGCACGCGCGTGCGGCGTTCCACTGGGCAAAATAGTCAGCTTCTCGATATTGGTTCTCAATAAAATACTTGACATATCCTTCGACTCGTCAAGTATCAAATCGAGCAGACCTGGGCCAGAGGGAAGCCCCAGTACACGCATGACAGAGGGACGCGCCACATCGGCGTCCACGAGCATGACAGTGTTATCTAGCTCGGTGGCAATGCTTAGCGCCAAATTGATGGCGGTAAAACTCTTGCCCTCTCCGGGCAGCGCGCTCGTAACCATAATCAGATTGCCATTTGCGATTATCGAGGCGCCTTTGCCCATCGCGTTTTGAATCAATGGCCGCTTGATCACCCGAAATTGATCTGCAATTTGAGATCGCGGCGCATTGGGACTGACGACACCTGCCGCAGAGAGCGCGTCCAAGTCAATTTCAACGCGTCGAGACAGAGGGGCTGGTTGACCCTCAGGCATCTCGACCACAGGCTTTCTGGCCACAATAGATGGCGTCGTATGAAACGACATCGCAGGCATATCAGCACCAGCCTCACGAAGCTGCTCCAGGCGTTGCGCTGCCTGCTCGATTAAGCTACTCATATTTGGTTCATCCTGCTCGCCCAGACAGCAGGGAGAAAATGATCATCCCCGCAATAAAAACCACAACCAAGCCACCTGAAGCACCCAGAAATCTCCTCAAATCAGATTTTTCTTTCAACAAAGCCTTTTCACCCATCACCAAGGTGACCACACCAAGCACAGGCAACCCAACCGTATCTCTCAGGGAGCGTGCATCGTAAAAAACGGCACGTAATTGACTTGTAATAAAGGCGACTGAAAGCCCGGCAGCCAACGCTGCCAACAAAGCAAGGGGCAGCAGCAGCAGACGATTTGGCGCTACCGGTTTAGGCGAAACGCGCGGCGGGTCTATCAGGCGAAAGTCCGCTATGCCAGCGGCACTGTCCAGCTCGCCTGACATGGCTGCAGACTCTCTGCGAGAAACAAGGTCGTTATAGTTCTTCTTGTTGATTTCGTAATCACGATTCAACTGAGAATATTCAGCTTCAATTTGCGGCGCCGTCTTCATCAACTCACGAGCCCGACTGAAACGGGCTTCGTATTCTCCAACCCTTGCTCGCAGAGATGCCACTTGCACCTCGGCGGTGGCCAGCATGCGATTGAGCTCCTGATAAGCCAAACTATTGGTCGACGACGACAACGGATTAGCCATTGCGGTTTTACGCAATTCTTGCACTTCTTTGCGCTTGATGTCCTCAAGCTCTTTAATCAGACGCCTTGTATTCGAAACATCAGGATGCTGATCGGTAAAGCGCTGCAGCAACCCGTCCAGATTGCGTTTCTGAGCATCAATGCGCGAATCGATTTCAGGGGTCGAAATCGACATGGCTGACTCCTGCAGAAGACTGCGCGACGTAATGTCTGCACTTTGCGATTTTTCGGCCTCTAACTGCCGCTTTGCCGCGTCACGGGCATTTTCCGCCTCACGCAACTCCAGCCTGGCTTGACTCAATTGACTACTCACTCCACTGAGTTGCCCTGCCATATCTTTGCCATCAGTGGTTTGAATTTCAATGTTTCGAACCTTGTATTCCTTTAAACGTTTTTCAGCCTCTTCCAGCTTTTCTACGTAGGTCTTAATCTGCTCATCGATGAATTTTTTGGCCGTATCAGAATCCTTCCGGGTATCCCCCAAGCTGGATTCAACGAAAATTGACAGCAGGGACTGAATCACCTTTTTGGCCCTGTCAGGACTCGCATCACGATACGACAGCAGGTAAAGATTATCTCGGCCGACATTTTGGATTTGAAGCGTACTCATCAAACCATCAATCAATGCGTCTTGCGCACCCTTAGATTGACTTTTCAAATCAAGGTCTGCCATGCGAATGAGCTTTTCAACATTGGGACGACTGATCAGCGTGCGACTCAGCATTGCCACCTGTTGCTCTACATTGGGCTGCACCGCCAAACCCGACATCAAGGGCTTCAAAATCGACTGAGTATCCACAAAAATACGGGCTGTTGCCTCGTATTTATCAGGCACCGACAGCACCACCACGGATCCGATAGCCGTAACAATCCAGGCCACCATTACACCAAGCCAGCGATGCTTCCACATGCCTCTGGCAATGGTTACTATTTGGCCAATCAGCTCATCCATCAGATAGCGTCTTTTTGATTAAAGTTGAAAGACTGCAGCACCGCTGTCAGGCGAAGCAGCTACCAAAAATGAAGCTGGCGTTAAAACCAACCCTGGGGAATGATCAGAATGTCGCCCGGCTTAACCTCGACATTGGCCGATATGTCGCCGCGCTTGATGAGGTCTTTGATACGCACCGAATAACGCTTGTCACCCTCTGAAACCCTCGTGATGGATGCACCATTGCCATCAGCAAAGTCCGTTAGGCCGCCGACGGCAATCATTACATCAAGCAAAGTCATCTTTAACTTGTAGGGCAACGCTTGAGGCTTGGCAGCCTCGCCAACCACCCGAATTTGCTCACTGTAAGGACCAACGAACCCAGTAACAATCACGGTCACAACAGGGTCGCGCACCAGTTTACCCAAAACCTTTTCAACTTCCCGAGCAATCTCTACTGAAGTCTTGCCTTGCGCAACCAACTCATCGACCAAAGGCATAGTGACTTTGCCATCAGGCCGCACAGGCACTGACATGGAGAGCTCGGGATTGCGCCATACACTAATATTCAAGGAGTCACCTGGACCCACGATGTAGTTGTAATCCGTTGTGCCAGCGGCAACTGGCGCCGGAGGGTACTTGGACGAAAAACCGGCACAACCTGAAACCAAGCCGAACAAAAACCCAAACGCAATCCAGCGAGTTGTGATTTTAATATTGGTATAAGAACTGATCAAAGCGTATCCCCTATACAAGTTGCATTCAAACATGTGCAGTTAGTGGGAATATAGCGCATTCTCCTGTACGATGAGAAACAAATCGCGCTTTGTTTTGCCTCATTTGATCAGTTTTAATGTTTTCACGTTTTGGAGCGTCCACGTAACACTGGCCGAATGAACTTCAACAACAATTGCTGTAGCGGATTGGCGTTGCCGAACGGCCGCCATGTCAACTTAAGTCTTTGATGGTAGGCATCAAAATGCATACCCCACGGAGCCGCTTTGAGCGTACCGCGGCCAAGAATTACTTTTAAGACTGATGTGCCCATCACTCCGGCACATAGATCGCATGCCATGATGGTTGATGGCCCGCGCTTTTCCTGAAAATTGACTGCTTCGGGCGCAACCAGATAGTCGCGTTGGATCATCGCCGGAGAAAGACCAGCTATAAACCTTGCGTATTGTTCTTGCAACTCACACCCTTCCACCTTAAAGTAGTCTTCAAAGCTCATGCCGGTGGGACTGAAGTAAAGAAAAGCGGTGCCCATCCCAAGTGGTGCCGCAGTCAACGCTGGAATCCCCTTTTCACGACATTTGGCAAATACCATTCGACGCGCCGGTAGCGCGAAGAAGTCCAATCCATCCACATACACATCGACATCACGCAAAAACTCGTCAACGTTTTCAATTTTGACGCCTTGGGGGAACAGGCGCAAATCGATTTCTGAATTGATGTCGAGCGCCAATTGCGCCACTGTATCGATTTTCGGTCGTCCCATGGACGACATGAAAGCACCAGCTTGCCGATTCAGGTTGTGCACATCGAAATCGTCGAAATCGGCAATGTTGAAATTGCCAATTCCGAGTCGAGCTAGCGTCAGCAAGTGCGCACCACCCACACCACCCAGTCCGGCAATCGCGATGCGAGCCCCCTTCAATTTGGCCTGTTCAATCGGTGTAACCCAGCCAATATTTCGCGAAAAAGCTCGGTCATAGTCAAAGATGATTGGGGCTGCCATGGAGACCTTCATTTCTAAATTCTTGATGGATTCTGCCCTGACTTAAGACTGGGGCCACGCACCAGGACATCGGTATAGTAAAGTGAAGTTGAGTATCATCGATCTGCCCGCAGAGGCCTTCGCTCAATGACATTCGGCGGATGCCCAAATGCAATGCAAGGAAAAGCCAATGAGCCGCGACACGCTAACCCACATTCTCGAACTCGCACGTTGGGCGCCCAGTGGGGACAATACACAACCCTGGCGGTTTGAGATCGTGGATGACCAACTGATCAGGGTGCACGGCACCGATACACGTGACCATATTCTTTATGACTACGACGGCCACCCGAGCCACATCGCCCATGGCGCATTGCTCGAAACCATACGCATTGCCGCAACCGGTTTTGGGTTAAAGACCAGTTGGACCGCGTCGTCTGAGGGCGAGCACCGTTACCCCGTCTACGACATGCGCCTAGTACCGGACGCAACTATGATTCGAGACCCTCTGTTTGACGGTATTGCGACTCGCACCGTACAACGCCGGCCGATGAAAACCACTCCGCTCACCGGTACTCAGCGCCAGGCGCTGGTCCACGCGGCGGGTGAAGACTTTAGCGTGCAACTGCTCGAGTCATGGGGTGAACGTTTGCAGGTTGCCATACTGCTTTGGGACAGTGCCAAAATTCGCCTGACTTGCCCAGAGGCCTATCCAGTTCATAAAGAGATCATCGAGTGGCGCGCCCGCTTCAGTAAGGACCGGATCCCGGAGCAGGCCGTTGGCGTAGACCCGGCAACAGCACGCCTAATGGAATGGGTCATGCAAAGCTGGGGGCGTGTAGCGTTTTTTAATCGCTATCTCTTTGGCACGGTGGCACCACGAATTGAACTCGACTTATTGCCCGCGTTATGCTGCGCCGCGCATCTAGTGGTGCGTCCCCAACGACCTCCAGAGCTTCTGGCGGACTGGGTTCATCTTGGCATCGCAGTGCAACGAATCTGGCTGACGGCGACCCAACTTGGCTTGCATTTGCAGCCGCAGATGACCCCTGTTATTTTTCGCTGGTATGCCCGCGCCGGGCGCCATTTTTCAATCGAGCCGACATTGTTTGAACAAGCGCTCAAGCTGTCTGGTAATTTTGAGCGAATTTCTAATGCAAGGCCCAACGACTGTTTGGGCTTCTTTGCACGAGTGGGCGTATCGCAGCCGCCAAGAAGCCGCTCAGTCCGACAAGACCTTGATGCCCTGATGAAGGCTTGACCGAAAAACCCCGTTATGCAACATCGACGCATACTTTTTTTCGCAGAGACGGTGACCCTGGCTCATGTCGCCAGGCCCATCGTTCTGGCGAATAGCCTTGAAGGTCTGGGCCATCAAGTGGTGTTCGCGTGCAATGATCGTTACAGCCGCTTCATGGTCGACCAATCTTGGCAAACTTTGCCTCTGCAAAGCATCAGCAGCCAGCGATTTTTGCGAAGCCTGACTTGGGGTATGCCCGTCTATGACCTACCAACCTTGCACCGCTATCTTGCCGAAGACCTCGATCTAATTGAACGCGTCAAGCCCGACCTGATCGTCGGGGACTTTCGACTCTCCCTTTCCGTCAGCGCCAGGCTTGCTGGCATTCCTTACGCTACCGTCACAAACGCGTATTGGAGTCCCTATATCCGGAACATGCCGTTCCCGTTGCCTGTGTTGCCGCTATCGCGCTGTATGCCGTTAGCCATAGCGCAACCGATTTTTGATGCGGTCAAAATGCGGGCGTTAAATCTGCACTGTCAACCAATAAATCGATTGCGGGAGGCGCATGGCTATCCGACGTTCGGAAACGACCTCCGCTTAGCCTATACAGACGCAGACTACACCTTGTACGCAGACTCCCCAGCGATGTTCCCCATTGATCGCCTACCATCCCATCATCGCTTTCTCGGGCCGATTCTCTGGGCGCCGCCAGTGCCGACGCCCAATTGGTGGCACGATCTACCGGCCGACAACCCCATCATCTACGTGACAGTGGGAAGCTCCGGTTCGCCCAAAGTGATGCGAATGGTGATTGACGCGTTGGCCAAGTTGCGCGCACACGGCATGTTCGGCAGTGCGGCTGAAAAAACTGGGCCTTAAACCGCAGTGCGTACCCGTATCCTGTTTGTCGCTGAAGCTGTTTCGCTAGCTCATGTGGCGCGTCCGAGCGTTCTTGCGAGAACTCTGGATAGCGACGAATTCGAAGTTCATTTCGCAAGTAACGGACAGTTTTCCATATGCCACGCGAATGAAGCGTTCGTTCATCACCGTATAGACACTATTGCTCCGCAGGATTTTTTGCGCCGCCTGTCAGCGGGCAGTCCGCTGTATACCTATACCGAGCTGGCCGCTCACGTCGAGCAAGACAGGGCGCTGATCAAGGCAGTGGGTGCCGAGATCATTGTTAGCGACTTCCGCCTTTCGCTGGCGATTGCGGCGCGGCTTTCTAAAATTCCGCTGCTCAATATCTGCAATGGCTACTGGAGCCCTTATGTGTTGTGCGAACGCATGCGCGCTCCCGATCTCGCCATGGCGCGTCTGATCGGCTATCCGCTTTTCGATCCGATCTTTCGACTGGCGTGGCCATGGGCATCCAAGTTTCACGTCGCGGCGGCGAACCGTTTGAGAAGGCAATACGGCTTGGTACCTTATCGGTCGCTACGCGAACTGTATTGCGACGGTGATATTTCGATGTACGCGGATACCCCGGCGCTGGTGCGCCTGAGCGATGCTGCCAGCGCGTCGCATCTCTTCATCGGACCGCTCATCTGGTCGCCCGAGATGCCTTTGCCGCCCTGGTGGCCAGAGGTGGCTGGTCGCAGCGAGCCGTCCATCTACATCTCGCTAGGATCGACCGGCGAGGTCGACCTGCTGCCGCGAATCGTCGATGCCTGCCGTCGCGAGGGCGCTTTCTGCATCGTTTCCACAGCCGGGCGCGGCGATTTTCATGGATCCCCGCCGGACGTCTATGCGGAGGCATTTCTTCCCGGCAGCCAGGCGGCAGCACTGTCTTCGCTCGTCATCTGCAATGGCGGCAGCCCAACCGCGTACCAAGCGCTGGCGCAGGGTTGTCCAGTGCTGGGCATCTGCTCCAACCTCGATCAGGTCATGACGATGCAGGGAGTCGCCGCCGCCGGCGCCGGCGAATTCATGCGCGCGGGTGAAGCAACCCTTGCGCGGCTGCGTGAAAGCATTCGAAGGATGCGCTCGCAGCAGCGCTACGCGGATGGTGCTCAGAGAATTCAGGCAAGCTTTACAAGCTTCAATCCGAACAAGCTTTTTCCTGCACTGGTCAAAGATGTTCGAGACCGCGTAAAGCGCCAGCCCCAAGTCCGTGTGAGTCCTTAGTTTTAACCGTGCCGAGTGTCGGAAAACTTTACGGCGTATAGACCGAAAGACTGAGTGAACGCTTTAACCTGTTGATTTTCAAGAATTTTTTTTTTTGGCACATGAATTGCTCTACTAGCCTACGTCAGGCCATTTCGGCTTAACCTAGGAGAATAGATATGAAACTCAAGCATTCCCTCATTGCACTGGCAGCTGCGGCGATTGCAAGTTCGGCCATGGCCGTCCCCGCCATTACCAATCTGAACGGCACGTTCAGCTTCAGCGGTCTTGATTACAGCTCCGTTGGCCAGGGCTTGGTGACCGGCTACGATATTACGAGCGCTTCGCCAACCGGTACCGTCGATCCATTCACCCTGAAATTCCAGGCCAATGCGACAGGCATAATAGATGCCAACGGGATCGATATCAGCCCCGCGCTGATTCCCGGGTTGAACACCACGTATGAGTACACGATTTTTGCAACGATCCAGGAAACGGTGTCTTGCCTTGCTGCTGTTGGACCAGCCACGTGCGGACTTGCGGCATACAACATCGTCAGCGGCACTTACGCGGTCTACTACGATACAAATCCCGGCACGTTCGCAAACTACCAGACCGGAACCGGATTTACCAATGGCACGTTGCTCTTGAGCGGCAATTTCGCCAGCGGTGGTTCGGTGGCTGTGTTCCCAGGCCCCACCAACCCCGGCAACAACAGCATCGGCACCACATTCTTCGGGGATGTGACATTCACAGATCTGACCTATATCAACCCTGCCCTGACCACGACCTCGGCGACTTCGACGCTCCAGTTCGGCAATACGCAGACTGTCGGCTTTATTCCTCCAACGTCGTTCAACGGAGCCCCTGTAGGCCCGACCACCGACTCAAACTTCTTCTTCCAGGCAGACTCCAACCAGACCGTCCAGGCCATCCCGGAGCCAGGCTCCTTGGCGCTGTTCAGTCTGGCCGTGACTGGTTTGGGGCTGGTGAGCCGTCGTCGCAGCAAGAAAGTCTGATCTTCTTTTCCGAGACTCGACCCTTGAAAGGGCGCCCTTGTGGTGCCCTTTTTCGTTGGGGCGGTCGTAAGAAAAGAAGAATATTTTGTTTGTCTACTTCGCCTGAAAAAGATAAAGACCGCGCGATCGTCCGCTCGACAAACCGCTGCAGCGGATAGCTGCCGAGACGAGACGTACAGGATCTGAGGATCAGCTCCTATTGCGCCGCGCCACCAGTAACTATCGACTTCTTCTCGATAGCGCTCTGCATGCGGCACATCACGCGCCAACTCGAAGGTATCGCCCGCCACAAGATGCAGTGTCTCGGTGCCGACCGTCAGCCACATCATCCCCTGCACCACGCGCGCCGAGACGGCAAACGGATGCGCATGCTGCGCAAGCGTCGTGTTCGGCCCCCAGCTTCTTTCCAGAACCTCGTCGAAACCGTGCGTGCGGGCTTCGACTTCGAATTGTTCAAATGTGATGGAATTTATCTTTTAAGTTAACCTGAATCAAAATGGTAGCGAGTCTCGATTTTCGCTCGCTGGCGATGCAGGATGGGCAAAGCGCTTCGATGACAAACATCACAAGTTTTCGCCCAATCGGTACAGTGTTCGAATTCAGCGGCTGGTGCAGGCAGTTTGCTTGAACGACAGATCGGGTGTCGTTTTGTCCGCCACAGCCAGAAGAGCCTTGAGATTGGCGCTTGCGATGGCGAGCAGTGTCCGGGCGGCGCCGCTCAATTACTTGCGACCTTGTTCCCATCCTTGCAGGGTACGAACCGATAACGCCACGCAGAGCTGCGAAGATCCCTCAGAAGTAATAACTCCCCAAGACTTGCACAATTCGGTTATCTGGCAGTATTCCGAATTCACTGGTGGGACTACCGATGTATCGTTGCATCTGAAACGCCAGATCGAAGTTGGGCCAGTGGTGACGCAGCTCAGCCCAAACCAGTTGGCTATGGTCGCCGGCATTCACTCGAAGGAAGGCCGTCAGGTCCAGATTCTTGAGCAGCAAACTTTTTTGGGTCACGTAGATCAGGTAGGCGTCGCGGGAGGCCAGTTCCTGGCGGAGTTGGGCCTCAAGCAGGTACGCCACTTGGGTTGCGGGCCTTGCGCCCAACGCAGACCAATTGGATTGATCGAGGGCGAAGCCGTTGTACTGGTATTCAGCTGTAACCGACAGCTTACCCAGCGTGGTGTAAGTAATGCCGCCGGCAAAGCGATTGCGGGTGGCAGCGGCGCCCGTCGGCGTCAATGCGCGGCTCAACAAATCGGGCTCGCTGCCATGTGACCCTTCCATATGGGCCACAACAGCATCTGAAAGCAGCGCTGTGAGACTCCCGCCCAACGACGGCGACATGCCCTGCTCTTTGTAGACCAGGACTTGGCTACTGACACGTTGCGAGAACTGGCTACTGAGTGCGATCAGCGCGCGATCCCGGTTGTTTGTGGACCCGAAGTCAAGACTCCAGCCATCCGCATTCGGGCCGTCGGCCAATTTCGGCGAATAGGCCACCGACAATGAGCCATCACTCCACAGGCGTTGCGCGCGCAGCATGACGCTGCCAAGGCGATTTTCGCGCAGCGCAAAGGGATTGGCGGTAGTCCGAGTTCGCAAACTCCCATCACGGAAAAAATCGGTCGGATTGTAGCCATAGCCTGGCCCATAGCGCAGATTGACGCGACCCAACTCGACCATCGCGTTGCCTGCCTCAGGTTGCCAGCTCAGATAGGCCTCGCGCAAACTATTAACCGTTGCGTCAGCGCCCGCTTCCGCAGGGTAAATATGGTCTATACGGTCGGAAACGACGGCGCGCAGTCCAGGAGAAAGCCGTGCAGTGTAGGAGAAATCAAGAGAAGCTCGCCCGATATTGCGACTTTCAGGCAAGTAGCGTTGGCTGGCATTGCCCATCGCGCCTTCTATGAAAATCTTGGTACTCTGGGCGCCTTCGGCATGGACTTCGGGGGCAGCTTCCAGACTCAGGGCGTCTGACTCCACATCTTCGCCCCGGGCTGGCGCAGCCTGAATCAACGCAAGAACAAACAAGGGGTATAAAACGGAACAAATTAGTAAGCGCATGGATTTACTCCGGCTGAAAACGAGGCAAGTAATCTCTCTGCAGCCAAGTATCAGGAATGTTGCGGGCAACATAGTCTGAAAATCGCATGAGCGTAACGGATTGGGGATTGAGGCCATCAATCATCACGGATTCGGTCGGGCGCTCTGCGCCGAGTTGGGGCTGGAACCGGCGATAGTAAACAGTCTTGAGCAAGCGCGACGATTCGGCAAAGAAGCGCGCCTTGAGCGGTCGGTTGTTTTCCGCATCAACCCACATCTCAATGCTCGCATAGGTGACATCCGGTGACGCCGCAATAAGAGCGAGTTTGTGGGCCTTGCGGGTGCGGCGTTCGCCGTCCTGGATATCCTCCTCACCAACCAGCGTTGCCTTGTAATCCTTCGCCAGATTGACGGTCGCCACATCACCGTTGGACGCTTGGCCCAGCAAGCGCTGTTGTGGTGACAGGCGCACGCTTGCCTTGCTGGTAGGATCGTAAAACCACATGTCATGACCGTTCTTGAGCATCAGCTTGCCGGCATCGCGCGCCGGCAGCACAAAGCGGATCAAGCTGGCAAATTGCCCACCCTGCTGCTGCGTACGGGAGTAACTGGACAGCGTGCTGGTGTCGACTTGTTTACCCGCCTGAAATTCAGTCAAGGTGACAGTCACACTGAATGAGCGCCCCGGGTTGCGAATGGCATCGCTGGCAGCGAGTATCTCGTCAGCCGTCGGAGCCGCGGATACAGCGCCAAACCCGAGCAGATACGAGAGAAGAAACAGAATTAAGGATTTCATAGTCTTTGCGTTTTTCGCTTTTCTCTGTCAAACATGACGCAAAGCGTCGACCACGTCCAATTGCGCCGCCCGGTAAGCAGGCCACCAAGCAGACAGGACCGCAATGCAAATTAGGCCAAATGTAGTGCCGAAGATCATGCCAGTTTCGCCCCAGACCCTCAGCATCAGAGGTAAAGGCTCAACCGTGCCGGGTGCTGACCATGTCAAGCCCAGCTGGTTGACAATAGCGGAGAACAGCAGCGCCAGCACAACACCCATCACGGCACCGCACAAACCCAGCAGCGCGCCTTCCGTCACAAACAGGCGCCGGATACCCGCGCGCCGCAAGCCCATCGCGCGCAAGGTGCCAATCTCCACAGTTCGTTCGACCACCGCCGTATTCATGGTGTTGCTGACGGTGAACAAAACGATGGCGCCAATCAGTGCAAAGATAAAACCAAAGATGGTGTCGAACAACTGCAGGGTTTGGACATAAAAGGGATTCAAGTTCCGGAAGTCCAGCACCGCCAGCGGCTGGTTGGCGGAAAAGGTGGCAAGTATGGGCGCGAGGCGCACCAGCGCAGCCGGAATTTGGTCAGAGTGGCGTAACTGGAGGATGATTGATGTGACCTTGGGTGGTGATTTTCCATAAATCAGCTGTTGTGCCTGAGCCAGATGCATCATCACATAGACTTCATCAAGCGCCTTGAAGCCCTGATCTTCTGCGCGTATTACGTCAAGTGACATCACATTGGGCGTACCCCGGGCATTGCCCGCCAGCACTTCAATTCTGCGAGCACTGGTCACGGGTGCATCCGACGCAGCCGCTGCCTCTTGCAAGCTAAGCTGGGCAATATCGTCAGGTATCGCCTTGCCGTCGGACGTCTGTTCCTTTTCGGGCTTCGGGCAGCGATCAATCTTCAATGCATCACATAGCTGAAGTACCCGGGCCACGCCGGTTCCGACAATGGCCGCATCTGCGGGCGCCCCCTCGAGAGCGAACACCGGCGTGTCGTAACGCAAACCGAAATCGTTCCAGCGCCGCATGCGGTTGATGTCTTCCGCAACGAATCCGTTGCCAATGATGGTGCGGGATACGCTGGCCACGTAGTTTCCGGCGATGCCGCCAAACTGCAACGTTGGTGTCGCCACCAGTACCATGTTGCGCAACACCTCATCGTTCTGGATGGCAGCCAGTATCTTGGTGTGGTCGGCAATGCCATAAGCGATCGGATTGCCGCTGCCGTAAAGATAAAAGTCACGGTGTTGAATTTGCAGGTGACCACCGCTTTGCACATAGGCGGTGTGCATGGTGTAGTTGATGTTGGTGCTGTATCCACCAAACAAGAGTATCGAGGCACATCCAATCGCCATTGCCAGCAAGGTCGCCAATGATCGGCGCCGGTTGCGCAACAAGTTGCGCACGGCCAAGGAAAAGGTCATCATGGCGAGCTCTCCTGACCTTTGCGGCGAATCCCACGGATCTCTCCATCTTTCAAGAAGATCGTGTCGTCAGCGGCCTTGATCACGTCCGGATCATGGGACGAAAAAATGAAGGAAATTTCATAACGATCGACCATGCGGCGCATCAATGCCAAAATTGCGGCCCCGGTCTGGCTGTCGAGATTCGCGGTCGGTTCGTCGGCGATCACCAACTTTGGCTTTCGCGCCAAGGCGCGGGCAATGGCAACCCGCTGGCGTTGCCCGCCAGACAATTGCCCGGGCAGGTTTTTCGCCTTATCCCCCAGCCCCACCGCATCAAGCAACTTGGGCACGCGTTCACCGCGTTTTTTGGCCGAGGTCCCAGCTAACAGCAGTGGGTATTCAATGTTCTCGTAAGCACTCAGAACAGGAAGCAAGTTGAAATTTTGAAAAATGAAACCGATATTCTTTGCCCTGAAGTCTGACAACTTATCATCACTCAACTCGCCCACCCTGCAATCGGCAACGATGACCTCTCCTCTATCTGGCTTGTCAATGCAGCCGATCATGTTGAGCAGCGTCGTTTTACCGCTCCCCGAGGGGCCCAACAACACGGTAAAACAGGCGCGACGAACAAAAATGTCAACACCTTTGATGACGGGAACACTGACCGAGTCGAGATGGTAAGTTTTATCGACCTGTGAGAGAACTGCCACCGCCCCCTGGATCCTCGCGCGTTCTTCGGTCGTCGCTGTCATCTGCTGCCCCAATTGGAATATATTCACCTTCGTCCGCGATTATTACCGCATCCAAGTCCACCCTCTATGGACGTATGATTTTGAGTACCGTCGGAGAAATAATAAGCCTCAAAGCAGGCCGAAATAGCGCCTATTTTTGCGGTTTCAAAAAAAATCCTAATGACGAAACTACTGATGGTCTGCATGGGCAATATATGCCGTTCACCGATGGCACAGGTGGTGACTTTGCGAATGGCCGAACAAGCGGGACTGTCACGCATGGTCCAAGTTGACTCGGCAGGCACCCATACTGGCCGCATCAGCGCCCCCCCTGACCCGAGAGCAAAAACCACGTTGAAAAGCCGCGGCTATGCTATCGACAAGACCCGGTCGCGCCAGGTCACCGAAAAGGATTTTGATCATTACGATTTGATCTTGGCGATGGATCAGGACAACCTGAACTATCTGCTGCGCCTCTGTCCCACTACCAGCCTCCACAAGTTGAAACTTTTTCTGGCGTTTGCTCAGCCCCTCAACGACAGTGAGGTGCGTGACCCCTACTACGGAGCGATACAGGGGTTTGAACGGGTGCTTGATTTGTGTGAGGCAGGCGCACGCGGTTTGATCAGGCACCTGCAAACCGAGTTGATATAGCTCAAACTTTGTAATACGAGCGATACCAAGCCACGAAATTCGCCACGCCACTCTGGATGCTCGTGCCAGGCACGAATCCAACCCATTCCTGCAGCGCATCGGTATTGGCATAGGTGGCCGGTACGTCACCGTCCTGCAAAGGAAGCAGGTTTTTTACCGCCTTTTGTCCCACCGCGTCTTCAATGCAGGCAATGAAGTCGAGTAGAGGAACCGGGTTATTGTTGCCAATATTGAAAACCCGGTAGGGCGCATTGCTGGTGGCCGGGTCAGCCAATTGGGCATCGTAGGCCGGATTGATTGAAGCCACACGGTCCAGCACCCGGATCACGCCTTCCACGATGTCATCCACATAGGTAAAGTCGCGCTTCATATCGCCATGATTGAACACGTCGATCGGCCGCCCTTCCAAAATAGCTTTGGTGAACAGGAATAGCGCCATATCGGGTCGTCCCCACGGGCCGTATACCGTGAAGAAGCGAAGCCCCGTGGTGGGCAAGCCATACAAATGACTGTAGGTGTGAGCCATCAGCTCATTGGCTTTTTTGGTGGCGGCGTACAGGCTGACAGGGTGGTCCACGCTGTCATGCTCGGAAAACGGCATTTTCGTGTTGCCACCATACACACTGGAACTGGAGGCGTAAACCAGGTGCGCTACTTTGGAATGACGACAGCCTTCCAGGACATTGGTGAACCCGACGATATTGCTTTCAATATAGGCATGCGGGTTTTGCAGGGAGTAGCGCACACCAGCTTGAGCCGCCAGATGGATGACACGGTCAAACTTTTCCGCTGCAAATAACTGCTCCATACCTGGACGATCGGTCACATCCATTTTCACAAAGCGAAATGCAGGGTGTGACGTGAGTCGGCTCAAGCGACTTTCCTTCAACTTGACGTCGTAATAATCGTTGAGATTGTCAAGACCCACCACTTCGTCGCCGCGTGCCAGCAGGCGCAGAGCGGTTGTCATGCCGATAAAACCGGCGGCGCCCGTCAATAGTATTTTCATAGCCTGATTCTTAAACGTGTTGATTGCCGGGCGATCTTACAGTGCGCCAACTTATGAGAGGCAGCAGCGACTACAGCCCAAGACGACTGCAGATTTCCAATGACGCACTGCTTTGATTCATGGAGTAGAAGTGCAGACCCGGTGCACCGCCTGCAAGCAACTGCTCGCACAAGCCGGTAACTACGTCCAGCCCAAAAGCCTTGATGGAGGCCGTGTCGTCACCAAAGCTTTGCAGGCGAAGTCGAATCCAGCGTGGAATCTCGGCGCCGCAGGCATCGCTGAAGCGCAACAGCTGGGTTGAGCTGGCGATAGGCATGATGCCGGGTATCACCGGAACGGTCAGACCCAACGCATCCGCCTCCTCGACAAACCGGAAGTAAGCGTCGGCGTTGTAAAAATACTGCGTGATGGCTGAATTGGCGCCCGCGTTGACTTTGGCTGCGAAGGCCTGCACGTCAGCCGCAGGGGACTTGGCTTGCGGGTGCGTCTCAGGGTAGGCCGCCACTTCAATGTGGAAGTCATCCCCTGTTTCCGATCGGATAAAGGTCACCAGATCGCTGGCATAGTGAAATTCACCGCCGGCTCCGTATCCACTGGGGAGGTCACCCCGCAATGCAATCAACCGCTTGACGCCCATGGATTTGAGCAGAGCCAACTGGGAACGGACCGTCGCCTTCGTAGCGCCAATGCATGAGAAGTGGGAGGCCGCGCTCACGCCCTCGGCCAGGATGTCGCGCACCGTGTTGAAGGTGCCTTCTTGCGTGGAACCCCCTGCACCGTAGGTGACGGAGCAAAACTCAGGCTTCAATGCATAGAGCTGCTGGCGCACCACGCGCAGCTTGTCGACGCCTTCAGGGGTTTTGGGCGGAAAAAACTCAAAGCTCAAGGGCGTGTGGGTAGTCTCGGTCATGGCGAGTCGTCAAATTTAATGCGGACAGCCCGTGCGGGCCATGCCGCAGCGGTCTGTCCCGCAAGGGTTCAAGAAATATGCGGCGCTACTTGCGGGCGCAAATGAAAAACTCGCGGTTACCGTCGCCGCCTTCGATAGGCGAGTCGAACCACGCAGTCACGGTCAATCCCAGCGCTGCGCAGGCATCACGCAAACGCTGCTCGATCAACGGATAAAACGAAGCATCTTTGACAATGCCACCCTTACCCACCTGGCCAGGTTGCAACTCGAACTGAGGCTTGACCAGAGTCAACAACGTGCCCCCGTCTTTCAACAAGGGCACGACGGCGGGCAGCACCAAGGTCTGAGAAATGAAGGACAGGTCGGCCACGATGAGATCAAACTCAGGTGCAAACTCTGTCCCGGCCTCATCACCGTCTTCAGCATAAAACTGACCGCTAGCCCCCGTACTGTCTTCGTAAGCAGCTATCAAATCAGCAGCAACCAGCGAGCGGGCATTCACCTTTTCCACACACAGAACACGCGGGTCTTCACGCAGGCGGGGGTGCAACTGGGCACTGCCCACATCCACACCCACCACGGACTTGGCACTCTGCTGCAACAGGCAGTCGGTAAAACCACCCGTGGACTGACCGACATCCAGGCACGCCAGTCCAGTGACGGACAAGCCCACCTTTTGCAACGCCGCTTCCAGCTTCAGACCGCCACGAGAGACGTAACGCGCCTCGGAATCGTCCAGCAGTTGAATGGGGGCGTCGTCGGGAACATCATCACCATTTTTGGTCACTGTTTTCCATTCGTCGCCCTTGCGCCACTGCACCCCGTCTGCAATCAGGCGCTGGGCTTGTGAACGGGTGCTGGCGAGGCCACGGGCCACCAGGAGTTGATCAATTCTCATCAGTAGCGATACGTGTTGGCTTTGTAGGGGCCCGCTTTATTCACGCCAATGTAAGCGGCTTGCTCATCCGTGAGTTCGGTCAGCATGGCGCCGACCTTGTTCAGGTGCAAGCGGGCCACCTTTTCGTCCAGATGCTTGGGCAACACATATACCTTGCCGGCTTTGTATTCTTTGGGCTTGGTGAACAACTCGATCTGGGCGATGGTCTGGTTCGCAAAGCTCGACGACATCACAAAGCTGGGGTGGCCGGTACCACAACCCAAATTGACCAAGCGGCCCTTGGCCAGCAGGATGATGCGCTTGGAGGGCGTTTTGCCTTTGGCCGGGAAAATCACATGATCCACCTGGGGCTTGATCTCTTCCCACTTGCATTTGTCCAGGGATGCGACATCAATCTCGTTGTCAAAGTGGCCAATGTTGCAGACGATGGCCTGGTCCTTCATGGCGGCCATGTGCTTGTAAGTAATGACATTCTTGTTGCCGGTGGCGGAGACAAAAATATCGCACTTGTCGGCGGCGTATTCCATGGTGACCACTTTGTAGCCTTCCATGGCGGCTTGCAGCGCATTGATGGGGTCCACTTCGGTCACCCATACCTGGGCCGAGAGGGCGCGCAGCGCTTGGGCCGAACCCTTGCCCACATCGCCGTAACCGGCGACACAAGCCACTTTGCCGGCAATCATCACGTCGGTCGCGCGCTTGATGGCGTCCACCAGCGATTCGCGGCAACCGTAGAGGTTGTCGAACTTGCTCTTGGTCACGGAGTCGTTCACATTGATGGCGCGGAAAGCCAGTTCCCCCTTGGCGGACATCTCATTCAAGCGCAGCACACCCGTGGTGGTTTCTTCGGTCACGCCGATGATGTTTTTCAGGCGGCGGCTGTACCAGGTGGGATCCAGCTTCAGCTTGGCCTTGATGGCATTGAAGAGACAAATCTCTTCTTCGCTGCCGGGCTTGGCCAGCACTTTGAGGTCTTTCTCTGCCTTGGCACCCAAATGCATGAGCAAAGTCGCATCGCCGCCGTCGTCCAGAATCATGTTCGGACCTTCAGCAGCCGAACCCTTTTTGCCGCCAAATTCAAAAATGCGATGGGTGTAATCCCAGTAGTCAGCCAGCGTCTCGCCCTTGTAGGCAAAAACTGGGGTGCCCGCCTCGACCAGCGCGGCAGCGGCGTGGTCTTGTGTGGAGAAAATATTGCACGAGGCCCAACGCACTTCGGCGCCGAGGGCTTGCAAGGTTTCGACCAACACGCCGGTCTGGATGGTCATGTGCAAGGAGCCGGTGATGCGCGCGCCTTTCAGCGGCTGTACTTTGGCAAATTCTTCACGAATGGCCATCAGACCGGGCATCTCGGTCTGGGCGATGTTCAGCTCTTTGCGACCCCAGGCCGCCAGGCTCATGTCAGCGACCTTGAAGTCCTCCAGCTTGACGGATGGATTGGCCACGGCTTTGACGGCGGTCTTGACGCGGGCTGGGGCTTTTGCTTTGGCTTGGGGTTTGACTAATTTCAGTACGGCGCTCATGTTTGACTCCAAAAATAAATTAAGAATCACTGGCTGGCGCGGTGGCGACCTGGAAACGATTTTCGGGGTAACTCACCACACAGACCAGTGGGTGAGCGCAGTTGATGCGGTGAATTGGAAATCTCCAAAACACGCGGTCCGAGCCTCACTCACAACCAGTCATCGCAAGACGCCAGGTGAGTTGCAACGCTCCTCGGGAGCACCAATTATAAGTGCAAGCTTGCCCGGCGTGTGCATGGCATGACCGCCTCAGGGCGCCGGCCCGGTCGTCGACCCCACCACCAACTCGGGATTTCTCAAAATCTGCAAAGGCCCCGCATCGGGATGACGCAACAGTTGCAGCACCATCTCGGCCATCGTGACGCCAGACGCATGCGCCGTGGGCTGGGTTACCGTGGTGACATCGAGACCAAACAACAAGGTGTCACTGGGAATATCGCCATGCACGATGACCGACACATCCTGACCCAGCCGAACCCCCGCGTCCACCAGCCCGCGCAAGACCCCAATGCCCCCCAGGTTGTTGTCCACCACGATGGCGGTCGGCCGCTCACGCAGGGCCAAAAGCCGGGTCACAGCCTCAAGTCCACTGCGTCGGTCCACCGCGGGCCCCACCACACAGGAAGGGACACACGCAAGACCAGCCTGCCCCAACGCGGACATGAACCCCTGATGGCGTTGAACCGCAAAATTCAAGTCCAGCGGCGAATGCACATAGGCAAAACGCGTGTGCCCAAGCTTGAGCAAGTGCTGCACGGCGAGTTCGCTGCCCCGGACATTGTCAAAATCGAACCACGAGTAGTTGCTGCATTCAGCCGTTCGTCCGTAGGCCAAAAAGGGATAGCCCTTCTCCAGAAGGTAGTCCACACGGTTGTCCTGCAGGCGGGTGTTCGGGACCACGACTGCATCCACCCGGCCGCCCCGAAACAGACGCTCAAAAATATTCAGCTCATGATCGTCACTGGCCACCGCCAACAGCAAATCCAGCTGATCCTGCTCCAGGCGCTCAGCAAGTCCGCCCGCCATGTCCAGAAACTGGGGGTTGCCCAGGTTCTCAACGGCGGCTGAATAGACGATCCCGATCGCGTCAGTACGGCCACGCACCAGCCGACGGGCGCCCGCATCGGCCCGGTAGCCCATCAACTGAGCCACCTCCTCCACGCGTTGACGGGTTTGGGGGTTCACATCCTTGTACCCGTTCAGCGCACGACTGACCGTGGAAGTCGAAAGTCCCAGTTCCTTGGCAAGTTGCCTGATATTCACACACTTATCCCTTCGTAAGGACAGAAGTGTACGGGGACAGCGCGATCAGGACAGACGCACGAACATCCCGGCCCAAGGCGCCAATTGCACTTCGGAACCGGTCAACCGGGCACCTTCCAGACCGCTGCCGGACAGTACCTCATTCACGACGCAAGCTGCCGGCATACGCCACAGGGCGGGTTCAGCACTGAGGTTGAACAGGCACAGCACCCTCTGGATCGGACAACTCCGCACAAAGGCCAACACCTGCGGGTCTGCCGTCAGCAAGGTCATCTCACCCTCGATCAAAGCCGGTTGCGTCTTGCGCCAATGCAGCAAATTCCGATAGAACCCGAGCAGGGAACCACCCTGCACCTCCTGCGCATCCACGGCCAGACCGCGATGCATCTCCGACACGGGCAGCCACGGCGCATGCGCCACCGAATGGCCAGGGGCAAAGCCCAGGTCATGCGCGTCAGACAACCAAGGCAAGGGCGTACGGCAGCCATCGCGTCCCTTGAACTCGGGCCACATGGTGATGCCGTAAGGGTCTTGCAGGTCTTCGTAGCCAATCACCGCCTCGGGCAGGCCCAACTCATCGCCCTGGTACACACAGGGCGACCCGCGCAAGCTCATCTGCATCGCGGCCGCCACACGCAGCAACGCAGGTGGTGGATGGTCCCCGCCCCAACGGGTGGCCAGGCGCACGACATCGTGGTTCGACAAAGCCCAGCAGGGCCAGCCACCCGAGGCGACCTCTTCAAACCGCTGAAGCACCGCATGGATGTGGCCCGCACTGTGCGCGGTTCCCAACAGGTCAAAACAATAAGCCATGTGCAGCTTGTCACCACCGGCGGTGTACTCGGCAACACGGGCCAGACCATCATCGTCCCCGATTTCACCCACCATCGTGGTGTTGGGATATTGGTCCAGCAGTGCGCGCAAGCGCTGTAAAAAGGCCAGGTTTTCCGGCTGGCTTTTGTCAAACTTGTGCCACTGCCAGCCATAGGGATTCACTGAATTGACGGCCGGGTCTTCCCCGGTGGGCCGACCACGCGGGGGGTTGTTGCGCAACTTTGCATCATGGAAATAAAAATTGGCGGTATCCAGACGGTAACCATCCACCCCAAAGTCGAGCCAGAACTTCACGGTTTGCAACAGGGCATCCTGGACCTGCGGATTGTGAAAGTTCAGGTCGGGCTGGCTGGTCAAAAAGTTGTGCATGAAGTACTGGCACCGGCGGGTATCCCACTGCCAGGCGCTGCCACCAAAGATGGACAGCCAGTTGTTGGGTGGTGTGCCGTCGTCTTGCGCATCGGCCCACACATACCAATCGGCCTTGGGGTTGTCCAGGCTGGCCCGGCTCTCCCTGAACCAGGGGTGCTGATCCGAACTGTGCGACAGCACGAGGTCAATCATGACCTTCAAACCCAGCGCATGGGCCCGATCGACCAGGGCTTTGAAATCAGCCAGCGTGCCGAACATGGGATCGACATCGCAGTAGTCACTCACGTCGTAGCCAAAATCCTTCATGGGGCTTTTGAAAAACGGGGACAACCAGATGCCGTCCGCGCCCAGACGGGCGACATATTCAAGACGCGCGGTCACGCCGTTCAAGTCGCCAATGCCATCGCCATTGCTGTCTGAAAAACTGCGGGGGTAAATTTGATAGATGACGCCGCCGCGCCACCAGTTGTCATTGGGTGCTTTGTTCATGGTGTTGTGGGTACTTGGGTTATTCATGAAAATAAAATGTTCAATTGCGATGAAAATATGTTTTGTGCCACCTTCAACCTGCCGCTTCCTGGAGTCGATTCATGCTCACGCTTGCCCCCCAACTGTTGCCCGATCGTTTCGAGTGGGGATGCGCCACCTCGTCTTTTCAGATTGAAGGTGCAACAACGCTGGGCGGCCGCGTGCCCAGCATCTGGGATGACTTCTGTGCGCAAGCCCATCGCATCAAGGATGGCAGCGACGGCACCGTCGCCTGCGACCACTACCACCGGTATGCCGATGACGTGCGACTGATCGCCGACCTGGGTTTCAAACACTACCGGTTTTCGATTGCGTGGCCACGCGTGGTCACAACCAGCAACCAGCTCAATACAGAGGGCATGGACTTCTACAAGCGCCTGCTGGACGAACTGGAGAAACACCAGATTACGCCCAACGCGACCCTGTTCCACTGGGACTTGCCTTCGCACCTGCAAGGCGGCTGGCTGCAGCGCGATACGGCGTACCGATTTGCCGACTACGCCGCGCTGATGGCCCAGCAGCTGGGCGACCGGCTGCCCCGGGTGGCCACCCTCAACGAGCCGTGGTGCTCCGCGTTTTTGGGCCATGACCTGGGTGTGTTTGCGCCGGGCGTGCAAGACCGGGCATGTGCACTCACTGCCGCGCACCACCTGATGCTGGCCCACGGTCTGGGGATCAAGGCCTGGCGTGGCGAGCGGGCGGACACCTCGTTGGGCATCGTCCTGAACCCCGAGTTGTGTGACCCCACAAGCCCCGCGCCAGCCGATGTGCAGGCGGCAAAACTGGCGGAATACGAACGCAACGACTGCTTCCTGAACCCCTTGTTTGGCCGGGAGTGGCCGGATGAATTGCGGGCCCAAATGGGCTCGCGCCTGCCCGACCTGATGGAAGGCGACCTGAAAATCTGTGCGCAGCCGCTGGACTTCATCGGCCTCAACTACTACACCCGCTCCATGGCCCGGGCGCCTGTCACATCCGACGACGCCCAGCGCGGCTACACCTTTGTAGCCCCCGACGCGGCCAAAGACCTGACCGATATCGGATGGGAGATTTACCCCGAAGGACTGACACGCGTTGTCGACAACCTGACGCGCCAATGGCCCCTGCCCCCGATCTGGATCACAGAGAACGGCGCGGCGGACAACACGCCGGTGAAGGACGGCGCCTGCGCCGACGACATGCGGTGCCGCTACCTGCAAACCCACCTGGATCAACTGGCCGGACTCATCGCGCACGGTGCAGACATTCGGGGCTATTACGTCTGGAGCCTGCTCGATAATTTTGAATGGGCGCAGGGGTATAGCCAGCGCTTCGGTATCGTTCATGTTGACTTCGAAACTCAAAAAAGAACGCCCAAGAAAAGTGCCCTCTCGCTCAAGGCCCTGCTCCATCCAGACGCCACTTGATGCTTAGCCACCCTTGACCGAGCCCGAGAGCAAACCACGCACAAAAAAGCGCTGCAACGCAAAGAACACACCAACCGGCACGGCAATCGACACGAAGGCACTGGCGGTCAAAATCTCCCAGCTCTCGCCACGCGAACCCAGCAGGTCGTTGAGTTTGATCGTCAACACAATCTGGTCGGGGGCCTTGCCCAGAAACACCAGGGCAATCAAAAAGTCGTTCCACACCCAAAGAAACTGGAAGATGGCAAAGCTGGCCAGCGCGGGTACGGACAGCGGCAACACAATGCTGGTGAATATCTGGAAATGCGAGGCACCGTCCATGCGCGCACTTTCAATGATGTCGCGTGGCAAGGCCGCGATGTAGTTGCGCAACAAATAAATCGCCAGCGGCAAGCCGAATGCCGAGTGCGCCAGCCAGACGCCCAGGTAGGATTTGGACTCGATCCCCAGCGTCTCACCCAACTGGTTGTACAGCCGCAGCAACGGAATCAACGACATTTGCAGCGGCACCACGAGAAGCCCCACCACCACAATAAACAGCCACTTGCGCCCCGGAAAATTCATCCAGCTGAACGCATAGGCCGCAAAGGCGGCGATGAGAATCGGGATGAACGTCGCCGGAATGGTGACCTTGAAGGTGTTCAAAAAAGCTTGCCCCACACCCTCCGAGGCCACCACTTTCTCGTAGTTCTGCGTGACGAAAACAGGGGGCGTTTCTGCCACGTAAAAAATGCGAATGCCGCGGTCTTTGTCGTACGGGCCGCTGAGCACCAACCGGTAACTGGTGTCGGCGTTCACGGTCAGCGTGCCGTCGGGCGTACCGTCGGCCTCATCGAACACCTGACCATCAGCGACTTCAACCGTAGCCCCCGCCACGTACTGGCCTGGCGAGGCCGACTTCAGGGAAAATTTCTTGAGGCGCACGTTGGCCTCGGCGCCAAAAAGGCGACCGCTGATGACGTACTTGTCGCCCTCCTTGACCACGCTTTGCGCACCGCCGGTGCGGCGCATGTCTGACCGCGTCTGCGTGGACATGGCGGTCCACCAGCCGCTGGACGCCAGTTGCTCCTTGACGCGAAAACTCGACACCAGCAAACCAAAAGTGGGCAACACCCAGACCGTGACAAGTGCCAGCAGCAGCAACTGGGCCACGATGGAGGGCAGACTGAAATACTTTTTCATCGTTGGGCCTCTTCGGTACGGAAACGGCGAATATTGAAAGCCATCACGGGAACCACCGCAAACATCAAGACCATGGCCAGCGTGGAGCTTCGACCGTAGTCGCCGCCACCCCGGAACATCCAGTCATACATCAGGTTGGCCAGCACACTGGTATCCCATTGCCCACCGGTCATGGCCATGACAATGTCAAACACCTTCAACACCGTGATGGTGATCGTGGTCCAGACCACGAGGATGGTGGACATGACCTGTGGCACCATGATTTCAAAAAAGATTTGAAGCTCACTGGCCCCGTCAATGCGGGCCGCCTCCAGCGTTTCGCTGGGTACGCCGCGCAGGGCGGCCGAGAGAATCACCATGGCAAAGCCGGTCTGGATCCAGATCAGGATGGCCATGAGGAAAAAGTTGTTCCAGAACGGCACTGTCACCCAGGCCTGCGGTTCGAACTCCATGCCCATCACGATGGCGTTCAGAATGCCGATCTGCTCGGCACCCGGACCGCGAAAATCGTAGACAAACTTCCAGATCACACTGGCGCCGACAAAGCTGATCGCCATGGGCATGAATACCATGGACTTGGCAAAACCGCCCCACCACACCCGGTCCGCCAGCACAGCAACAATCAGGCCCAGCGCGGTGGCAAAAGTCGGCACGACGACGAGCCACATGAAGTTGTTGCGGATCGTGATCAGGAAGCCCTGGTCCACCAGGACCCAGCGGTAGTTCGCCAGGCCGACGTACACGTCACCGGTGGCATCATAAAAACTGAGACGAAAAGTCTCAAACAGCGGGTACAGCAAGTAAGTACCCAGCAGCAAAAAAGCAGGCGCCAGAAACAGCCACGGTCGAACACCGGAGCGGACCCGTTCCAGCGTGTTCTTGTTACCCACCGGCAGGTGAATGATCTTGTCGAGCAGGAAATTCGATCCCGCAAAGTACAGCAGGCAAAACGAGATGCTGACGACGACAGCCATCAAGGTTTGGAGGATTTGATCGGTCATGGAGATCAACTCTTTGCGTATCGGGAGGGTTGGAAAAAGCGGCCAGCGGCGGGCAGCCACTGGCCTGGTGGGGCCCCCCCTGCGGAGGCCCGTCAACACGTCACCTTATTTGATGGCGTCCCAGCTCTTCTGGATGTCATCCGTGACTTCTTTCGCGGATTGGCCGCCCGAGTAATTGACCATGCCCTTCCAGAAGCTGCCCGCACCCACGGCGCCGGGCATCAGGTCGGAGCCGTCAAAGCGGAAGGTCGTGGCGTTAAGCAAAATCTCGCCCTGCTTCTTCAGCGCCTTGGTCTTGTACTTGCCCAGATCCGCACCCTTGTGCGGTGTCAGGAAACCCCCTTCAGCCATCCAGATTTCATGCGCCTGGGGATGCTCCAGGTACTCCATGAAGGCGCGCGCGCCCTTGCTGTCTTTGGTGATCGTCATGATGGCGCCACCCCCCAGAACCGGGTTACCCAGCTTCTTGCTGGCGAAAGACGGGAAGTAGAAGAAGTCGGCTTCGTCTGCCTTGCCTTCAGGGAAGAATGCAGGAATAAAGCTGGCCTGGCGGTGCATGTAGCACTTGGGGGGCGAACCGAACATGCCTTTGGGGCTGTCCTTGAAGCTCACGGTGGCCACGGCCTTGGCACCGCCGTCGACGTAGGCGTCGTTCTTGGCAAACCAGCCGTAGGCTTCAATCGCTTCGATCACGCGCTTGTCGTTGAACTTGACGGTGTTGTTGACCCAGCCGTCATAAACCTCGGGCGACTGTGTACGCAGCATGAAATCTTCAACCCAGTCGGTGGCGGGCCAGCCTGTGGCGGCATCACTGCCCAGACCGATGCACCAGGCTTTGCCGCCATCAGCCGCAATCTTCTTGGTCAGGTCCTGCAGACCTTCCATGGTGGTGGGAACCTTGTAGCCTTTTTCCTTGAAGTTCTCAGGGATATACCAGACCAGGCTCTTGACGTTCACGTTGTAGAACAGTCCGTAGAACTCTTTCTTGCCCGCCTTGTTGGCGTAGGTACCCAAATCGGCCCAGGAGCTGCCTGCGGCGTAGTTTTTCTTGACCCAGTCCTGGGTCTTTTCACCCAGGGGAACCAGCCCGCCGATGGCCGCCATGTTGGCCGCAAGACCCGGCTGCGGGAAGACCGAAATGTTCGACGGCGAACCGGCCTTGATATCGATCACGATCTGCTGCTCCGAGCTCTGCGAGCAGGAATGCTTGACGGTGGCGCCCGTCGCCTTTTCAAAGTTGGCAACCACCTTCTTGAACATGCCTTCTTCGGCGCCAGTCCAGGGGCAGGTGACCGTGACGACTTCACCCTTCAAATTGGGACCCTTGTAGTCGGCCGCCAGGGATGGGGTGACCAGGGATGCCAGCACCAAAGCCGACGCTCCGGCCACTACGGTTTTCTTAAACATGCAAGTCTTCTCCTCTTTACCCTTCACGGCCCATCCGCGAAGAAATTCTGTTGTTAAAAATGACCCCGTCACACCCGACGTCCCGCACTGTCAAAGCGGTACAGGTGCTCGGCTGCAAAACCCAACTCGATGGCCTCGCCCGGCTCCATCGGCAAAGTGCCATCCATGCGCGCGGTGATCTCGCCCAATTCACCCGACTGCACGTAGGCAAACGTCTCATTGCCCAGCCGCTCGGAGTGTTTCAGCGTGCCCCGGATGGCGCCACCCGCCTGCACCTTCAGGTGCTCCGGCCGGATACCGACCGTGGTGGCACTGTGACGCCCGGCGAACTCGCCCTTGATGAAATTCATCTGCGGCGACCCGATGAACCCCGCCACAAACAAGGTGTCGGGCTTGTTGTACAAGTCCAGCGGACGCCCCACCTGCTCGACACGCCCATCCTTGAGCACCACAATCTTGTCGGCCAGCGTCATGGCTTCCACCTGGTCGTGGGTGACGTAAATCATGGTGGAACCCAGGCGCCGGTGCAGCGTGGCCAGCTCCACCCGCATCTTGGTGCGCAAGGCGGCATCCAGGTTGGAGAGCGGCTCGTCAAACAAAAACACATTGGGGTCACGCACGATGGAGCGCCCGATCGCCACCCGCTGGCGCTGGCCGCCCGAGAGCGCTTTGGGCAGGCGGTCCAGGTACTCGGTGATCTGCAGGATTTCAGAGGCCTCCCGCACGCGGCGGTCAATTTCAGCCTTGGGCACCTTGGCAATCTTGAGTCCGAAGGCCATGTTGTCGTACACCGTTTTGTGCGGGTACAAGGCATAGCTTTGGAACACCATCGCCAGGCCGCGCTTGACTGGCGGCAGGTCATTGACGCGTTCGCCAGCAATCATCAGATCGCCGCCGGTGATTTCCTCCAGCCCGGCGATCATGCGCAGCAAGGTGGTCTTGCCGCAGCCTGACGGGCCGACGAAAACCGCGAACTCGCCGGGCTCAATGTCGAGGTCAATGCCATGAATGACATTGACCTTGTCGTAGCTCTTCTTTATTCCGCGCAGGCGGACATCGGACTGACTCATATTCAGGTGTTCCCAGCAGGTGACGCGCAGTCTGCTTCGATCTCAGCAAGAGGGGGCGCACTCACACATGAGCCG
This sequence comes from Rhodoferax sp. LS1R11, assembly GCF_056521395.1. Classification (NCBI taxonomy): domain Bacteria; kingdom Pseudomonadati; phylum Pseudomonadota; class Betaproteobacteria; order Burkholderiales; family Comamonadaceae; genus Rhodoferax; species Rhodoferax sp. LS1R11. The sequence continues at coordinate 119,990 of NZ_JBWMAW010000008.1, forward strand.
TCCGGGGCAAACCTGCTGTTTAGCGAAAGATAACTGCAAACATCGTTACAAAACCGTTTTTGATTATGCCAAAAACGGTTTTGTAAACTACTGGGGATTTCCCTAAGGGGTGCAAGAACGGAGTCTTGGCGCTTCGCCGGGTCTGCGGTCCACGCGGCTGAGGGCTCGCAGGCCTTGCGGCGGCGCTCCTGGCCATCTCGGTAAAATAGGGGAGCGCAGCACTGATGTGCCCTGACCCGCACGCCGGGGACGCCCATGGTTTGACATCCCGTCAAGGACACCTGCGGTGCGCGCCCAACTCTGATCTGGATCTCTTGTGACTTACGCCTCTGAAACCCGCCGCCGGCGCACCTTTGCCATCATTTCTCACCCCGACGCGGGTAAAACCACGCTGACGGAAAAGCTGCTGCTGTTCTCGGGCGCGATCCAGATTGCGGGCTCGGTCAAGGCGCGCAAGGCCACGCGCCACGCCACCAGCGACTGGATGGAGATTGAAAAGCAACGCGGCATCTCGGTGGCGTCCTCGGTCATGCAGATGCTGTACCGTGACCACGTCATCAACCTGCTGGACACGCCCGGCCACAAGGACTTCAGTGAGGACACCTACCGCGTGCTCACCGCCGTGGACTCAGCCCTGATGGTGATTGACGCGGCCAACGGCGTCGAGGCGCAAACCCGCCGCCTGATTGAAGTCTGCCGCCAGCGCAACACGCCCATCATCACCTTCGTGAACAAGATGGACCGCGAAGTGCGCGAGCCGCTGGACATCCTGGACGAGATCGAACGCGAACTCGGCATGCCCTGCGTGCCCATGACCTGGCCGGTGGGCCAGGGCAAGTCGTTCGGCGGCATCATCAACTTGCGCACGCAGGCCATGACCGTGTTCGAGCCCGGCAGCGACCGGGGCCCGAAAGACTTCACCACGATCCCCATGAGTGATCAGGCGACCTTGCTGAAACGCTTTGGCCACGAATTCGAGACCGCGTTCGAGAGCATGGAACTGGCCACCGGTGCCTCGCCGGCGTATGACCATGAGGCGTTTCTGGCCGGCAAACAAACCCCCGTGTTCTTTGGCTCGGGCGTGAACAACTTTGGCGTGATGGAAGTGCTGGACGCGCTGGTGGACCTGGCGCCCCCACCGCAGTCCCGCACCAGCTCGTTTGTCGTCAACAAGCAGCCGGTGATCAAGGAAATCCAGCCGGAAGACAACGCATTCAGCGGTGTTGTGTTCAAGGTGCAGGCCAATATGGACGCCAACCACCGCGACCGCATCGCCTTTGTGCGCATGGCCTCGGGCAAGTACACGCCGGGCATGAAGCTCAAAGTGATGCGCACCAGCAAAGAACTGCGCCCTACCAGCGTGGTGACCTTCATGAGCCAGCGCCGCGAGGCGGTGGAAGAGGCCTACGCGGGCGACATCGTCGGTTTTACCACCCACGGCGGCGTGCAGCTGGGCGACACCATCACCGACGGCTCGGTCAACCTGCAGTTCACCGGCCTGCCCTTCTTTGCGCCTGAACTGTTCATGACCGTGGTGCTGCGCAACCCGCTGCGCACCAAGCAATTGCAGCAAGGCCTGGCGCAGTTGGGCGAAGAAGGCGCGATCCAGGTGTTCCGCCCCGAGATCGGCGGCAACATGTTGCTGGGCGCCGTGGGTCAGTTGCAGTTTGAAGTGGTGCAGCACCGCCTCAAGGGCGAGTACGACGCCGATATCCGCCTGGAGGGCTGCCAGTACACCGGCGCGCGCTGGATCACCGCCGACACCCCGGCTGAACTCAAGACCTTTTGCGAGGCCTACCCGATGCGCATGGCACGCGATGCGGCCAACACGCTGGCCTACCTGTGCACCTCGCCCTACGACGTGCGCCTGGCGCAGGAGCGGTTCCCCAAGATCCACTTCCACCCGCTGCGCGAGCACGCGGGCCTGGCGCTGCAAAGCGCGGGTTAGTCTTTGCCACCAGGCATGCGCCCGCTGGTCGACTGGCCGCTGGAAGACCGGCGCCAGCTCATCGGCGTCTTCACCGACATCGACGACACGCTGACCACCGACGGCGCCATCACGCCCGACGCCCTGCAGGCCCTGCACGACCTCCAGTCTGCCGGCCTGCATGTGATTCCGATCACCGGGCGGCCCATCGGCTGGAGCGAGCCGTTTGCCCGGGGTGACGCTGCGCGGGGCATTGCACCCTGGCCGGTGGACGCGCTCGTGGCAGAAAACGGCGCCGTGGCGTTTACCGGTGAAAATTTATATAAAAACAGGCTGCAGCCCCCGTCAACCGTGCGGGAGCAGCTATCAAAACTATATCAACAAGACACTCCCACCCGCGCCGCCAACTACACCCGGATGCAGGCCGTGGTGCAGCAGGTGCTGGTGACCGTGCCCGGCGCCCGGGTGTCGCAAGACTCCGCCGGGCGTGAAACCGATGTGGCCATTGACCACAGCGAGTTTGCCCACCTGACGCCCGCGCAGATAGCCCAGGTGGTGGCCTTGATGCAGGCCGCGGGCATGACCGCCACGGTCAGCAGCATCCACATCAACGGCTGGTTTGGCGCGCACAACAAGCTGATGGGCGCGCGCTGGATCGTGCGCGAGCTGTTCGGCCGCGACCTGACCGCCGAGTTCAGCCGCTGGGCGTTTGTGGGGGACTCGACCAACGACCAGCTGATGTTCGAGCATTTCCCGCACAGTGTGGGGGTGGCCAACATCCGCCGCTTTGAGGCCGCGCTGGCGCACAAGCCGCGCTACATTACCCGGGCGCCACGCGGGGCCGGGTTTGCCGAGGTGGCCCGCGCTATCCTCGGTGCACACGACTAATTCTGGAGCCTTCATGTTTTTTGCCGTTGATCTCGCCACCGTCACTCATGGCATTCAGCTGGCGGTGGCGCCGGTCTTTTTGCTCACTGCCGTCTCGGGCATGATTGGCACCGTGGCCGGTCGGCTGGCCCGCATCATCGACCGCGCCCGGCTGCTGGAAGACCGCATTGAAGCAGCCCCCGACAAACCCATGCTGGCCGCCTATGACGAGCTCAAACGGCTGCGCGCGCGGGGCCGTCTGGTCAATATCTGCATTGCCCTGCTCACCTTTTGCGCCATCTTCATCGGCCTGACCATCGTGGCGCTCTTCCTTGGTGAAACCACGGAGATACAAATCTTGCGGCTGGCCACCATCTCGTTTCTGGCGGGGGTGAGCTGCTTTTTGCTAGCGCTCTTGTGCTTTTTGACCGAGACGCTGCTGGCCACCCGACTGCTCAAGTTTGGCAAGCCCAGGCGGGTTTGACCGGACCGGGAGCTAGAGGGCTTTCTGCTGGAACCCATCCAGCACGTTGACGGCATTCACGCCCACTTCGGCCACGGCGTAGCCGCCTTCAAACACAAACACCGTGGGCAACCCGGCCGCCGCCAGGTCTTCGCCCACCCGCAGGTAGTCGTCACTGCGCAGGGTGAAACCGGAGATCGGGTCGCCCTCAAAGGTGTCGAGCCCCAGCGACACCACCAGCGCCTGCGCGCCAAACGCGGCAATGCCCTGCAAGGCCGCCTTGAGCGCCTCGCGCCAGGCCTCGAACCCCGTGCCGCGCGGCAGCGGCAGGTTGTGGTTGAAGCCCACGCCTGCCCCGGCACCGCGTTCGTCGGCATACCCCAGGAAAAACGGGTACTCGGTGTGCGGGTCGCCATGCACACTGGCAAAGTGCACATCGGCACGGTCATAAAAAATAGCCTGCGTGCCATTGCCGTGGTGGTAGTCGATGTCGAGAATCGCCACCCGGGAGAGCCCGCTGTCACGCAGGTGCTGGGCCGCCAGCGCGGCATTGTTCAGGAAGCAGTAGCCGCCAAAAAAGTCGGCCCCGGCGTGGTGGCCCGGCGGGCGCGACAGCACAAAGGCCGAACGGGCGCCCTGCGCAACGTGCCCGGCCGCCGCCAGGGCGCAATCCGCCCCGGCCCGCGCGGCGACCCAGGTGCCGGCTGTCAGCGGCGAACCGGCGTCATAGGAGAACAAGCCCATTCGCGCCGAAAAATTGGCGGGCAGCACATCGGTGCGAAACGTGCGCGCGGGCCAGACCGACGGCAAGGCGTCGCGCAGGGCATTGGCCGGGTCCAGCGCCACCCATTCGTCCCAGGCCCCCGCCAGAAAATCGAGGTAGCGCGGGGTGTGGATGGTGGTCAGGGCGGGCACGTCCATCCGGCCGGGGGAGCGCACGTCGCCGAGCTGCCTGCGCTGAAGTTCGGCCAGCACGTAGTCGGCGCGGGCGGGCACCTCAAAACACGGCACCAGCTGGCCGCGAAACATCTCCAGCTTGCCCTGGTGCAGGGCGTGGTGGGGGTTGTAAAAGGTGATCATTTTTTGCTCGTGGTCGATGATTCCTGCGGCAGCACGTCGGACGGTAGCAAATCATCCAAGGAGATTTCTGGGGTCATGCGTTGGCTTCCAGTTGGGGTCCAGGGCCTGCGCCGCTGAATTCCGCCTCAATCGCTTCAATACTGGGCAGCACGCTTTGCAGCGTACGGGGAAGCGCGCGAGTCAGCTCGTAACTGGCAATGCCAATCGGCTTGTCGATGCCGCGCAGCGCGTACTCGGCCAGCACGTTGTCTTTGCCCTGGCACAACATCAAGCCAATGGTGGGCGCGTCACTGGTGTGTCGCAGCGTGTCGTCCACCACATTGCAGTAAAAATTGATCTTGCCCGCATATTCGGGCTTGAAATCGCCACGTTTGAGCTCAATCACCAGATAGCAACGCAGTTTCAGGTGATAAAAAAGGAGGTCGATATAAAAGTCGTTCTCACCGACGGCCAAGTGAAATTGCCGCCCAACAAATGCAAAACCCTGCCCAAGTTCCAGCAAAAACTTCTCCAGGTGCTGCACCAGCCCAGTCTCCAGCTCACGTTCGTGAAAAAGCGAGTCCAGCGACAGAAAGTCGAAGATATAGGGGTCTTTCAAGGCCTGCTGCGCCAAATCAGATTGGGCGGGTGGCAAGCGATTGGCGAAGTTGGTCACGGCCTGGCCTTGGCGTGCGTGGGCCGCGCCGTCTATCTGCAAGGCCAGGACGTTTCGGCTCCAGCCGCACGCCAGTGCTTGTGCCATGTACCAGCGACGTTGCTCTAAAGGCTTGACTTTTTCCAATAGCAGAGCGTGATGCCCCCAAGGCAATTGCCAAAGCAGGCTTTCGCCTTGGTCCAATTTCGCCACAGCCTGTGGCATTTTTGGCAACTCGCCCAATTTCGCCACAAGCTGTGGCGAAAAGTCGAACGGCTGCGGATAAGCGCGAGCAAAGGCAACCATGCGGTCCATATTCCGCGCAGAAAAACCCTTCACCTCCGGCAACTCGTTGCGAATATCCAGCGCCAGCCGGGGAATCACGCCCGAGCCCCAGCCCTCTTCGGCCTGCCGGACATCCAGCAATTGCCCAATCTGCCAATACAACCGGATCAATTCGGCATTGACCGCCAACACCGCGTGGGTCTGGGCCGTTTGAATTCGGGTTTTGATCTCGATCAGCAGGCCGCTGTAGTGCGTCAGATCACTCATAGTGCGTTTGTGTATGGCGTGTTGGACTCAAGGACAGCTTGTAGTCAAGTTTTTCTCTGGCATTTGCTTCTCGCGTCATTGCTTTTCTCCCTCACGGTTCATTCTAGGCGCGCAGGAAAAATTTATAACAAACAGGCCTCTAGCCCAGGCAGGACGTGCGCAAGCAGCTACTATTTATATAGCAACCACTTTCGCAAAACCTAGCGCGCCAGCACCGCCGCCAGCGCCTTGCCGGTATGGGTGCCCAGCGCCACCACCTCTTCGGGTGTGGTCGCCGCGACCACGCGCCCACCGGCGTTGCCGCCGTCGGGCCCGAGGTCCATCACCCAGTCGGCTTCGGCAATCACGTCCAGGTCGTGCTCGATCACCACCACGCTGTGGCCGCCGTCCACCAGGCGGTGCAGCACCTTGATGAGTTTCTCCACATCGGCCATGTGCAGGCCCACAGTGGGTTCGTCCAGCACATACAAGGTGTGCGGCGCCTTCTGGCCGCGCCGGGTGATGTCGTCACGCACCTTGCTGAGTTCCGTCACCAGCTTGATACGCTGCGCCTCGCCGCCACTGAGCGTGGGTGAGGGCTGGCCCAGCGTGAGGTAGCCCAGACCCACGTCTTTGAGCAATTGCACCGGGTGGCCGATGTTGGGCATGGCGGCAAAAAATTCGACGGCTTCGTCCACCTCCATCTGCAGCACGTCGCCGATGTTTTTGCCGCGCCAGGTCACGGCCAGCGTTTCGGGGTTAAAGCGCGCGCCCTTGCAGGTTTCGCACAACACTTTCACATCGGGCAAAAAGCTCATGGCGATGGTGCGAATACCCTGCCCTTCGCACCCTGCACAGCGGCCGTCACCCGTGTTGAAGCTGAAGCGGCTGGCCGCATAGCCCCGCGCCTTGGCTTCCAGCGTGTCGGCAAACAGCTTGCGGATGATGTCCCAGAAGCCGATGTAGGTCGCAGGGCAGCTGCGCGGCGTTTTGCCAATCGGCGTCTGGTCCACCTCCAGCACGCGGTCGACCGACTCGAAGCCGGTCACCCCGTCACACCCCACCCAGGCGATCTGCTCGCCCGCGGCCAGCGCGTCGCGCCCGGCCTTGGTGCTGCGTTTCTGCACGGCGGTTTGCACGTTGGCCAGCAGCACATCGCGCGCCAGCGTGGACTTGCCCGAGCCCGAGACGCCGGTCACGGCGACCAGGCGGCCCAAAGGCACCTGCGCCGTGACGTGCTGCAGGTTGTGCATGGTGGCGTTGGTCACGGTGAGCCACTTCACGGGCTCGGTATTCACCACGACCCCGCGCCCTGCCAACTCGGCATTGGCAGCCATGCTGGAGGCTGCATTAGCCGCAGCCACCGCCGCCGCTTTGGCCGCTTTGCCTTTGGCGGTTTTCACCACCTTCGCGTTCAACAGGTCGGCGGCGGGAGGCAATTCGCCGGGTAACAATGTTGAGCTTGCGTCTGAGGCGCCCAGCGCGGTGAGCGCGACAACCTCACGCCGCGCTTTCAACGGATGCTTCATCGCGTGCAGCAAATAGCGCCCCGTCTGCGAATCAGGCGCCGCCTGCACATCGGCCACAGACCCTTGCGCCACCAGCCGCCCGCCGCGCTTGCCCGCGCTGGGCCCAATGTCGATGATGTGGTCGGCATGGCGGATGGTGTCTTCGTCGTGCTCCACCACCACCAGCGTGTTGCCCTTGTCGCTCAGGGACTGCAAGGCGTTGAGCAAAATCTGGTTGTCACGCGCATGCAGGCCAATGGTGGGCTCGTCCAGCACGTAACACACACCCTGCAGGTTGCTGCCAAGCTGCGCCGCCAGGCGGATGCGCTGCGCCTCGCCGCCGCTGAGCGTGGGCGCGCCGCGGTCCAGCGTGAGGTAGCCCAGGCCGACCTGCTCCAGAAACTCCAGCCGGCTTTTGATCTCGGGCACCAGGTCGCGGGCAATGTCGGTTTCGCGCTGGCTCATGCGGCCCTGGCGCTGCAGGGTCTCCACCCACAGGCGGATGTCGGACACACTCATGCGCGCCAGTTCGGTGATGGCAATGCCGTCGATGCCCGTTTTGGCGTCCTGCCCGGCAGTGGCACCCGTGGCCAGTTGCAGGCCGAACTTTACGGCGCGGGCGGTGGCGTTCAGGCGCGTGCCTTCGCAAGTTGGGCAGACGGCATCGACCAGGTCTTCGACGTCGGCCTCGGCAAAGGTTTGCTCGCGGCCCTTGGTGTCGTCGTCACGCACGGAGTCGTCAAACACCTTGCGCTGGTCTTTGGTCAGCTTCACGCCGGTGCCCACGCAGTCCGGGCACCAGCCGTGCTTGCTGTTGTAGGAGAACAGCCGCGGGTCCAGCTCGGCATAGCTGGTGCTGCACACCGGGCAGGCGCGCTTGGTCGAGAAGGCGGCCAGCGTGCCCATGCCCGCCGTCGATGTGCCGGCCTGCATGGCCTCGCGCAGCCCGTTCAGATGGCTCAGCACGTGCACCACGCCCTTGCCATGCGTGAGCGCATCGGCCAATGCCTTGCGCAGCGCGGCTTCGTTTTCCGGCAGCACGTCCAGGCTGGCCACCGGCAGCTCGATGGTGTGCTCCTTGAAGCGGTCAATGCGCGGGAAGTTGGTGGTGGGCAAAAAGTTGCCATCCACCCACAGGTGGGTGAAGCCGCGCGGGCGCGCCCAGTCGGCCAGCTCGGTATAAACGCCCTTGCGGTTCATCACCAGGGGCGCCAGCAAGCCGATGTGCTGGCCGCGGAAGGTTTTGAGCAACTGGGCGGCGATGCTGTCGGCCGTTTGGGGCGCCACAGCGGTGCCGTCGTGAATGCAGTGCTGCGTGCCCAGCTTGACGAACAAGAGACGCAGAAAATGCCAGACCTCGGTGGTGGTGCCCACGGTGGACTTGCGCCCGCCCCTTGAGAGGCGCTGCTCAATGGCCACGGTGGGCGGTATGCCATACACCGCGTCCACCTCGGGGCGGCCTGCGGGTTGCACGATGCTGCGGGCGTAGGCGTTGAGTGATTCGAGGTAGCGGCGCTGGCCTTCGTTGAACAAAATATCAAACGCCAGTGTGGATTTGCCGGAACCGGAGACGCCGGTGACCACGGTGAACTGGCCGCGCGGGATGTTGACACTCAGGGACTTGAGGTTGTGTTCGCGTGCGTTGACGATCTGGATGGCATTGGCACCGGGGGCCTCCGGCTTCTGAACAGGGCTGGGAACCCAGTTCCGGGCTTCCTGCACCGACGGCACACCGACGCCCAGCGTGCTTTCGTACTCGCGCAGGGCCTGGCCGGTGTGCGAGGTGGGGTGCTGGCGCACGTCATCGGGCGTGCCGTAGGCCACCACCTCACCCCCGGCGTCACCGCCTTCAGGGCCGAGGTCAATCAGCCAGTCGCTGGCGCGAATGACATCGAGGTTGTGCTCGATCACGATGAGCGAGTGACCGGCATCGAGCAGCTTGCGCATGGCGCGCATGAGCTTGGCGATGTCGTCGAAATGCAGGCCCGTGGTGGGCTCGTCAAACATGAACAGCGAACCACGCTTGGCGGTGGCCTGGCGGCTGGCGGTGGCGCTTTTGGCGGCTTCGGCCAGGAAGCCAGCGAGCTTGAGGCGCTGCGCCTCGCCGCCCGACAGCGTGGGCACGGGCTGGCCCAGCTTCACGTATTCCAGTCCCACATCCAAAATGGGCTGCAGCGCACGGATGACGTCGCGGTCCGCTGCAAAAAGCAGTGCAGCCTCACTCACCGTCAGGTCTAGTACGCCAGCCACATTCAAAGTCGTGCCCTGGCGCTCGACGGTCACTTCCAGCACCTCGGGGCGGTAGCGTTGGCCATTGCAGTCCGGGCAGCGCAGGTACACGTCGCTCAAAAACTGCATCTCCACGTGCTCGAAACCCGAACCACCACAGGTGGCGCAGCGACCGTCGCCACTGTTGGTGCTGAACTTGGACGCCGTGTAGCTGCGTTCGCGCGACAACGGCGCGTTGGCAAAAATCTCGCGGATCGAATCCCACGCGCCCACATAGCTGGCCGGGTTGGAGCGCGCCGTCTTGCCGATGGGCGACTGGTCCACAAACACCACGTCGCTGAGCTGCTCGGCGCCCAGCAGGCGGTCAAACGCCCCCGGTGCCTCGGTGGCCTTGCCAAAGTGGCGCATCAGGGCCGGCGCCAGAATGTCCTGGATCAGGGTCGATTTGCCGGAACCACTCACGCCGGTCACGCACACCAGGCGCTGCAGCGGAAACTCCACGCTCACGTTTTTCAGGTTGTGGTCGCGCGCGCCTTCCAGAATCAGGCGCGGGGTGTTGGGCTCAACCAGGCGTTTGAAGCCCATGCCGACCTGCTTGCGGCCTCCCAGATAAGCCCCGGTCAGGGTGTCGGCCTGGCGCAGGTCTTCGGTGCTGCCATCAAACACAATTTGCCCGCCCCGCTCGCCCGGGCCGGGGCCCATGTCGATCATGCGGTCGGCGGCCAGCATCACGGCCGGGTCATGCTCCACCACCACCAGCGTGTTGCCCGCATCGCGCAGGCGCTGCATGGCCACGATGATGCGGTGCATGTCGCGCGGGTGCAGGCCAATGCTGGGCTCGTCCAGCACAAACAGCGTGTTCACCAGCGAGGTGCCCAGAGCCGTGGTCAGGTTGATGCGCTGCACTTCCCCGCCGCTCAGGGTGCGGCTCTGGCGGTCCAGTGTGAGGTAGCCAATGCCCACGTCGCACAGGTATTTGAGGCGGGTGGTGATTTCTTCGAACAGCAGCTTGAGGGCCTGGGTTTCGCCCTTGCTGGGAAGCGCAAATTCGGGGTCAGAGCCCAAATTCGCTATCTGCACACGCTCAAAGAAACGTCGCAACCGGTCCATCGGCAGCATCATCAAGTCATGCAGGCACAGGCCGGGCAAGGCTTCAAGCTGCTCACGCGACCACTTCACCCCCACCGGCATGAAACGTTTGGCCGGGTCCAGCACCGCGTCGGCATCGGCCTGGCTGCCGATGCGCCACAACAAACTCTCGGTCTTGAGCCGGGCACCGCCACACACACCGCAAGGCGTGTAGCTGCGGTACTTGGACAGCAGCACCCGGATGTGCATCTTGTAGGACTTGGTTTCCAGGTACTCAAAAAAGCGCTTGATGCCAAACCAGTGCTGGTTCCACTTGCCATTCCAGTTGGGCGAGCCGTTGACCACCCAATGCTGCTGCTCCGGTGTGAGCTTGTTCCAGGGCGTGTCGCGCGGAATCCCCGCGGTCTCGGCATGGCGCATCAGGTCATCCTGGCATTCCTGCCAGGCGGGGGTTTGCATCGGTTTGACGGCGCCGGAGCGCAGCGTCAGCTTGTCATTGGGAATCACCAGCCCGTAGTCCACGCCAATCACGCGGCCAAAACCGCGGCAGGTCTCACAAGCCCCGACGGCCGAATTGAATGAAAACGCCGAGGCGATGGGGTCAACGTAGCGCCGGTCGCTCTCGGGGCAATGCAGCCCGGTAGAAAACTTCCAGATCGCCGCAGGGGTGTCCGCATCAGCGCCCAGCTGATAAACCGCGATGCGGCCGCTGCCATGCTTGAGCGCGACCTCGATCGCCTCCAGTACGCGGGCGCGCTCGACCGCACCCAGCCGGAAACGGTCCGCCACCACGTCCAGCACCTTGCGCGGGCCGGTGGGCGTGGCCACCTCGCGCTGCGCCTGCACCTTGGTGAAGCCGCTCACCGAGAGCCACTGCTCGATCTCTTCGGCCGTGGTGACGGCAGGCAGCTCCACCGGGAAAGTCACCGCCAGCCGCGAATCGTCCTGCCCCACCCGTTCCAGCATCTGGGCATAAATCGTCTCGGCCGAGTCATGACGCACGGATTTGGCGGTGTCGCGGTCAAACAGCTGGCCGGCCCGGGCAAAAAGAAGCTTCAGGTGGTCGTTGAGCTCGGTCATCGTGCCCACGGTCGAGCGCGAGGAGCGCACCGGGTTGGTCTGGTCAATGGCAATGGCGGGCGGCACGCCTTCCACCTTGTCCACCGCCGGTTTGTCCATGCGGTCCAGGAACTGGCGGGCATAGGCCGAAAAGGTCTCCACATACCGCCGCTGGCCCTCGGCATACAGCGTGTCAAACACCAGGCTGGACTTGCCCGAGCCGCTCGGGCCGGTGACCACCGTCAGCGCCCCAGTGCGGATGTCGAGGTCCAGGTTTTTGAGGTTGTGCTGGCGCGCGCCGCGAATGCGGATGTAACCGTGTGGCATGGCTTGGAGTCTTTCCTGTGGGGGCCAGACATTCTAGGCAGTTCACCTGGCGCCCCCGGCGTCATGCAAGGGAAGACCCTTGGGGCGTAGTTTCCACAAGTGCGCGTGACGCTGATTTTGTTAGAGTCGCAGCAAATTAAAAAGGCTAAAAATGCAGATAGCTCGTTCGTTGGTGTTTTTTATTCTGTCGGCTATCGTGGTGGCTGCACAGGCCCAAATACTCGTAGGGCAAACCGCCGGGTTCACCGGTCCCGTCTCGGCCAACGTGAAAGAGACGCTCGACGGGGCCAATCTTTACATCGATAACGTCAACACCAAAGGCGGCGTGAACGGTCAAAAGATCGAATTGATCTCGCTGGACGACAAATTCGACCCCAAACTGGCCGCTGAAAATGCCCGCGTGCTCATCGAAGAAAAGAACGTGGTGGCGATGTTCCTGACCCGGGGCACGCCGCACACGGAAGCGATGTTGCCGATTCTGGACAAATATGCGGTCCCGCTGATCGGCCCCTCCACAGGGGCCATGGTCCTGCACATCCCTGTCAAGAAACATGTTTTCAACGTTCGCGCCACCTACCAGCGCGAAGCAGAAAAGGCCATTGCCCATCTGGTTTCGATCGGCATCACGCGGATCGCCCTGGTGCATGTGGACGACAGCTTTGGTGCGGATGGCATCGCCGGCGCACAAAAAGGACTGGCAAGCGCCAAGCTGTCCCCGGTTCTGATCGAGAAGTTTGACCGCAGCAAACCCGACTTTTCCGGGTTGGCACCCCGCATTGCCAAAGGCGACGCCCAGGCCGTCATGTTGATTGCGTCTGGCGGCGCTGCGGTTGACTGCATCAATCTCGTCAGGGCCTCGGGCAACAAAGTCCAGTTTGTGACCCTCTCAAACAATGCCTCCAGCGCGTTCATCAAGAACCTGGGAGACAACGCCCGCGGCATCATCGTCAGTCAGGTGCTGCCGCAAAGCGGTAGTTTTGCCCTGGTCAAGGAGGCGAACGAGATGGCCCGCACCAAAGGCACCAAAGAAGTGAGCCCCGCCATGTTGGAGGGTTATTCATCGGCCAAAGTGCTGGTGGAAGCCCTTCGCAGATCGGGTGTCAAACCCACTCGGGAGCGCATTCAAGCCGCTTTGGAAAATTTTCAAAAATTTGACCTGGGTGGGCTTGAGGTGAGTTTCAGCCCCGCCGACCATACCGGGCTTGACTTCGCTGATCTGTCCATCATCAGCGCCGGTGGCAAATTTATCCGCTGAACGATCCCATTGCGCCACGGCCCTCAGTCCACCAGGGCCCGTTCCAGATCAATACAAGCCAGGGGACCCACGGCATCCCGGATTTTGGGCAACAGCGTCATCAGCCCCTCGAACCCGCTGGCGGCCTCCACGGCGAGATTCAAGCGAAAACCCCGAAGGCCGAGACCCGCAGTCAGCCGGGTCGCAATCGGCAGCGCCGCCAGGTAGCGCTCCTGTTGGGCACGGACCACCACCGACCACAAAGAGGCCTCATCGGGCTCAATTTCAAAATCGACCGATGTCGGGGCCTTGACAAGGGTGGCGGCCTGGAGACCAGGCACATGCGCCACAAAGCCCTGCTCGACCAGATGGTCTATGTCCTCACGGTTGGCACCAAGACCGACCGCGAAGGCCAGTACCTGGTCGATTGACTTGTGACCGTCAACCAGAATAAAAATCGCACGCTGGCGAGAAGAGATCAACGACGAACGGGCTTTGAAGGCCTGATGGCCAGCCTCTGTTTTCCATATTTTCATGCGGCATTCTAGGTTTCGAATGCCGCATGACAGGGGCGGGTTTACCCTTGCCCATGCAGGCACCTGAACCCGCCGACATGCGCTTATTTGCTGGCGCTGGCAGGCGCCGCCGCTGGCGTAGCGGGCGCCTCATGGCTTGCCTCGGCCCCATGTTTTTCACCACTCATATCAATATCGCCGCCCTTGCTCAGAATAAAAAGCGCCAAAGCCGCAAAGATGACGAAGCCCACTGCAATTTTCCACATGACCTATCCCCTTTAAAAAAACAGCGACCCTCCCCGAGAGGGCCAAAAAAGGGCCCTCACATGGAGGGCCCTTGTTGATGTCAGTCAGGCCGAATCAGCCTGATCGAACCTTCATTCAAACTCAGTCGTTGGCGTAAATGTCCACGTCTTTGGTTTCTTTGACAAACAACATGCCGATGACAAAGGTCATACCGGCCACGATGATGGGGTACCACAAGCCGTTGTACATGTTGCCGGTCTGCGCCACGATGGCGAAGGCCGTCGTGGGCAGCAAGCCGCCGAACCAACCGTTACCGATGTGGTAGGGCAAGCTCATCGACGTGTAGCGAATGCGGGTGGGGAACATCTCCACCAGCATGGCGGCAATCGGGCCATACACCATGGTCACGAGGATCACGAGGTAGGTCAGGATGGCAACCACGGTCACTTTGTCAAACTTGGCCATGTCAGCCTTGGCAGGGTAGCCAGCAGTTTTGAGGGCGTCAGCCAAAGACTTCTTGAACGCGTCGCCCTGGGTCTTCGCATCTTCCTTGGACAAGCCTTTGGAGGTGTAGCCCTGGATGACCGTGGTGCCCACGGTGATGCTCGCTGCGGTGCCTGCGGGAGCTTCTGCATTGTCATAGCTCACGGAAGCACTGGCCAGTGCCTGCTTGGCGATGTCGCAAGAGCTGGTGAACTTGACCGTCCCGGTGGGGTTGAACTGGAACGAGCACTCGGCAGGGTTCGCCGTCACGATCACCTTGTTGGCCGCTTGCGCTGCCGCCAGGTCAGGATTGGCGGCCTTGGTCAACGCGGTAAACACCGGAAAGTAAGTCAACACGGCCAGCAGGCAACCCGCCATGATGATCGGCTTGCGGCCGATCTTGTCGGACCAGGCGCCAAACACGATGAAGAACGGTGTCCCGATGATCAGGGAGATCGCCACCATGATGTTGGCGGTTGGGCCGTCCACCTTCAGGGCTTGCGTCAGGAAAAACAAAGCGTAGAACTGCCCCGAGTACCACACCACAGCTTGACCGGCTGTCAAGCCGACCAGAGCCAGGATGACGATTTTCAGATTTTTCCACTGACCGAAGGACTCGCTCAAGGGCGCCTTCGAGGTCTTGCCTTCAGCTTTCATCTTGGTGAAAGCGGGTGACTCATTCATGCTCAAACGGATGTAGACCGACACGGCCAACAGCAGGATGGACACCAGAAATGGCACGCGCCAGCCCCAATCAGCGAACGCGGCTTCACCAATCAAAGTGCGGGTTCCCAGAATCACCATCAGGCTCAGAAACAGGCCCAGAGTGGCCGTGGTCTGAATCCAGGAGGTGTAGGCACCGCGCTTGCCATGTGGCGCGTGCTCGGCCACATAAGTCGCTGCACCGCCGTATTCACCACCGAGTGCCAGACCTTGCAACATGCGCAGGGCAATCAGGATGACGGGGGCCGCTACGCCAATGGTGGCGTAGTTGGGCAGGATACCCACGATGAACGTGGACAAGCCCATGATCAAAATGGTGACCAGGAAGGTGTATTTGCGACCGATCATGTCGCCCAGGCGGCCAAACACCAAAGCACCGAACGGGCGCACGATGAAACCGGCTGCGAACGCGAGCAGCGCAAAAATGAAGGCCGACCCCTCATCAAGTCCGCTAAAGAACTGTTTGGCGATGATGGCGGCCAGTGAGCCGTAAAGATAAAAGTCGTACCACTCAAAAACGGTACCCAACGACGAAGCGAAGATCACCTTCTTTTCTTCGGCGGTCATGGGCCGTGCGGCCGCTGCTGTTGCCATATGTATGTCTCCAATAGTTTCAATAATGGATGCCTTTACAGGCATCTGCGGCGGACTATCAAGCGAGTAACTGACGGGAATCTGACGGAAAACCAGTGCGCCATTCAGCAACTTTTTCTGACTGCCTGCAATTTCAGTAGTAACCCTGAAGCTATTTTTTTCAATGTGAAATTTCTTGCCAAAAACAAGCAAAACATGCAGTTACAAGACGGCTCGGCCAGTATTGAGAAGCATCAAACTTTTTCGATATTTTTTCTACTTTTTTCGACGACCTGAAGATAACCAAGGGTTTTCCCTTGCATTCAACGTAAGGGCTTGGTCAGTCCCTGTTCGCAGAATCTGCTCATGTGTTGTTAACACATTTATTGCAATTCATGCCAACCAACCAAGAGGAGACCCACATGAGTGATCCAGTGGTCGACAAAATCCAGAGCCATCCCAAGTATCTGGAACTTCGCAAAAAACGCAACAGCTTCGGCTGGGCTCTGACGCTGCTGATGATGGTCGTGTACTACGGCTACATCGCGCTGATTGCGTTCAACAAACCCTTCCTGGCGCAGCCCATTGGCGCAGGCGTGACCTCGCTGGGGATTCCCATCGGCATGGGGGTCATTGTTTTCACCATTTTGATCACCGGCATTTATGTGCGCCGGGCCAACAGCGAGTTCGACGACCTGACCGCTGCCATTTTGAAGGACGTTTCCAAATGAAAATAACAAAAGCATCTTGGGTCGCGCTCTCCGCGCTGCTCGCCTCAGGCATGGCACTGGCCGCCGGTGCGGACCTCGGACAGGTTGAGAAGCAACCCACCAACTGGGTCGCCATCAGCATGTTCGCTGGCTTCGTCATCATGACGCTGTTCATCACCAAATGGGCGGCTGCCAAGACCAAGTCAGCCGCTGACTTCTACACCGGCGGTGGCGGCATCACCGGCTTCCAGAATGGCCTGGCCATTGCAGGCGACTACATGTCAGCCGCTTCCTTCCTGGGTATTTCTGCCGCAGTGATGGCCTCGGGCTATGACGGCCTGATCTACTCGATCGGCTTCCTGGTCGGCTGGCCTGTCATCACCTTCCTGATGGCCGAGCGCTTGCGCAACCTCGGCAAATTCACGTTTGCTGACGTCGCCGGTTACCGCTTCCAGCAAAAACCCATCCGCATCTTTGCGGCCTCGGGCACGCTGGTGGTGGTGGCGTTCTACCTGATCGCCCAGATGGTGGGTGCAGGTGCACTGATCAAGCTGCTGTTCGGCCTGGACTACTGGCTGGCCGTGGTGATTGTTGGTGCGTTGATGATGATCTATGTGCTGTTTGGCGGCATGACGGCCACCACCTGGGTGCAGATCATCAAGGCGGTCTTGCTACTGGCCGGCGTGACCTTCATGGCCTTCATGGTGATGTCGAACTACGGCTTCAGTTTTGAAGCGCTGTTTGCAGCGGGTGTGAAGGTCAAGACCCAGCTGGCCATCAATGGCGGCAAGACCGAGGTTGACGCCGCAGCCATTGGCTTGGCCATCATGGGGCCTGGCGGCTTTGTGAAAGACCCGATCTCCGCCATTTCCTTCGGCATGGCGCTGATGTTCGGCACCGCCGGTTTGCCTCACATCCTGATGCGCTTCTTCACCGTGCCAGATGCCAAGCAAGCGCGCAAATCCGTGCTGTGGGCGACCACCTGGATTGGCTACTTCTATGTGCTGATTTTCATCATCGGCTTCGGCGCAATCACCCTTGTGTTGACCAACCCCGAGTTTGCAGACACAGCCAAGGGCATCATCAAGGGCGGTGGCGGCTCGGCCAACATGGCCGCTGTTCTGGTGGCCAAAGCGGTTGGTGGCAATGTCTTCTTCGGCTTCATCTCCGCGGTGGCATTCGCAACCATTCTGGCCGTGGTAGCCGGTCTGACCCTGTCAGGCGCATCCGCTGTCTCGCATGACATCTACGCGACCGTGATCAAGAAGGGCAAGGCCGACAGCGCTTCCGAACTCAAAGTTTCCCGCATGACCACATTGGTGCTGGGCGTGGTGGCCGTGGTGCTCGGCATCGCGTTTGAGAAGCAGAACATCGCGTTCATGGTGTCCTTGGCGTTTGCCATTGCCGCATCGGCCAACTTCCCGGTGCTGTTCATGTCCGTGCTGTGGAAAGACTGCACGACCAAAGGTGCCGTGATTGGTGGCTTTTTGGGTCTGATCTCTTCCGTGGGCCTGACCATCGTGTCACCTTCGGTCTGGGAAGCCACTCTGGGTAACCCCAAAGGTTCCGCCTTGTTCCCCTACACCTCACCTGCGTTGTTCTCGATGACCATTGGTTTTGTCGGCATCTGGCTGTTCTCCATCCTGGATCGCAGCCCCAACGCCGCCAAAGAACGTGCTGCCTTCCCCGCACAGCAAGTACGTTCGGAAACCGGCTACGGAGCTTCGGGCGCCTCTGGCCACTAAGCAACATGCGCCACGCGGGCACTCAGCCCGCGTTGCTCAAAAAAAACCGGGTCATGTGCCCGGTTTTTTTATGCCTGAAAAAAATGTCGTCGTATCAGGCACCGCGCAACTGCCGCAGCTTGATGAACGCCAGCCCGGCCATCACGGCATCATTCAGCGCATCATGGGCTTCGCGCACCGGCAGGCCGAGGTCTCTCATCAAGGTATCAAAACGCAGGTCGATGACGACGCTGCCCTGCTGCTGGTAAGGCGGCAGTTGCCTGAACTTGTAGTCGTAATACAGGGCAGACACTTCAATTTGGGGCTGAGGCAGGCCCTGGCCCAACATGGGAAACAAGGCCCGGTTGAGCATGGCCACATCAAACTCCAGAAAGTAGCCCACCAGCGGGCGGCAGCCAATGAAATGCATCAGGCGCTTCAGGGCCTCGTCAACCGGCAGGCCGCTGGCCACATCACGCTCGCGCAGCCGGTGGATGCGCACGCTGTCGGCAGACACGCCCCGCTCCGGCCGCACCAGCAACTCCAGCCGTTCGCTGGTCATGATGCGGTTGCCCACAATGCGCACCGCCCCAATCGAGATGATCTCGTCTGTGCGCACGTTCAGGCCTGTGGTCTCGCAGTCCAGCGACACCCATTCGTTGTCGGGCGGCGAATCAAACATGAAACGGAACCGAGGGTCACCCAGGTGGTACAGCAGCCACTCGCGCTTGAGAGCGCCCCACCAGCGCGAGGGCGCCAAAGGAGCGCTCATCCCACCGCTTCCAGATGAAAGCGGTGGCGCAGCAAGGCCTTGAAGCGCTTGACCACCCCCAGCGTGTCCTTGAGCAGATCCCGGTCCAGGCTGCTCAGGCGTGCCACGTTGACGGCACCGGTCACTGGCTTGCCGGTGTCCAGCTCTGACAGGCCTACCTTGAGCTTGAGCCCCATGAAGAAGTGCAGGCTGTCGGTCAGGTCAGCGCCCATGGCCGGCTCCAGCTTGCCGTCCGCCATCAGGGCGGCAATACGCCCGGTGGTGCTGGTCTCGGTGATGTGATGCGCCAGCGCCAGGCTGCGCACCCCATGCACCAGCGGAAAGATGCCTTCTTTCTTGAGATTGAGCTGCGGGTCCGCATCGCCCAGGCCCAGCAAGCGGTTCCACCAACCGGTGCTGCTGCCAAAGGAGTCAATGGCCGCGGCAAACCGGCTCAGCATGGCGTCGCTGTCGGTGGCCAGCTTCATCAGTCCGCGCTGCACCTCTTCGAGCAGGTGGGCGTCGCCACAGACGGTGTGCGCGTCCATGAAGATGGCCAGGTTCATCAGGCTGTCGGCGTCGGGCATGATCAGCCACTGGCGCGTCATCTGGCCAAAGTCACTGGCATTCTTGCACCACTGCGGGTTGCTCACCATGATGTGGCCGGGGCATTCGGGGTAACCAAAGTCGGCCAATGCACTGGAAAAACGCAGGCAGATTTCAGACAGCTCGGCGGGCGGCGTGTAGCCATCGCGCAGGATCAGCCCATTGTCCTGGTCGGTCTTCAAAAGCTGCTCGCCACGGCCCTCGCTGCCCATCACAAACAGGCAACTGTTGGCCACCAGGTCAGCCGGGGCGATCAGGTGCCAGGCGCGCTCAAACAACCGGGCGTTGAGCTGCTGCACCAGCTTGGCAATCAGGTTCACGCGCGAGCCGCTGCGGTGCAGCAGCGCCATCATGCGGGTGATCCGGGCGGCGGCCTGGCTCAGGCTGGCGAGGTCTTTCGCCTCCTCGATCTGCACCGTGATCAGGTGCGACTGGTTGGACAGGAAACTGAACAGGTCCAACGCCTCCAGAATGCCCACCACCTGGTCGCCATCGACCACCACCACCCGGTGAACCCGGCGTTTCAGCATCACGGCCATGGCATCGCCCAACTGGTCGGACGGGCGGACTTCAATCAATGAAAAGTTGGCCAGCTCGCCCACCGCCAGCTGATCCAGCGGTCGGCCATCCAGAATGGCGCGTTGCAGCGCGGTGGCGGTAAAGATGCCCAGGCGCGGCGGCTCAACGGTCACATCGCGCACCAGCACGTTGGAGGTGCGTTGTGCCTGAAACAGCTTGACGACCGAGAGGATGTCGGTCGTTGAATCCACAAAATGAGCCGGACGCAAGAACGCCTCGTCCACACGCGACAGGGTGAGCGACTGCAACTCATGCTGGTTTTTGCGTTCGGACAGGGCGCTGAGTTTGTTGCTCAGGTCGGAGAACAGCAGCGCCCCGAAGGTGGCGTTCGAGGCAATCAGGTCACTGACCGCCTGATGCGCCAGCTGGTAGGCCACCACTTCTTCGGCAGCCTGGAAACGGCTGCTGACCTTGCCCGCCACCAGGCTGCGGCCATCAAAACAATCGTCCGGCCCGTAGGTGGTGATCACCTCCTGCCCGTCCAGCTGGGTCACAAAGCCCTTGATGATGACAAACAGGTGCGTGGGGGCGATGCCCACGTCAAGAATGGTCTCGCCCTCGCGAAAGTAGGCCACATCGACGCTGCCCCGGACCAGCCGCTGCTCGTCCGGCGTCAGGCAGTCAAACGGCGAGGCGGAAAAATTGAAGGCATTGGGCATAGATCATCAGATTCAACGCCGGATGCCTTGCGCCACGCTTGCAGGCGCGTCCCATTGCGTGTCGAACCAGGGGTCGCCCGACAGATAAGCCTGCAGCATCGGCAGGGCATCAAAGCCCCAGAACAGCTTGCCATCCACCACCAGGGTGGGCACGCCAAACACACCGAGCGCGATGGCCTCATCGGTGTGGGCTTTGAGCTGGGCCTTGACCGACTCGTCCTGGGGCGACCGGGCGGGCGCCAGTTGCTCGGTCAGGGTCTGCAGGCGGGCCGGGTCGGCCGCGTCCAGCCCGCCATGCCACACATGACGCAGCAGGGTTTCGCACACGTAGCGATTGGGCTGGCCCTGCGGGTTGCTGGCCACTGCCAGGCGCAGGAGTCCGAGTGGATTGAAAGGATGGCTCGCGGGCATCTGCAGCTCAACCTCGTGGGTGTGCGCCTGCCACAGCACCTGGCGGTAAGTCCAGTCGCGCTTGGAGGGCATTTCAGCCGGGCCGAGTTGCCCGTGGTGCTTGAGCAGCGCCGCAAACAGAATGGGCTTGTAGGTCACGCTGTAGCTGTGGCCCATCAAGGCCTCGGGCAGTTTCTCAAACGCCAGATGCGCGTAGGGAGAGATGAAATCCAGGTAAAAGGTGATGTGTTTCATGCGGTACTCCGGCTCGCCCGCTGGCCAATCTGAACCCACAGTGCGCGCTTGGTGGCGTCACTCGCCCCACTCCACTGACCAATCTCGTCAATGGTGCGAAAACAGCCTTCGCACAGCTGGGTGACCGGGTCCATGCGACACACCGAGATACAGGGTGATGGCACATTATGGGCTGCAGCCCCCGCCAGCCGTGCGCGAGCAGCTATCAATTCAGCAGCAGTCTCAGACAACTCCTCCGGGGCGAGTTCCACCACATCCACCACCGGTGCGCCCGAGAGTTGCGCCAACTGTTGCGGATGGAGCTGGAACACGCTGTGCGGGTGGCCCGCTGCGGCCCAAATTTCGTCAAAACGAAACAACTGCTGGTCGATCAGGGTGACCGACTTTGAGGTATGGGCCACAGGCGGCACGCCACCAATTGAAAACCCGGTTTTTTCTTTCACAAACGCGGCGTCGGCCCGGCCCAAGGGCCCGACCAATGCGGCCACTTTTTTCTCGTCCACGCGCAAATCGCCGGAGGTCACGACCAGCACGGCCGCGTCGTCCGACTTGCGGCGAAAGATGATGCTCTTGGCGATTTGCCCCAGCGCCACGCCCAGGGCGTCAGCCGCCTGCCGGGCGGTGCGGGCCGCGTCGTCCAGCATCACCGGCGTGTGGGGATGCCCTTGCGCCTGCAAAACGGCGACGACGCGCTGCACGCCGTCCGGCAGGGGTTTGAGTTCGGCACCACACATGTCAGGATGCCCGTTTGTTGAGGATGGCCGTGGCCGCCCGGGAGTTGGGCTTGCGCCCCAGAAAGTTGCTGATGAACTGGCCCGCGTCAATCAGCTTGTCCAGGTCAATGCCGGTGTCGATGCCCATGCCCTGCAGCAGGTAGACCACGTCTTCGGTCGCCACATTGCCGGTGGCGCCCTTGGCGTACGGGCAGCCGCCCAGACCCGCCACCGAGGTGTCAAACTGCCACACGCCCATCTGCAGGCTGATGAGGGTGTTGGCCAGCGCCTGGCCGTAGGTGTCGTGAAAATGGCCCGACACATCGGCCAGTTCAAAGTGCTGCAGCGTCGCTTCCAGCGCGCGTTGCACCTTGAGCGGGGTGCCCACGCCAATGGTGTCGGCCACGCCCACATGCTGCACGCCAATACCCTTCATGAGCCCGGCCAGATAACCCACCCGCTCGGGTGCAATCTCGCCCTCATAGGGGCAACCCACCGTGCAGGACATGGCGCCGCGCACATAGATACCGGCTGCGCGGGCCGCCTGCACCACAGGCGCAAAACGCTCGATGCTCTCGGCGATCGAGCAGTTGATGTTGCGCTGGCTGAAAGCCTCGCTGGCCGCGCCAAACACCACGATCTCATCGGGCTGTGACTTCAGCGCCGCCTCAAACCCCTGCAGGTTGGGCGTGAGCACCGAGTAGCGCACGCCGGCTTTGCGCTGGATACCGGCCATTACCTCGGCGTTGTCGGCCATTTGCGGCACCCATTTGGGCGACACAAAACTGGTGACCTCAATCTCGGTGAGGCCTGCGTCCTGCAGGCGGTGCACCAGCTCGATCTTGATGGCGGCGGGGACCGCCTGTTTTTCATTCTGCAGGCCGTCGCGCGGGCCGACATCGACCAGTTTGACTCGGGTGGGGAGGCTCATCCAGGGTTCCTTCAAGTATGCAATGGTGGCGAGGTTCAATAGCCACGCAGGGGGTCCACGATACCGGCAATCGGCTCGCCGCGTTGCAGCGCGCCGATCTTGCCCGCGATCTGGGCAATGCTTTCTTCGCGCAAGGTGCGCGCCGAGGTGTGCGGCGTGATCGTGATGTGGGGATGCAGCCAGAACGGATGCGCGGCAGGCAGCGGCTCAGTGCGAAACACGTCCAGCGTGGCGCCCGCCAGATGGCCGCTGTCAATCAGGGCGATCAGGTCCTCGTCCACCAGGTGCGCACCGCGGGCCACGTTGATCACAAAGCCCCCCGGCTGCAGGCGTGACAGGGTCTCGCGGTTCATGATGCCCTGGGTGTCGGGCGTGAGCGGCAGCAGGTTGACCAGCACGCGGCTGGCGGCCAGAAAGTCGTTGAACTGCGCTGCGCCCGCAAAACCGCGGACACCCGCCAGCGTTTTGGCGCTGCGGCTCCAGCCATTGACCGGAAACTCGAACACGCCCAGCGCCTTCGCCACCCGCTCGCCCAGCACGCCCAGCCCCATCACGCCCACCGCAAAAGCGGCCCGGCTGCGCGGCTTGCGGTACGACCATTTGCCCACCTTCATGTCGGCCTCGTAGCCGTCAAACTCGCGGAAGTGACGGATGACGGCGTGGCACACGTACTCGGCCATTTGCACCGACATGCCCGCATCATCGAGCCGCACCACCGTGGCGTGCTGCGGCAGACGCAGCTTCAGCAGCGCGTCCACCCCGGCCCCGATGTTGAACACCCCTTTGAGTTGCGGCTGTTCGTCAAAAAACTGCTGGGGCGGCGCCCACACCACGGCATGGTCGGCGGGCGATGCGCCGGGTTGCCAGAGGTCCACCCGGGCAGCGGGCAAAGCGGCGCGCAGGCCCGCCAGCCACGGATCGGCCTGGGTGTCGGTACAACAAAAAGTGATTTTCATGGGCGCCAAGCGTACACGGACTCTACGGCGCGCATCGCTGTCAAGGCGAGCCTCAGGCCACCAGCTTGAGCAACTCCGCCCCTTCGGTCACCTGGTCACCAGGCGCGTAGAGCAACTCGGCCACCACGCCGTCCATGGGCGCGGCAATGGTGTGCTCCATCTTCATGGCGTCCATCACGGCCAGCGCCTGGCCTTTGGTGACCTTGTCGCCCGCCTTCACGGCAAACGACACCACCTTGCCCGGCATCGGCGCCGTCAGGCGGCCACCTTCGACCTGCGCATCCCCGGCATGGGCGAGCGCATCAATTGCTACTATTTGTGTAGCGCCTTGCGCAGTGAATACATGGGCTACAGCCCCATTGATATAAACATTCACAATCTGGCGCTGTGATCCCAGGCGCACGTCAATCCCCGGGGTCGCCGGGCCAAACGAGAACACCGCCGGTTCTCCCGCCACGTCCAGTTGCAACGCGCCGTCGTGCAGCGTGGTCATTTGCACCACGTGCACCACGCCCTGAAACTCGTAGTCAAACCGGCGGGTGCTGGGTCCGTGTGAGCGCCAGCCATCGCGTCGTGCCCACGGGTCCAGCCACACCACGCGGCTGCCCACCTGGGCTTCTTCCGCCTGTTCCTGCAGCAGCGTGTGGGCAATGGCCCCGGCCACGGCCAGGCTCAAACCGACTTTTTCCTGCTTGAACAGCACGGCCTCTTCCCGCGGAATCAGCCCGGTATCGAGATCGGCCTGCGCAAACGAGCGGCTCTGCACCACATTGCGCAAGAACTGCACGTTGGTGTTGAGCCCCACGATGTGCGTTTGGGCCAGTGCCGTGTCCAGCCTTGAGAGGGCTTGCTCGCGCGTGTCGCCATGCACGATCAGCTTGGCCACCATGGAGTCGTAAAACGGCGAGATCGGATCCCCCTCGCGCACGCCAGAGTCCACGCGCACGCCGCCGCTGTTGCGCGCAAAGGTCACGCAGTCCGGCAAGCCGTACACATGCAGGGTGCCGGTGGCGGGCAAAAAGTTGTTGTCCGGGCTTTCGGCGCAAATGCGCGCCTCGATGGCGTGGCCGGTGATCTTGAGCTGGTCCTGCGCCAACGGGAGCGGCTCGCCCGACGCCACGCGCAGTTGCCACTCCACCAGATCCTGCCCGGTGATGGCCTCGGTCACGGGGTGCTCCACCTGCAGCCGGGTGTTCATCTCCATGAAGAAAAAGATCATCGAGCCATCCGGCTTTTGCTCGACGATGAACTCCACCGTGCCCGCGCCGACGTAGTTGACGGCCCGGGCCGCCGCCACCGCGGCCTCGCCCATCTCTTTGCGAAACGCGGGCGTCATGCCCGGCGCGGGCGCTTCTTCCAGCACCTTCTGATGGCGGCGCTGCACCGAGCAATCGCGCTCAAACAGGTACACGTAGTTGCCCAAGGTGTCGCCAAACACCTGAATCTCGATGTGGCGCGGACGCTGCACATATTTCTCGATCAGCACCGCGTCATCGCCAAAGCTGTTGATGGCCTCGCGCTGGCAACTGGCCAGCGCGGCGGCAAAGTCTTCCGACCGGTCCACCGCCCGCATGCCTTTGCCGCCGCCGCCCGCGCTGGCTTTGATCAGGACCGGATAACCGATGCTGTCGGCCTCGCGCTGCAGCAGTGCCGGGTCCTGGTCCTCCCCGTGGTAACCCGGCACCAGCGGCACGCCCG
Source organism: Rhodoferax sp. LS1R11 (assembly GCF_056521395.1). NCBI lineage: Bacteria > Pseudomonadati > Pseudomonadota > Betaproteobacteria > Burkholderiales > Comamonadaceae > Rhodoferax > Rhodoferax sp. LS1R11. The sequence continues at coordinate 145,450 of NZ_JBWMAW010000008.1, forward strand.
CCAGGTTCATCAACCGTTTGGACTCGGCCTTGAGCCCCATGGCCTGGATGCTGGACGGCAGCGGGCCGATGAACACCAGACCGGCGTCCGCGCAGGCTTGCGCAAACTCGACGTTTTCGCTCAAGAAACCATACCCGGGATGAACCGCCTGCGCGCCCGTGGCCTGGGCCGCAGCAATGATTTTTTCCCAGCGCAGGTAACTGTCTTTGGGCGCACTGCCGCCAATGTAGACCGCCTCGTCACACACGCTCACGTGTTTGGCGTTGGCATCCGCATCGGAGTACACCGCCACGGTTTTGATGGCCAGGCGCCGGGCCGTGGCTGCCACGCGACAGGCGATCTCGCCCCGGTTGGCAATGAGGATTTTGTTGAACATGTTGTGTCTACCTGAGTTGAGTCAATTGCGTGCCGCCAAACCAAGCCCTGATGCGACGCAGCAGCGCTTTGAAAAACCTCATCAGCACCACCAGCAAGGCGATGCTGATGACCAGAACGATGGCCAGCGCGATGCCAAAAGCAAGCGGATGCTGGGTGGCCAGCCACAGGGCCGCCACGACCAGCCCGTCTTCCAACAGGCTGACCAGAATATTGGAGAACGGCTCGGGCGAGGTGTTGACCGCCGCCCGCGTGCTGACCTTGATGGCGTACGACGTGGCCGCCAGCGAGCCGCCCAGCAGCCCCGCCACCAAGCCCAGGGTGGCGTTGTCCGCCCCAAAAACACCGGCCGCCAACGCGGCACCGCCCGGCACGCGAATGACCGAGTGCACCAGGTCCCACAAGGAATCCAGCCCGGGTATCTTGTCGGCAAAAAACTCGATGAACAGCATGAAACCGCTGCCCAACAGCACGGCCGGGTGCTGCAACACCGACAAGCCCGGCGGCAAGGGCAGCCAGCCCAGCCAACCGGCCAGCCCGGTCATGAACACCACGGCATACAGCCGCAAACCACTGGCCCATCCCAACACGCCAGCCAAGGCCAGCAGTTGGGCCATGTCCAGGCCGTGCGCGCTGCCCTGCGCCGCGCTGGAGAGGGATTGCCAGAATTGAAGCAAGGTGTCCATGATGACGTGCGACAACTCGCCTATTGCGCGACAGGCGTCACAGCCCGCACGCTGGTCAAAGCGGCATTGACAGGCGCTTTCACCCAGACGACGGCACCATTGACGGCGTAAAGCTTGCAAGCTTGTTTGGCCGCTTTTTCACACGACACCAAGACCCGCTCAGTGGGGTCCGTGGGCAAGGTCTGATCCGCCGGTTTCAGACTCCAGGCATGCCCAAAAAAGCCATTCGTCGACACCGCAAATGCGCGGGGCGTTGGTTTGGTCAGCCATTCACGGTAAGCCGCCCGGCCCTTGTCACCCAGGTAGGGGATGGCGTCAACGTCGTCAATATTGGCAAATCCCGAGGCCGTGTAACCGACCGGTGCAGATGGACTGGCCAATGCGAGGGGTAGTGCGGATGCACCGACCACGGCGACTCTCGGCGCGCTTTGGGGGAGCGGCGCATCCGCGGAAATCATGATCGGCGCCGCAGGAGCCGCCAACCGGGCCGGGGCCTTGGTTTTCGACACATTCGCTGCACTGGTCGACCCCATCAACTCACTCACGGTCAACTCGGCGAATTTGTCATAAAGCCAGGTCATGCGCGTGCCATCCTGACCGCCACCCCAACCGCCCAGGCCGTAAGAAGCACTGATCTTGAACGAATGCAGGGTTCGCCCCCGCGCATCCAGAACCTGCACATGCCCATCGATGGAGTCCGTGCCCGCCATGACGCCGAAAAGCACCGCACTGACAGCGGAGCGAACCCGAAATTCATCAATCGTCACATTGACTTTGTACGCGGCGTCTGATTTCAACAAACCGTTGCCGTCCAGACGGCGCTGCAAGTACCCGGCCAACTCCTGTGCATTGAATTGCGGATTGTCGACCTGCAACCGCCGGGCTTGATCGGTCATCACCAGCTCCATCATGCTGTAGCTCGCACCCACCAGTTTGGCATGCCCGTTAGCGCTACCCGCGTCGCGCTGTACGGTACCCGCACATCCACTCAACCCCACAGCAGCCAGCCAAGCCAGCGTGATCAGCAATACCCGCATTGAATTCCCCTTTGAAAAGGACTACATCCTAAACACACCAAACTTCGTTTCCGGGATCGGCGCATTGAGCGATGCACTCAAGCCCAGCGCCAGCACGCGGCGGGTGTCCGCGGGGTCGATCACGCCGTCGTCCCACAGGCGGGCGGTGGCGAAATAGGGGTGGCCTTGCTCTTCGTACTGGCGGCGAATCGGCGCCTTGAAGGCTTCTTCTTCCTCGATGCTCCAGGCGCCTCCCTTGAGCTCAATGCCGTCGCGCTTGACGGTGGCCAGCACGCTGGCCGCCTGCTCGCCGCCCATGACCGAGATGCGGGCGTTGGGCCACATCCACAAGAAACGGGGGCTGAAGGCACGGCCGCACATGCCGTAGTTGCCCGCGCCAAAGCTGCCGCCAATGATGATGGTGAACTTCGGCACTGCTGCGGTGGCCACGGCGGTCACCATCTTGGCGCCGTTGCGCGCAATGCCTTCGTTCTCGTACTTGCGCCCGACCATGAAGCCGGTGATGTTCTGCAAAAAAACCAGCGGAATCTTGCGCTGGCAGCACAGCTCGATGAAGTGCGCACCCTTCAGGGCCGACTCGCTGAACAAAATGCCGTTGTTGGCGATGATGCCCACCGGCATACCCTCAATATGGGCAAAGCCGGTCACCAGCGTGGCGCCATAACGCGGCTTGAACTCGTGGAACTCGGACTCGTCCACGATGCGGGCAATGATCTCGCGCACATCAAACGGTTTGCGAGTGTCGACCGGAATCACGCCGTACAACTCCTCTGCTGCAAATTTAGGAGCAACAGGCGCTTGTACAGCGGGCGCCAGCACCTTCTTTTGGTTCAAATGCGACACTGCTTGCCGCGCCAGCGCCAAGGCGTGCAGGTCGCTCTGCGCCAGGTGATCGGCCACGCCGGACAGGCGCGTGTGCACATCACCACCGCCCAGGTCTTCGGCCGTGACCACCTCCCCCGTGGCGGCCTTCACCAGCGGCGGACCGCCCAGAAAAATCGTGCCCTGGTTCTTGACGATGATGGTCTCATCGCTCATGGCGGGCACGTAGGCACCACCGGCCGTGCAACTGCCCATCACCACGGCAATCTGCGAGATGCCCTCGGCACTCATGGTGGCCTGGTTGAAGAAGATGCGTCCGAAATGGTCGCGGTCCGGAAACACCTCGTCCTGGTTCGGCAAATTGGCACCGCCCGAGTCCACCAGGTAGATACAGGGCAGGCGGTTTTGCTGCGCCACCTCTTGCGCCCGCAAGTGCTTCTTGACCGTGAGCGGGTAGTAAGTGCCGCCTTTGACCGTGGCGTCGTTGCACACAATCATGCAGTCCACGCCGCTCACCCGGCCAATGCCCACAATGACACCCGCGCAGGGCGCGCTGTCGGAGCCATCACGGTCGGGGTACATGCCCATGGCAGCCAACGGCGACAGCTCCAGAAACGGCGTGCCGGGGTCCAGCAGCATCTGCACCCGGTCCCGCGGCAACAGCTTGCCGCGACCGGTGTGCTTGGCGCGGGCGGCGTCGCCGCCACCCAAGGCCACCTTGGCAATCTGGACGTTGAGGTCATCTACCAGCGCCTGCATGGCGGTGGCATTGGCCTGGAAATCGGCAGAGCGGGCGTTGAGTTTGGTATCAAGAACGGACATGGGGTTCTCTCTGAAGTTCAATAACGGCAGCGGGTTGGTGCGCCATTGTGTACCCCGAAGCATAGAAGCGCCAGGGAATTTCCGGATGCCTCACAGGTTGCAAATCGTGCCATATGGAAAGATACTCTGAGCCATGCCAACGTCCACACCTGCCTCCCTCAACACGACCATCCGTGACCCAACGGGCATTGCCGCGACACCCATTGCATTTGTGGGCGCCATTATGGAGGCCTATGCACGTCAGGGAAAAAGCCCTGAACAGGCCCTCGCGCTGGCACAAATCACGCCACCCAGCCTGATGAATCCGGCATCGCGCATCACCGCCGCGCAAATGGAACGCATCTCCGGTGCCGCCATGCAGGAGTTGGACGACGAGGCGCTGGGCTGGTTCAGCCGCCGCCTGCCCTGGGGCAGCTACGGCATGCTGGTGCGCGCCTCCATCAGCGCGCCCACGCTGGGCGTGGCGCTGCAACGCTGGTGCCGCCACCACCGGCTGATTGCCGACGACATCACCTGCCAACTCAGCGTGACCGGCGACCAGGCCAGGCTGGCCATCACCGAGCACCGCGACTTGGGCACCCTGCGCGAGTTTTGCCTGGTCTCGGTGCTGCGCAACGTCCATGGCGTGGCCTGCTGGCTGATTGACTCACGCATCCCGCTGAAAAGCGCGCAGTTTCCGTATGCCGCACCGCCCCACGCCGAGGTGTACGGCGTGCTGTTCTCCAGCCCCACCGCGTTTGACACCTCACCGGCAGGCATCTGCTTCGATGCGCGCTACCTGGCCTTGCCACTGCGGCGCGACGAACACGCGTTGCAGCAGATGCTGCAACGCGCCCTGCCGTTGACCGTGCGCCAGTACCGGCGCGACCGCCTGCTGGTGCAGCGCGTGCGCCAGGCGCTGGTGGCCCACCCGGCGGACACCCACAGCGCCGACGACCTGGCCACCCTGCTGCATGTGTCGCCCCGCACCCTGCACCGCCAGTTGAAAGACGAAGGCGCCTCCCTGCAGGCGCTGAAAGACGACGTGCGCCAGAGCCGTGCGCGCGAGTTGCTGCTGCGTACCGCACGGCCGGTCAAACAAGTGGCGCAGGCGGCGGGGTTTCAGAATGAAAAAAGTTTTATCCGGGCGTTCAAGAGCTGGACAGGAAAGTCTCCGGCGGAGTTCCGGCGCTTGGGTTGAGTCATTTCCCTCCCGCGCCCTAGCACAACTCGCCCACCCGACACTGCACAAATTTTGTGGATAACTTTGTGCAGCAGCCCCGGAACAACCGTGCCAAAGCCTTGTCTGGCGCGGCCTGCAGCACGGTGCCTGCGAAACAGGCAGGGGTCCATGGCGAGGGCAAATGAGTTGAAAAAAAGTTCATGCACATGTTTTGTGGATAACTTTGTGGAGCACCGCAGGGAAAACAAGCCAATTCCCCATCTGGCAGTGCTTTCAACGCAGTGCCTACTAAATAGGCAGCAGGTATAAGTCACAAAACAAGTGCTTTCAAGCTCTATTTACATAACAGAAAGTTCGCTTGAAACCGGGCCCAAGACCTATTTTTTCAAACCAATTTGAAAATACAAAGAAGCTGCCTGGCCCCATGGCGCAGTGATGAAAGCATTTCTTTTCTCATGCACAGCTTCTGTGGATAAGTTTGTGTACCAGCGCCGGGACAACCCGCCAAAGCCTGATCTGGCGCGGGCTGCAACACGGTGCCTGCCAAACAGGCACTCGGTCAAAGAGCGGCCAGCAAGGCAGGCAAGTCACCCATATGGCCGAACAATTGAGCCGCGCCGGCCGCCAACAGCGCAGGCCCATTCGCCGGAATCGGGCAGTACGCCCACACCGTGGCGCCCGCCGCCACGCCGGCCGTGGTGCCCACCGTGGTGTCCTCGATCACCAGGCACTGGTGGCCTGGCGCATTCAGGTGACGCGCGGCGGCCAGGTAGACGTCGGGCGCAGGTTTGGAGCGTGGCATCTCGTGGCCGCTGAACACCCGACCGGTGAAGAACGCCATCAAACCCACCTGGGTCAGCTGCATTTCCACCTTGAACCGGTCCGCCCCCGAGGCGCAGGCAATGCGCTGGCCGGTGTGGCGGTGCGCCGCCTGCACGGCCGCGTCGGCGCCCGCGATGATCTCCAGGCGCTGCGTTAACTCATGGTTGCGGCGGGTGTAAAAGAGCTGCATCCACGCGTCGGTGAGCGGCTGGCCGGTGTGCGCTTCAATCGCCACGCGCTCGTCACGCACCGACTTGCCGACAAAGAAGCGCATGCACTCCGGCGCTGTCATGGCCCAGCCGCGCTCCTCCAGCATGTCACGCAGGACGGCATTGACAATGGGCTCGCTGTCCACCAGCACGCCATCACAGTCAAACAGGATTGCTTCAAATTTCATAGCATGCTCCGCAAGTTCCATATGGGCTACAGCCCGTTTTTGTTAAAAATATTGGACAAATGACTTCAGGGTGCTGGTCGCTCGCCGCCCAGGGACTGCACCAGTGCCTTGAATTCGGGGGACTGCTGCAGGATGTTGCTCCCCGCCTCAATCAGACGGCTCACGTCCGCACCCGGAATGGAGAACGCCGTGGGAATCTGGAGCAGCCCGCGGCGCCCCAGCGGCTCGGGCGCATCCCGCAGGTTGACGTTGACCACATGAATCTGGGCCTCCGGCGCAAACGAATCGGCGCCGTCGGCCGTGGCGCGGCGCAGTTCACGCCGCCACGCTTGAGCGGTGTCGCTCAGCAGACCCAGCGTTTCCTGTGTGGCCCGCGCGCCGGAGCCAAACAGCAGCGCATCCACCACCTGCGAGGTGCGGGGCACGGTGTCGCTGTCATCAATGCGCTCGGACGGGTCGCGCTCGGCATTCACCGCAATGATCACCAGCTTTTCGATGGCGATTTTGGACGAGCGCCGCACGCTGTCGCGGATGCCGCCGTCGGCCAGCGAGCGGTCCAGCAGGCTGCGCAGGCCCAGGTTGTCGGCCAGGCCACCATCCACCAGGTGGATGTAGGGGCGGACTTTGGCATCCAGGTAGGTGCGCTGGTTGTCTTTGAGCAAGCGCACGCGGTAGTCGCTGGTGGACGAACCGGCAACCTCCCGCGGAGGGCTCGGGCAGTTGGCGTTGTGGTTTTTCAGGGTCATCGGGCTCAGCGCGATCGGCACCGCGGACGAAGCGGCCACGGCAAACGACAGCGGCACACTGGCCAGGTCCGAGCAAATCAGCGCAAACTGGTTCCAGGTGAACTCAAAGCTGGAGCCCAGCGACAGGTCGGTGGCCGAAATCAGCAGGCGCGGCTGGCCGGCGCGGGTGCCCAGATCACCGAAGGTCTTGCCTTCATACAGCGCGTCCAGCCGCTGCGCGAGCAGGTTGCTGCGGCCAAACCAGGGCGACGACAGGTCATGCAGGCGGCCAGGGTGCAGCATGTCGTTGATGAGCGTGTTCTGGAAGTTTTGCCGCAGGTAGGCAGACTCGAAAGTCGAGAAGGTCTTCTCGCCAAAAGCCGCGTAGTAGGCCGCAATGATGCTGCCGCCCGAGACGCCACTGATGACGTCCAGCTCGTCGAGCAGCGCAAATTCGCGCTCATGCCAGCGTACCCGCGTCTGGCGCAAGGCATCGAGCACGCCGTAGCCAAACGCCGCAGCACGCGCACCGCCGCCCGACATGGTGACCACCATCACCATCGAGCGCTCGTCGGCCGCCGGGGCATCCGGCGGCGCGGCTGGCAACGCACGCGCCTGCGGCTGCATCGGCAGGTTTTGCCAGGGGTGCAAACTGGAACACGCCCCGAGCAGGGCGACCGCTGCCGCCGCCATGCCGCAGCGCACCGGACGCATCAACACGTCAATTCCCATGGCCCGCCCCGCCTCAGGGTTTGGTTTGGCGCCGGGCCTTTTGGGCTTCAAGCGTTTCGGTGGGGGCGCCCTGTTTGACCCACTCGGCATACCCACCGTCAACGTGCGCCACGTTGGTCATGCCCATGTCCTGCAAGGCTTTGGTCGCCAGAGCGCTGCGCCAGCCCGCGCCGCAGAACAGGATGAACTCTTTGGACTCGTCGGCGAACAAGGGCTTGTGGTACGGCGAGGCCGGGTCCACCCAGAATTCGAGCATGCCGCGCGGCGCATGAAAAGCGCCCACCACGGTGCCCTCGGCCAGTTCACGGATGTCACGGATATCCACGATCTGCGTCCTGGGGTCGTTCAGGCGGGCCTGAACCTCGGGCACCGAATAGGTCGTGACCTGGGCCATGGCCTCATCGACGAGTTGCTGGTAGCCTTTGGTGATGGGCATGGGGTGCTCCTGGTTGTCGCGATGGAAAAAATGGGCTGACCAGCGAGGGCCACCGCCGCAGTGACATAATCCCGTCCATGATATCGGGAGAGTCTTGAAGCAGTCTCCCTGCATACAAGCGCCGAAGGAGCAACCGCCCCGGAATCTCTCAGGCACAAGAACCGGTATCAGTTCAGCAAACACTCTGAAGAGTGACCGGAGCTAGTCTTCCGGTCCACCGCAGGAGCAAGCGCCCACCGTCCACGGACGGGGTGTGAATCTCTCAGGTCCAAAACAGAGGGGGCGACGGTGTCGAATGTCCGACGCCGTCCCAACCCCCGACTCTTTTTTGGATCTTCCTCATGAAAAAAATAGCTGTTATCGGCGGTGGCATCACGGGCATCACCACCGCGTATGCGTTGGCCAGGCGTGGTTTTACGGTCACCCTGTTTGAGAAACACCGCTATGCCGCGATGGAAACCTCATTTGCCAACGGCGGACAACTCTCGGCCTCCAACGCCGAGGTCTGGAACCACTGGTCCACGATTGTCAAAGGCCTCAAGTGGATGCTCACCCATGACGCGCCCCTGCTGGTGAACCCCAAGCCCAGCTGGCACAAGATATCGTGGTTTGCCGAGTTCATTGCCGCCATGCCGCACTACGAGAAAAACACCATCGAGACGGTGCGCCTGTCGATGGCGGCGCGCGATCACCTGTTTGCCTGGGCGGCACAGGAAGGCATCGACTTTGACCACCAACGCGAAGGCATTCTGCACATCTACCGCGACAAGGCCGGCTTTGACCACGCGGGCAAGGTGTCGCAGATGCTGGCCAAAGGCGGCCTGCAACGCCAGGCGGTCACGCCTGCCGAAATGCGCGCCATTGAACCCACACTGGCTGGCGAGTACTACGGTGGCTATTTCACGCCCAGCGACTCCACGGGTGATATTCACAAATTCACCGCCGGGCTGGCCGCTGCGGCAGAGCGGCTGGGTGTGCGCACGCTGTATGGCCAGGACATCCGCTCGGTGCGCAGCGATGGCAAGCAGGTCACCCTGACCACCGGGGACGGCGCCCACGCCGACACGCTGGTGTTTGACGGCGTGGTGGTGTGCGCAGGCACGGCCAGCCGCGCGTTGGCCGCGCAACTGGGCGACCGGGTCAACATCTACCCGGTCAAGGGTTATTCCATCACCGTCAATCTGCTGGACGCGCAAAGCCAGACCTCGGCCCCGATGGTGAGTTTGCTGGACGACGCCACCAAGCTGGTGACCAGCCGCCTGGGGCAGGACCGCCTGCGCGTGGCGGGCACGGCCGAGTTCAACGGCATGAACCGCGACATTCGCGCCGACCGCATTCGCCCGCTGGTGGAATGGGTGCAGCAATGTTTTCCGGGGGTACGCACCGACAGTGTGGTGCCCTGGGCCGGTCTGCGCCCCATGATGCCCAACATGCTGCCGCGCGTGGGGCGGGGCCGTTCGCCCTGTGTGTTTTACAACACCGGCCACGGCCATCTGGGCTGGACACTCTCGGCCATGACGGCCGACATGATTGGCAACCTGGTGGACAACAGCCTGGGCGCCAAGGCACTGCCCGCCTCCCTGCCCGGCCGCACGCCGGTCTCGGCCTGAGTCACCGGCAGGCGGGTCAGGCCAGCGCGCGCTGGATGATGATTTTCTGCACGTCGCTGGTGCCTTCGTAAATCTGGCACACGCGCACGTCGCGGTAAATGCGCTCGACCGGAAAGTCGCTCACGTAGCCGTAGCCGCCCAGCGTCTGGATGGCGACGCTGCAAACCTTCTCGGCTATCTCGCTGGCAAACAGCTTGGCCATGGCGGCTTCTTTGAGGCACGGACGCCCCGCGTCCCGCAGCGCGGCGGCGTGCCAGATGAGCTGGCGCGCCGCTTCCAACTGCGTCGCGCAGTCGGCCAACCTGAAACCGACCGCCTGGTGGTTGAAGATGGCCGTGCCAAAGCTCTGGCGCTCCTTGGCGTAGGCCAGCGCCACCTCAAAGGCGCTGCGCGCCATGCCCACACTTTGCGCGGCAATGCCGATGCGCCCGCCCTCCAAGGCACCCAGCGCGATTCGGTACCCCTCGCCTTCCGCCCCAATCAGGTTTTCGGCGGGGATGCGGCAGTTGTCAAAATTGATCTGCGCGGTGTCGCTGCTGTGCTGGCCGAGCTTGTCTTCCAGCCGCGCCACCACGTAGCCCGGCGCGTGGGTGGGCACCAGAAAAGCACTCATGCCCTTCTTGCCCGCGCCCTTGTCGGTCACGGCAATGACGATGGCTACATCGCCATTTTTGCCGCTGGTGATGAACTGCTTGACGCCGTTGATGACGTATTCGTCACCGTCCTTGACCGCCGTGGTGCGCAGGCTGGAGGCATCGGAGCCCACATGCGGCTCGGTCAGGCAGAAGGCGCCCAGCATCTGGCCCTGGGCCAGCGGGGTCAGCCACTGCTTCTTCTGCGCTGCGTTGCCATAACGCATCAGGATGGCGTTGACCGGGCAGTTGGTCACGCTGATGGCGGTACTGGTGCCGCCGTCACCGGCGGCGATTTCCTCCAGCACCAGGGCCACCGTCAGGTAGTCCATGTTGGCGCCACCGAACTCCTCGGGCACGCAAATGCCGTAGGCGCCCAACTGGGCCAGGCCCTGGTGGGCCGCCTTGGGAAAATGATGTTCCTTGTCCCACTTCGCGGCGTTCGGCCACAACTCCGCTTGGGCAAAATCGCGCACGGCGTCGCGGATCATTTCCTGGTCTGGGGTCAGCAACATGGGTCAGGCCCGAGGGCATCCGTTCAAAATTTATAAGAAATCGGGCGCTAGCCCAGATACAACGTGCGCTAGCAGCTATCTAATTTATAGCATTTCCAGCGCCACAGCCGTGCCTTCGCCCCCGCCAATGCACAGGGTGGCGACGCCTTTTTTGAGGCCACGGGCCTGCAGCGCGTACATCAGGGTGACCATGATGCGGGCGCCGGACGCGCCAATCGGGTGGCCCAGCGCGCAGGCGCCGCCGTTCACGTTCACGATGTCATGGCTCAGGTTCAGGTCATGCATCAGCGCCATCGGCACCACGGCAAAGGCTTCGTTGACTTCCCACAGGTCCACATCTTTCACGGCCCAACCGGCTTTGGCCAGTGCCTTGTTCACGGCGCCCACTGGCGCGGTGGCGAACCAGTTGGGTTCTTGCGCGTGCACGGCGTGGCTCACGATTTTGGCCAGCGGCTTGAGCCCCAACCTGGCAGCGGTGGACGCGCGCATCATCACCAGCGCGGCCGCGCCGTCGCTGATGCTGGAGCTGCTGGCGGCGGTGATCGTCCCGTCTTTTTTGAACGCGGGCTTGAGGGTCGGGATTTTTTCCAGCTTGACCTTGCCGGGCGCCTCATCGGTGGCAATCACCGTGTCACCGGCACGGCCCTTGACCGTCACGGGTGTGATTTCAGCCGCAAACGCACCTGATGTCGTCGCGGCTTGTGCCCGCTTCACGCTGGTGATGGCGAAGTTGTCTTGGGCTTCACGGGTGAAGCCGTACTTGGCGGCGCAGTCTTCGCCAAAGGTGCCCATGGAACGGCCCGCCTCGTAGGCGTCTTCCAGGCCGTCGAGCATCATGTGGTCGAACATGCGGTCGTGGCCAATGCGGTAGCCGCCACGGGCTTTTTGCAGCAGGTAGGGCGCGTTGGTCATGCTCTCCATGCCCCCAGCCACCACCACGTCGGCACTGCCCGCGACGAGCATGTCATGCCCGAACATGGCCGCGCGCATGCCGGAGCCGCACATCTTGGACAGCGTCACCGCGCCCGCGCTGATGAGCAAGCCGCCCTTGAACCCGGCTTGGCGCGCGGGCGCCTGGCCCTGACCGGCCATCAGGCAGTTGCCGAACAGCACTTCATTCACCGAATCAGGCGCAATACCGGCGCGTTCCACCGCGGCCTGGATGGCGACGCCACCGAGGTCATGCGCCGCAAGGCTTGAAAAATCGCCCTGAAAACTTCCCATGGGGGTGCGCGCGGCACCCACGATCACGATCGGGTCAGACATACCAAACTCCTTGAAGAATAAAAAAGCTGAATAGTTTTAAATCGGGTCAAGTCAACGCGGCTTGATCCCGCACAAACGAAAACCGTCTTTCGCGGTCATACGGAAACACGTCAATCACGTCGCCCGCCTGGATGCGGTCTTTGTGCCCCTGCCAGAAGCTCGCCTCCAGCAGGTCGGCGTGGTGCTTCATGAACACCTGGCGCACGGCCGGGTTGCCCAGCAAAAACGGGCCAAAGGTTTCGGGGAACACATCGCGCGGGCCCACGCTGTACCAGACCTCGCCCGACATCTCGTCTTCTTCGTTTCGGGGCGCGGGCACCTTGCGGAATTTGCAGTCGGTGATGTATTCAATCTCGTCGTAGTCATAGAACACCACCTTGCCGTGGCGCGTGATGCCAAAGTTTTTCCAGAGCATGTCGCCGGGAAAGATGTTGGCTGCCACCAGGTCCTTGATGGCGTTGCCGTACTCGACCACGCCACGCTCGATCTGCTCGCGTGCCCGCACGGCGGCCGGGCCCTCAGCGGCGGCATTGGCACCGCCCGCGTCAAACGCTTCCTGCAGGTAGATGTTGAGCGGAATCATGCGCCGCTCGATGTACACGTGCTTGATGATGACCTCCAGATGGCCATCGCCATCACGGTCGCTGATCTCCAGCTGGCTGGGGGCGAACTTCTCGATTTCCCGGATCAGCTCGTCGTCAAACCGCTCGCGCGGAAACGCCACTTCGCTGTACTCCAGCGTGTCGGCCATGCGGCCGACACGGTCGTGCTGTTTGACCAGCAGGTACTTGCCCTTGATCTGCTCGCGGGTGGTGTCTTTTTGCGGCGGGTAGTAGTCCTTGATGACCTTGAACACATAGGGAAACGAGGGCAGGTCAAACACCAGCATGACCATGCCCTTGATGCCGGGCGCGATGCGAAACTTGTCGCTGGAGTGGCGCAGGTGGTGCAGAAAATCGCGGTAAAACAGCGTCTTGCCCTGCTTGGCCAGGCCCAGCGCGTTGTAGATTTCATTGCGTGGTTTGCGCGGCATCATGCTGCGCAGAAACTGCACGTAGGCGCTGGGGATTTCCATGTCCACCATGAAGTAGGCGCGCGCAAAGCTGAACAGCATCAGCAGGTCGTCTTCGCCAGACAGCACGGCATCAATCACCAGCGTGTCGCCCACCGGCGCATGCAGCACCGGTAGCGCAAACGGAAATTCGTTGAAGCCGTTGATCAGCTTGCCCACGATGTAGGCACCCTTGTTGCGAAAGAACAGGCTGGTCAGCACTTGCACCTGAAAATTGGCGCGCAGCTTGGCCTCCCCCAGCGTGGCGGTCATGGCGCGCACCACATGGCCCACATCACGGGACAGGTCTTCAAACTCGCGGCGCAAGTCAAAGTCGGCCACCATCTCCTCCAGCGCCGTTTGCATGCTGCTGTTGGACGGGTAGTAGGCCCGGTAGGTGGGGCGCTTCTCGGACTCGCCGTTTTCGATGTACTCGGTGCTGACCGCCGGTCGCACAAAAATAAAGTCGTTGTGAAAGTGCGTGCGGTGCAGGATTTTGGTGGTGACTGAATTGAAGAAGGTCTCGGCCAGCTCCGGCTGGTGGTGGTTGACCAGCAGGCCGATGTAATGCAGCTTGACCTGTTGCCAGATGTCCATGGGCTGCTCACCCGCCTTGAACTCTCGCTCCAGCCGGGTGGAGGCCTCGCGCACGCGCAGGTCGTAGAACTCGATGCGCTCCCGCTGGGCCCGTTGCTGGCCATGCCAGTCGGACGTTTCAAACCGGTGCTTGGCGCGGCCCGACTCGGTGCGAAACAACTGGTAATGGCGGTTGAAGCCATCCATCATCGCCTTGGCGATGTCGTAGGCCACCGTGGAGTCAAGACGTTGCGGAAACATGCCCAGGCGCTTTAAAGCAGAATGCCGCCGCGCGGGTAACGCTTGAGGGCTTCGCCAAACACAGTGATGACCTCGTGCGAGCCCTGCATGGTCACGCCCAGGTCCTTGACCAGGCCGTCCTTGAGGCCGTAGCACCAGCCATGCACGGCCACCTTCTGGCCCCGGCCCCAGGCGTCCTGCATCACGTTGGACAGCGCCACATTGCCGACCTGCTCGATCACGTTCATCTCGCACAGCACGTCTTCCTGCTCGGGCACGCTCAAGTGGTCAATACGGCCACGGTGGCGCAGCTTCACGTCATGCACATGGCGCAGCCAGTTGTCGGCCAGGCCCACGCGGGTACCGCGCAACGCGGCCAGCACGCCGCCGCAGCCGTAGTGGCCCACCACCATGATGTGCTCCACCTTGAGGTGGTCCACGGCGTACTGGATGACCGACAGGGCGTTAAGGTCCGAGTGCACCACCACGTTGGCAATATTGCGGTGCACGAACACCTCGCCCGGGTCCAGCCCGGTGATCTCGTTGGCTGGCACGCGGCTGTCGGCGCAGCCAATCCACAGGTACTTGGGGGTTTGCTGATGCGACAGCTGGGTAAAAAACCCGGGCCGCTGCTGCTCCATGCGGGCCGCCCACTGGCGGTTGTTGTCTAGCAGGTTGTGTAGTGATGAAGTCATGGGCGTATTTTCGCCTGCGCGGTCAAACCCGGAGCCTTCAGCAGGTTTCTGCGAACAGTTCCCGGCCAATCAGCATGCGGCGGATTTCGCTGGTGCCCGCGCCGATTTCATACAGCTTGGCATCGCGCCACAAACGGCCCAGCGGGTACTCGTTGATGTAGCCGTTGCCGCCATAAATCTGCACGCCCTCGCCCGCCATCCAGGTGGCTTTTTCGGCGCACCACAAAATGACCGAAGCACAGTCCTTGCGCACCTGGCGCACGTGCTCCACACCCAGCAGGTCCAGGTTCTTGGCCACGGTGTAGGCAAACGAGCGCCCGGCCTGCAGCACGGTGTACATGTCGGCCACCTTGCCCTGAATCAGCTGGAATTCGCCAATGCTCTGGCCAAACTGCTTGCGGTCATGGATGTAAGGCAGCACGTTGTCCATTACCGACTGCATGATGCCCAGCGGGCCGCCGGTCAACACCGCGCGTTCGTAGTCCAGCCCGCTCATCAGCACCTTGGCGCCGCTGTTGAGGCCGCCCAGGATGTTCTGCGCCGGCACTTCCACGTTGTTGAACACCAGCTCGCCGGTGTGGCTGCCGCGCATGCCGAGCTTGTCGAGCTTTTGCGCGACCGAGAAGCCGGGCATGCCTTTTTCAATCAGGAATGCGGTGACTCCGCGGGCACCCAGCTCGGGTTCGGTCTTGGCGTACACCACCAGGGTGTCGGCGTCAGGGCCGTTGGTGATCCACATCTTGCTGCCATTGAGCACGTAGTAGCCGCCCTTGTCTTCGGCCTTGAGCTTCATGCTGATCACATCACTGCCCGCGCCCGGCTCGCTCATGGCCAGCGCGCCGACATGCTCGCCGGTGATGAGTTTGGGCAGGTATTTGCTGCGCTGTTCGGGGGTGCCGTTGCGCTTGATCTGGTTCACACAAAGGTTGCTGTGCGCGCCATAGCTAAGCCCTACCGAGGCAGAGGCGCGGGAGATTTCCTCCATCGCAATCATGTGCGCGAGGTAGCCCATGTTGGCGCCGCCAAACTCTTCACCCACGGTGATGCCGAGCACACCGAGGTCGCCCATCTTGCGCCACAGGTCCATGGGAAACTGGTCGGTTTTGTCGATCTCGGCCGCACGCGGCGCAATCTCGGCCTGGGCAAATTCGCGCACGGCATCGCGCAGCGCATCAATGTCTTCACCGAGTTGGAAGTTCAGTCCGGGCATGTTGTTCATGGTGTCTCCTTTAATTGTTGGGTTCAATACGTTTTGGGCACGGGCATCAGCGTTTGCTGCATCACGGCACAGGCACTTTGCTTGCCATCGGCGTCGATGTGGACGACCTCGGCGGTGGTCACGATCACGCGACGCCCGGCCTTCACCACGCGGCCAGTGGCGTGCAGTTCGCCGCCTTGAAAAGCCGCCATGAAGTTGATTTTGTATTCCAGGGTGACCACCTCCATGCCCGCTGGTGCCAGGGTCAAACCGGCATAACCTGCGGCAATGTCGGCCAGCGCACCGGTGGCGCCACCATGAAAGCCATCCTGCTGCTGCGTCACCTTGCTGGAGTACGGCAGCGCCACCACACACAGGCCGGGCTCCACCCGCACCAGGCGGGCGCCCAGGTGCTGCATCAGACCCTGGCGGTCAAAGCTGTTTTGGACGCGCTCCAAGAGGGTTTCTTCAGGCTGCATGGGTCTTCTTCGGTTTGGTGGCGGTGCTTTTGGCGTCCGGCGGGCTCAGGCTCTTGGCCAGCAGGACTTTGGCTTCGCGCTGGTGTACCTTGAGTTCATCCAGGTTGGCCTGCAGGTCCATCATCTGGGCTTCAAGCTGTTTTTGATGCTCGGCCAGCACCAGCAGGAACTTCTGCAATTGCGGCCCGGTGTCGCGCGGGCTGTCGTACATGTCGATGATGTCCTTGGCCTCGGTCAGGCTCAGGCCCAGGCGCTTGGCGCGCAGGGTGAGCTTCAAGCGGGTGCGGTCGCGCCCGCTGTAGACACGGTTGCGCCCGCCGGGGCCCGAACGCTCCGGCTCCAGCAGCCCCAGGTCTTCATAGAAGCGGATGGCCCGCGTGGTGAGGTCAAACTCTTTCGCCAGATCGCTGATGCTGTAGGTGATTGCCATAATTCAGGATGCCCCAAGGTGACTGCAACCGTAGATGTCCGCATCTACAATGGCCGCCATGGTTGACGTTTACGTAAACGTCAATTATGTCGCAAATCAGGAGCCGCCTTGAATTTACCCGCCACACTCCCCGCCCACGAGCTCGAAAAGCGCCTGCATTACCCCCTGGGGGACACCTTGCCCGCGCCCGGCCAGACCGTGACGGTGGCGCCCGGCGTGAAATGGCTGCGCATGAGCCTGCCGTTTGCGCTCAACCACATCAACCTGTGGCTGCTGCGTGATGAGATTGACGGCCAGGCGGGCTGGAGCGTGGTGGACTGCTGCATCAGCGTGGACGAGGCCAAAGCCCAGTGGGAACAGATTTTTGCCACCGAGCTGGAAGGCCTGCCGATCCTGCGCGTGATCGTGACCCACATGCACCCCGACCACATCGGCCTGGCCCATTGGCTGTGCGAGCGCTGGAACGTGCGCCTGTGGATCAGCGCCACCGACTACGCCATGGCCCGCATCGGCACCGAAGACTCCTCCGGTTTTGGTGGTGAACCGGCCGCCCTGTTTTTTGCTTTGCATGGCCTGAACGACCCGGATTCCGTGGCCAAGATCAAGGCGCGCGCCAACTACTACGCCACCCTGGTGCCCGCCGTGCCGCACCAGTACCGGCGCATGAAAGACGGCGACCAGCTCACCATCGGCGGACGGCACTGGCGCTGCATCAGCGGCTACGGCCACGCGCCGGAACACATTGCGCTGTATTGCGAAGAACTCAAGGTGCTGATAGGCGGCGACATGATGCTGCCGCGCATCTCCACCAATGTGAGTGTGTACGACCAGGAGCCCGAAGCCAATGCGCTGCGCGAGTTTCTGGATTCGATCGACAAATTCAGGGCGCTGCCCGCGGACACCCTCACCCTGCCCGCCCACGGCAAACCCTTCACGGGCCTCTTTGAGCGCATCCAGCAGTTGCATGACCACCACCGCGACCGGCTGGCCGAGGTATTGGCCGCTTGCACCGCGCAGCCTGGCAGCGCCGCCGACATGCTGCCGGTGCTCTTCAAGCGGGTGCTGGACCTGCACCAGACCACCTTTGCCATGGGGGAATCGATTGCCCACCTGCACCTGCTCTGGTATGAGGGCCAGCTGCAGCGCCGCCTGGGCGCGGATGGGGTGTACCGTTTCCAGCGCGTGGCGATTCCGCTACCATGCGCCAATGGCAAAGACTAAAAACGGCAAAACCGACAAGCTCGGCAAGGACGAGTACTACGCACAACTCGCAGAGCTGCAACTGGCGCTCAACGATGTGGCCCGCTGGCTGCAGCACACCGGCAAGCGGCTGATGGTGGTGATCGAGGGACGCGATACCGCGGGCAAGGGCGGCCTGATCACGGCGATGGCCGAGACGCTGAACCCGCGCCAATGCCGCACCGTGGCGCTGTCAAAACCCAGCGACCGGGAGCAGACCCAATGGTATTTTCAGCGCTACGTACCGCACCTGCCGGCCGCGGGCGAAATGGTGCTGTTTGACCGCAGCTGGTACAACCGCGCTGGCGTAGAGCGGGTGATGGGCTTTTGCTCGGAGGCCGAGGTCAAGACGTTTTTGAAACAGGCCCCGGTGTTTGAGCAGATGCTGGTGGATGACGGCATATTGCTGTTCAAGTACTGGCTAACCGTCGACCAGGACAAGCAGGAGGAACGCTTTGCGGAGCGCCTGAGCGACCCGCTCAAACGCTGGAAACTCAGCCCGATTGACCTGCAGGCGCGCGAGAAATACGCTGAATACGGGCTGGCCCGCGATGCCATGCTCAAAGCCACCCACACCGCCCAAGCCCCCTGGGCGCTGGTCGACTTCAACGACCAGCGGCGCGGGCGACTCACCCTGATTCGCCACCTGCTGGATCAAATTCCCGACCACCAGGTGGCCGAGACCTTGATCAAATTCCCGCCGCTGGGACATGAACCGCTCAGCGAGCGCTTCGGCACCCCACTCAAGCCCCTGACCACCAAGGGCTGAACGCGGGCTGGTTACTGCTGGGCGACGGCGCGCTCGGCCAGGTAAATCTCGATACGACGATTCTTGTTGCGGCCCGCGTCGGTGTTGTTGTCACCGATCGGTTCGCGTGAGCCCCGGCCGTCAATCATGATGCGGCGCCCGTCCACACCACGTTTCACCAGGTAATCGCGCGCACTGGCGGCCCGGTTGACGGACAGCGGGTTGTTGATGGCGTCCGAGCCGGTGTTGTCGGTGTGGCCGACGATGCGGATTTCGGTGTTGGGCTGGTTGTTCAGGCCCTGCGCAAACTGGTTCAGGATGGGCTGCAGGTTGGCCTTGATGTCAGAGCGGCCGGTATCGAACGAAATGTCGTTGGGGATGCTCAGCTTGAGCTGGTTGTCCGCCGTCTGCGTCACCGCCACGCCGGTACCGGCCGTGGCCTGCTCCATCGCCGCTTTTTTCTGGGCCATTTGATTGGACCAGATGTAGCCCCCCAAGGCGCCCACACCTGCCCCCAACACCGCGCCGCCGCGGCTGTCGCCAATGGCCGCACCGGCCAAAGCACCCAAACCACCCCCAATGGCAGCGCTGCGCTGTGCATCGGTCATGTTGGCGCAACCGCCGATCAAGACGGCGACAGCGCTCAAGGCCAGGACGGTGGTGCGGCTGCGGGATGCGAGTGTGTTCATGGTTTGTTCCGGTGAGTTGTACATAGGCTGAACTTATAGCACCCGGTGCGGTTTTGTGTTTTGCGGGTTAGCAAAGAGATGCAACAAAGTGTGATTTATGGACGGTGGTGCCTGCTTCAAGCAGAGGCGGCATAAGGAGTCATTCAAAATACTCTCTAATTTATTAGCAACAATCTGTCCATTTCAACAACCTTTAAGGCCGAATTATGTTTAGATGGATAACGTTTTTCGCAGTCATGTTTTTACTTGTTCTAATCCCATTAAAACTAGTGCAAAGGTCTGACAGACTTAGCTATGTTTCCAGCGGACTGAAGGTTGAACGAATTCTTTACGCACACGAAGACTCATATGGTTTTGGCCCTGGCGGTGCGGAGGCTGAATTTGTGATGTACGAATTACCTGACGATGTTGGGAAAAAAATTCAGTTACACGGCATAAGTTTCTTGAAACAAATGCCGAAAAAAGTGAACGTTAACAGGAGCATGCATGGCTATTTTGAGAATTGGCAGAGTACGCCAATTAAGGCAGATCCCAAATGGACGAGCAGAGATGATGAGGATAGAAACACGTCATTTTCATTGGATCCAAAAATCGCGAATTACTTAAGAAACTATTTTGGATTTTCAATTGATGAAGAGATCGAGAAAGAAATTGACAAAGTAGTTTCAAACCCTGGAAGTTTCTTTGCTTATGGTCGCTACGGGATTTTGATCCTAGCTCCTGAAACCAGGCGAGTGTTTTATGCGCATAACGGTTAAACGTCCATTGAGGTGAAACCTTTTTCGTCGGATTTCATGAAAGTTGAAGGGCTCCTTCGGGTCTTATGCTGACGATGACATTCAGAGTTTTGAGATTTCTGAAATTGCGCCGGACGATTTTTTGACCTGCACCTGCACAGCGCCCCCATCACCCCAACACCCGCCCCCAAACCCACGGCCCCCAAGCGGCAGCCGCCACCGCCACCAGCCCCAGCGACACCGGGGTTCCAAAGCGTGCACCTCCGGCGACATAGGCGGCCACCACCTTGCTCACCGTGTTGGTCGAAAACGCCAGCAGCACGGCGGTGAGCATGCTGGGCGCATCGGTGGCGCCCTGGCCAAACAGCGTGATGACGGCGGCCGCGGGCGAGTGCAGGTCGGCAAAGCCAGCCAGAGCCGTGGCCGCCTGGGTGGCCAACGAGCCGTACGAGGCCTGCACCCACGCCACCACGGCGGTGATGCCCGACAGCAGCAGGGCCAGCCCGATGGACTGGACCAGGCTGAAGGCGCGGCCTTTGACCGGGCCTTCTTCTGGGGGAGCATCGCTGCGCCACAAGGCCAGCAGCCCCAGCCCCAGTGCGGTCACGAGGGCGCAACCCAGGGAGGGGCCCAGGATGCGCAGGGCCGCCGGGTGCAGCACCAGCGCAATCAGCCCCACCTGCAAGGCCGTGGACACGGTGGAAAACCACGACCCGGCCACGCAGGCCGTGCGCAGTTCGGGGAACTTGGCCGCGCGCACGCCCATGGCGGCCACCGTGGCGGTGCTGGACACAAAGCCCGCCACCAGGCCCGAGAACGGCAAGCCCAACCGCGCCCCGAACAGGCGCAGGGCAATGTGCCCGACCGCCTGCACACTCATGATCAACACCACCAGCAACCAGACCGTGCGCGGGTTCACGCCACCCAGCCAGGCGATCGGCTGGTTGGGGGCCAGCGGCAGCAGGATCAGGGCCGAGGCCGCCAGCACCAGCGCGTCGCGCAGTTCCTGCTCCGACAGGGTGCGGGTGGAGAAGCGCTGCAGGGGTTCGCGTGCGGCCAGCAGACCGGCCACCGTCACCCCCCCGGCTGCCGCCATCGCGGGCTGCTGCACGGCCAGCACGCCCAGCAGGAAGGTGACGAACAAGGCCATCTCGGTGGTGACGCCGGGGTCGCTGGAGTGGTCTTTGATGTGGGAGGTCACCGCCAGCGCGGCGACCAGCACGGCCGCCACGGGCGTGAGCCAGGGCAGGTTCAGGATTTGCGCCACGGCGCCAGACAGTGCCACCAGGGAGAAGGTGCGAATACCGGCAAACCGCCGGGTCGGGCCGCGGCCCTTGCGTCGCTCACGGTCCACCCCAATGAGCAGGCCCAGCCCCAAGGCCAGTGCCAGGCTGGTCAGGGTGGTGTAGTTCAGGTTCATGGGGTCATCAAACCTCAGGTCCAGCGGGGGACGGTGTCGTCTTTGAGCTGGCCGCGCAATTCAGCGTAGTCGGGCATGACCGAGCGTACCGTGTCCCAGAACCGGGGACTGTGGTCCATCACACGCAGGTGGCTCAGTTCATGCGCCACCACGTAGTCGATGATGGCTTGGCGGTAGTGGATCAGCCGCCAGTTCAGGCGGATGGAGCCATCAATGCGGGCACTGCCCCAGCGCGTGGCGGCATTGCTGAGCGAGAGTTTGTGCCACTTGACCTGCAACTGCGGGGCAAAGTGGTCGAGCCGCTCGATGAAAAGCCGCTTGGCCTGGCGCATCAGCCAGGCCTGCACGGCATCGCGAATCTGCTCGGGCGCGGCCGCATGGGGCAGTGCCACGAGCAAGGTGAGTTCAGGCAGATGGGTTTGCAGTTCAGCGCCCACTGCGCCAAAACCATGGCGCGGGTCCAGCACCACGGTCACGGGCTGGCCCAAAAAGAGAATCTGGGTGCCGTTACGCCACTCAATGCGGTTACTCACCAGGCGCTGGTGGCGCTCCCGCGTTTCACCGAGTTTGCGCACGATCCACTTCGACTTTTCCTGCAAAGCGGCATCCACCTCATGCAGCGGCACCCACTTGGGGGCGCTGACCACCAGGCCATCCGGGCCGACTGAAAAACCAATGGTGCGGCGTTTGCCGCGCTTGAATTCATAGGCCACCACGGCGTCGCACAAACGCGCTTGCCGGTTGGCGCGGGGGTGCGCAAAGGCGGCGGGAGCGATGACCTTGTCCAGCCTATCAGGCGGCGAATGGGGCTCTCGCGCTACTATTTCAATAGCTGGTTGTGCACGCTGGACGGGCGCTAGCGGCTGATTTGGCTCAAAAAGATCAAGCGTGAACCGGAGCAGGGGGTGCATGGCTGCCGCCTTACCGGTAGGCCTCGGGGTCCATGCGGCGCATCTCGGCCTCAATCCAAGCCTCCACCTCGCGCATCAGTTCCTTGGCTTCGCGGCCCACGCTGGGAATCGGCTGGCCAATGGACACCTGCACCACCCCGGGGTACTTGGTGAAGCCCTCGCGCGGCCAGCATGTGCCGGACGACACGGCGATCGGGATCACCGGCGCACCGGACTCGACCGCCAGGCGCGTGCCGGCGGTCTGGTACGTGCCTTTTTCGCCACGGGCCATGCGAGTGCCCTCGGGGAACATGATGACCCAGGTGCCTTGCGCAAGCAGGCGCTTGCCCTGGGCGATCACATGCTTCATGGCGGCGGCGCGGGATTCCCGGTCGATGTGGATCATGTCCAACCGCGCCATGGACCAGCCAAAGAACGGAATCTTCAACAACTCGCGCTTGAACACAAACGCCAGCGGGTGCGGCATGAGCGTGGGCAGCAGCAAGGTCTCCAGCGTGGACTGGTGCTTGGACAGCAAAATGGCCGGGGCCGTGGCGCCTTGGGGCAAATGCGCCAGCCCGGTGACGCGCACCTGGATGCCCAGAATGACGCGCGTGCCCCAAATTACCAGCCGGAACCAGTTGACGGCAAACCACCACAGCGGCGTGCGACGCACCCACAAGGAAGCAACGACCAGCGCGAGCCCCCACGGAATCACCGTGATGAGGATCCACGCCATGTGAAAAATCGATCGAATCAAAGACATTTAAGGTAAATAAGGCCTGTAGCCCCCGTTGGTAGTGCGCAAGCAGCTATTATTTTTATAGCAATAGAGAATCAGGCCGCCACGGTGTCGCGGGCAATCAGAAAGTCAGCGAAGGCGGCCAGGTCGGCATGCACATGCGTCTGGCTCGGAAACGTCTCCGGCAGGCTGCGTCCCCGGTAGGCCGCCCCCTTGCCGGTCAGCACCAGATGGGGCTCACAACCCGCCGCCATGCCAGCCAGGATGTCCCGCGCCGAGTCGCCCACGGCAGGCACGTCCTTGAGGTCAATGCCGTAGCGCTCGCCAATCTGCTCGAACAAGCCCGGCTCCGGCTTGCGACAGCGGCAGGCGTCTTCGGGCCCGTGCGGGCAATAAAACACGGCGTCCACCTTGCCGCCCACCGTGGCCAGCAGCTTGTGCATCTTGGCGTGCATGGCGTTGAGGGTGGAGACGTCAAACAAACCGCGCCCCAGGCCCGACTGGTTGGAGGCAATCACCACGTGCCAGCCCGCATGGTTGAGCCGGGCAATGGCCTCCAGCGAGCCCGGCAGCGGCACCCATTCTTCGGGTGTTTTGACGAAGTCGTCACTGTCTTGGTTGATGGTGCCGTCACGGTCCAGGATCACGATTTTCATAAGGCCAATTATCAAAGAGAAGCAGCGGGAGCAACCGCCAATGTCTGCCAGCCGGTGACGAAAAGACCGCTGAAGCGGCCTTGCGCGAGACGCAGGGTGAGGGATTCGCCAGGCTTGAGTTGCGCGACCTGCGGGTCGTCAATCAACACCGTGTGGGGCACATCGTAGCCGGGCACTTTCACAAAAAGCTGTGTGCCGCCGGTACTGTGCAGGTTGGGGCGCTTGGCCTGGCCTGCGAGGGTTTGGGCCACCACGCTGGCAAGCGGGTGCAGGGTTTGCTGGTTCAGGTGGCGCTGGATCAACGCGCCACTGCCCGCCAGCCAGAGCAGCACCCAAGCCACGCTGGCGGCAGGCAGGACGCGGCGCCAGCCCAGTTGTCTGATACTCAAAAACAGCACAGCCAACACGGCGAGCACCGCCAGCGCGGGCCAGGCCAGCTCCATCACGCTGCCCGGCGCGGACACGGGGGTCAGCGGCAAGGCCAGGCCTTGCGGCTCGCGCGCCGCCAGCACCTCCAGCACCGAGCGCAGCCCCACCATGAGGACAGGCGGCGCCAGCACCAGCCAGGCCGTGCGGGGCGAGCCGGTCATCCTCAGGTTGCCAGACGCGACAGGTCGGCCACGCGGTTCATGGCGTCGTGCAGGCTTTTGAGCAAGCCCTGGCGGTTCAGGCGCAGGTCCATCTCCTCGGCGTTGACCATGACGCCGTCAAAGAAGGCATCCACCGGCGCACGCAGGGCCGCCAGGGTTTGCAGCGAGGCGGTGTAGTCACCGGCCTCAAACTGAGCCTTGGCTTTGGGCGCCACGTCTTGCATCGCGGCATAAAGCGCGATTTCGGCAGGTTCCTTGAGCAGGATTTCGCTGACATGGGCGTCCACGTCCTGCACTTTTTTCAGGATGTTGCTGATGCGCTTGTTGGCGGCGGCCAGGGCCGCAGCTTCGGGCAAGGCGGCGAAGGCGCGCACGGCGGCGAGGCGCTTGGGAATGTCGCTCAGACGTTGCGGACGCTGTGAAACAACGGCATCAACTTCTTGGGAGCTATAGCCCTGTTCGCGCAATGAGCCAGCAAGTCGGTCATAAATGAATTCCGAAAGCGTGTCGAGCACGGCAGTCTGGCTTGGGAGAACTGACTCACCGATCTGAACCAACTGATAGACACCCAGTGGCAACTCCTTTTCCACCAGCATCCGGATCACACCCAGCGCATGGCGACGCAGCGCATACGGGTCTTTGTCGCCGGTTGGCAGGTTGCCGATGCCAAACATGCCCACCAGCGTTTCCAGCTTGTCGGCCAGCGCCACGACCACACCCGCGGCGTTGCGCGGCAGCTCGTCACCAGCAAAGCGGGGTTTGTAATGGTCTTCAATGGCGAAGGCAATTTCCTCACCCAGGCCGTCATGGCGCGCGTAGTAGCCGCCCATGATGCCTTGCAGTTCCGGGAACTCGCCCACCATGTCGGTCACGAGATCGGTCTTGGCCAGGCGGGCGGCGGTGTCTGCGGCCTTCGCGAGCGCATCGCCGCCTACCTGCTGGCCAATGGCTCGGGCAATGGCGCGCACGCGCTCGACGCGCTCGCCTTGTGTGCCCAGCTTGTTGTGATAGACCACCTTGTCCAGCCCCGCCACGCGCGATTCGAGCGTTTTCTTGCGGTCCTGGTCGAAGAAGAATTTGGCATCGGCCAGACGCGGGCGCACCACGCGCTCGTTGCCACCAATGACGGCACTCGCATCCTCGGGGCTGATGTTGCTCACCAGCAGGAACTTGTTCGTCAACTTGCCAGCCGCATCCAGCAGCGGGAAGTACTTCTGGTTCGCCTTCATCGTGAGGATCAGGCATTCCTGCGGCACGTTGAGGAACTCGGCCTCGAACGAGCAAACCATCACATTGGGGCGCTCCACCAGACCGGTCACTTCGTCGAGCAAGGCCTCGTCTTCAATCACGCGGGCCCCGTTGCCCACTTGGGCGGCGGCCGCGGCCAACTGGCGCACGATCTCGGCGCGGCGCTCGGCAAAGCTGGCAATCACCGCACCATCGGTCGCCAGGGTCGCGGCGTAGCTGTCGGCATCGGCCAGGAACACGGGCGACACCTTGGCTTCAAAACGGTGGCCCTGGGTGGTGTTGCCCGCTTTCAGACCGAGCACCTTGACCGGCACCACAGTGCTGCCGTGCAGCGCCACCAGGCCGTGCGCAGGGCGCACAAAGTTGACGCTGGTCCAGCCGGGCAACTCGCAATCGGTTTCCAGTTGGTAACTCATGACCTTGGGGATGGGCAGCTTGGCAATGGCTTCTTCCAGCGCTTTTTGCAGGCCGGTGTCCAGCGTAGCGCCGGTCATCAGGCTGTCGAAAAACAGGGCTTCGGCCTTGCCGTCGGGCGCACGCTTGAGCGCGGCCACCACGGCCACCGGGTCCGACACATCGGCGCCGAGCGCCTGCAGCTTTTTGAGCAAGGCAGGCGTGGCCTGTCCTTCGGCGTTCAGGCCCACGGCCACGGGCATCAGCTTTTGCTGCACGGCCTTGTCAGCGGCCTTGAGCCAGACGTGGCTGATGTGGGCGGCCAGGCGGCGCGGGGAGGCATACGCCGTCACCACCGATTCCGCGGTGGCCAGGCCCAGCGCGCGCAGCTGGTCGGCCAGTTGGGTGGCAAAGGCATCGCCAAGTTTTTTGAGGGCTTTGGGGGGCAGCTCTTCAACAAAGAGTTCCACCAGCAGGTTTTTAGTCGTCATGTTTATTACTTTCGTCCTGCGCTCAGGCGGCCTTCTTCGTCATCTGCTCCACCCACTCGCGGGGCGCCATGGGAAAGCCCAGGCGCTCGCGGCTCTCGAAATAGCTCTGCGCCACAGCGCGCGACACGTTGCGAATGCGCCCCATGTACGCGGCGCGTTCGGTCACGCTGATGGCGCCGCGCGCGTCCAGCAAATTGAAGCTGTGCGCGGCCTTCAATACCTGCTCATAGGCAGGCAGCGCGAGTTGCTGCTCGATCAGGTTCTTGGCCTGCTTCTCATGCGCGGTGAACGCGGTGAACAAAAAGTCCACGTCGCTGTGCTCGAAGTTGTAGGCGGATTGCTCTTTTTCGTTTTGCAGGTAGACGTCGCCATAACTCATGGTCTCGGTCCATTTGAGGTTGTAGACGTTGTCCACGCCCTGCAGGTACATGGCCAGGCGCTCCAGGCCGTAGGTGATCTCACCGGTAACGGGCTTGCAGTCAATGCCGCCAACCTGCTGGAAGTAGGTGAACTGCGTGACTTCCATGCCGTTGAGCCAGACCTCCCAGCCCAGGCCCCAGGCGCCGAGCGTGGGGTTTTCCCAGTCGTCTTCGACAAAGCGGATGTCGTTTTTCTTGAGGTCAAAACCCAGCGCTTCGAGCGAGCCGAGGTACAACTCCAGGATGTTGGCCGGAGCGGGCTTGAGCACCACTTGGTACTGGTAGTAGTGCTGCAGGCGGTTGGGGTTCTCGCCGTAGCGGCCGTCTTTCGGGCGGCGGCTGGGCTGCACGTAGGCGGCCTTCCAGGGCTCGGGGCCAAGCGCTCTTAAAAACGTAGCAGTGTGCGACGTACCGGCGCCCACCTCCATGTCATAGGGTTGCAACAATGCACAGCCTTGGGCGTCCCAATAGGACTGCAGTTTCAAAATGATTTGCTGGAAGGTCAACATAACTTGGCGAGGCGCGGACGGGGCGCGCCCTGGGGTTGGGAAACACGCGCGACGTTCGCGCGCTACCCAACGATTTTACGGGTGTTCCGCAGGCGTGCCTTGCTGGAACGCAACAGCGGCAGCGCGCCGTTGGCGCCAGCCGGTGCGCGCGACCAGCAAGACCGAGAGGCTGGCCAGCAACCAGAATGGCCAGAGGCCGAAACGGGCCACCCACCAGGCAAACGGCGTCACCCCGGTTCGGCCTTCCACCTCACCGACCAAAACGCCCCGGGTGTTCCGCGCCAAGGTGCTGATGACACGCCCCTGATGGTCCACGATGGCCGTGGTGCCGGTGTTGGTGGCGAGCACAAAGGGCCGCTGGAACTCCAGCGCGCGCATGCGGGCAATCTGCAGGTGCTGGTCCATGGCCATGCTGTCGCCAAACCACGCGAGGTTGCTGATGTTGACAAAGATCGTAGGCGCCTTCGCGGGGTCGGCAAACAGCTGGCCCAGTTCTTCACCAAACAGGTCTTCGTAACAAATATTGGGGGCCAGGCGCTGGCCCTGCCAGTCAAAGGTGGGCTGCGCCAGCGCGCCGCGGTTGAAGTCGCCCAGGGGGATGTTCATCATGGCGGTGAACCACTTGAACATCGGCGGAATGAACTCACCGAAGGGCACCAGGTGGTGCTTGTCGTAGCGCGCGGGCTGCGCCTGCCCGGGCTGGAGCCCCACCACGGAGTTGGTGTAACCCGACTCCAGATTGCCCAGGGGCATGCCGATCAGCGCCGCCTGCTGGCCGGTGGCAAAGCGCTGCTGCAGGGCCGCCCAGTAGCCGGGGGGCAATTGCTGGGGCAGCAGGGGGATGGCGGTTTCAGGCGCGACGACGAGCGCGGTGCTGCTTTTTTGCAGTTGCTCGGCATACCACTGCAAAGCCAGGGGCACCCCGCTGCCGGACTCGAACTTTTCGTCCTGGGGAATGTTGCCCTGCAACAGCGTGACCGCCAGACGCCCGGTGGACTTGGCCGGGTCAGACCCGCCCCCCTGGTTCAGGGTGGGCTGTACCAGCACCACCAGCGCCACGGCCAGCGCCACACCCCGGCTGCGCCAGACCGGGCCACGAACCGCTTGTGCCAGGGTCATGGCCAGCCAGGCGGCGACAAAGCACAAGCCATAGGCCCCCACCCACGGCGCCAGGCCCGCCAACGGACCCTCCACATGGGCGTACCCGGCGGCGCCCCAGCCAAAGCCGGTCAGCCAGATGCCCCGGGCCATCTCGGCCAACAACCAGAATGCTGCAAAAATGATAGCTGCTCCCGCTTTATTGACGGGGGCCAGAGCCATAAACAGCCCACAAACTGCGGCGTAATACAGGGCCAGCAAGCCGGCCAGAGAGATCACCGCCAATGCGGTCAAGACGGCGGGCAAGCCCCCGTAGGTGTGCATGGCCACGTAGGTCCACCAAAAGGTGCTGGCCAGCCAAGCCGTGGTGAACAGCCAGCTCAGGACCACGGCAAGGCGCCAGCCACCACCACGGCGGTCTGCGGGGCCGGCGTCACGCAGCACGTCAAGCAACCAGGCCAGCACCCCCAGCGAGAGCAATTGCAGCCACCAGGCAGGCTGCCCATGACGCAGCCCCAGCAAGGCCAACAAGGAAGCCTCCGACGAGAGCGGCCAGGCCAGGCTGGCGGCGTGCGCCACACCCGCGACCAGGGCGGTCACCATCTTCAGCAGGAACAGGCGGGAGGTCAGCATCGCCCGCCAGGGCGATGCCTGGCGCAGCACGTCAAACCGGCTCATCGACGGCCGGTGAGACCTTGAACCATTTCACGGCACCACCTTTGGTGTGCATGACCACAAAGTTGAGGCCCGCCATCGTGTGGTGCTCGCCGCGCTTGGGTACGTGCCCCATTTCGTGAGCGATCAGGCCGCCAATGGTGTCGAACTCATCCTCGGGGTCGCTGCCAATGAGTTTGACGTTGAAGGCATCGTCCACGCGCTCGACCGTGGTGTCGCCGCTGACCCGGAAGGTGCGGTCGGCCAAGCCAAAGATGTCGCCTTCGTCTTCGGCAATGTCGAACTCATCTTCGATTTCGCCCACGATTTGTTCCAGCACGTCTTCAATGGTGATGAGGCCCGCGACGCGGCCAAATTCGTCGATCACGATGGCCTGGTGGTTGCGGTTGCCCCGGAAGTCACGCAACAGGTCGTTGAGCCCCTTGGTTTCAGGGATGAAGACCGCCGGGCGCAAGAGTGCGCGGATGTTGTGCTCGGGCGCGCGCTGCAGCTTGAGCAGGTCCTTGGCCATCAGGATGCCAATGATGTTTTCGCGTTCACCTTCATAGACCGGAAAGCGAGAATGCCCGGCGTCAATGACGCCGTGCAGCAAGGCGTCGTGCGGTTCGCTGATGTTGACCAGGTCCATCCGCGTGGCGGGCACCATGACGTCGCCAGCCGTCATGTCGGCCATGCGGATCACGCCTTCGAGCATCATGCGCGACTCGGGGCCAATGATCTTGTTGTCTTCGGCTTCCGCCAGGGTTTCAATTAATTCGGCTGCAGAGTCCGGACCCGGGTGAAGGAACTCGGCCAGTTTTTGCAGGAAAGTGCGCTTGTCTTCCCTGTCAGGGAGTCGCGCGGGATGGGGGTCTGACACAGCCAGAGGAGCAGGACATGCGGTTGTTGACGAGGCTCTAGGATAGCGGATTACTGTGACAGGTTCTTTTGTGTCTGCCGCACAACGCTATTGCGGGTGCTTGCGCTGGGCGTCCTGCACGTCGCGCCGTAGCGCCTGTACACCTGCCAGGACATCCCAAAACTGCTTGACCTGCACCTTGATCCGGTAGTCCGCCTGGGCCAGTTGCTCCTCAACCAGCTCGGTCATGCGGGTGTCAAAGGTAGCGGGCAGCAAGCGCAGATGCGCTTCAGACTCCGAGCCGTCGCGCTCGACGGTGGCTCCTGCCTTGCGGGCGATTTTCAGCATGGCCGTGTTCTCACTCAGCGCATGAATGAACATGCGACTCACGCCCTCATTGCGGGCATGCATGGCGGCGCGGTCAAACAAGCGCGCGCCATAGCCGCGACCCCGTGCCGATTTGAGGACCGACACGCCAAACTCGGCACAGGCATCCAGGCTGCTGTCCGTCGAAAAAGCGAGATGGGCCATCGCAATCAATTCGAGCCGTCGGTTGTAGATGCCAAAAATCTCGTCACGGTCAAAGTTCAGGCCATCGGTGTAGCGCTGGATCTGCTCGTCGTTGGCCGCGAAACCGAAGCGCAGGTAGCGATCGGTCGGCTCCAGCGCCAGCAGGTGGCGCTTGATCCGCTCGCGGTGGTTCTCGCCCAGGGAGCGGATCGGCACTTGCAGCAAAGAAGACTTTTGCCCTGCAGGCACCCCGTCCGGCAGGGAGGCGTGCGACACCACAACGCCTGGGTCAGACGGTGTATTTGTCAATTGCCTTGTTTTAACCATGGCAGGAATATAAGGGTTTTCCCTAGAGAGACCAACCCAGAGACGCAATTCCCGCACAAAACGTGGACTTTGTCCGTTTTGCGTCAGGGACCCGGTGCATTCCCAGCCGCTACAGCGGCACGGCTGTGGTGGCCTTGAGACGGTCCAGCACAAAACTGGTTCGGCAGTCCTGGACGCTGGGGTGCTTGAGCAGGGTGTCCATCACAAAACGGGAATAGGCACTCATGTCGCGCACCAGAACTCTGAGGAAGTAATCCATTTCACCGCTCAGGGCATCGCACTCCACCACCTCCGGCCAGGTTTGAACGCTGGCCCGGAACAGATCGCGCGGATTGCGCTTGTGGTTTTCCGTGTTTTTTTCCAGCCGTACCGTGATGTGGGCCATCAGGCCCAGGCCAACCGACTCGGGCTTGACCAGGGCTACGTAACGGTCAATCACGCCGCTGTCTTCAAGCCGTTTCACCCGGCGCAAGACGGCACTGGGAGAGAGGTTGACGACCTCTGCAATCTGGTCGTAGGTGGCGCGTCCATTGACCTGCAGACTGCTCAAAATCAACTTGTCAAGCTTGTCCAGTGTTTCCATGCGCCGCATCTTGCAGGATTGCTGCGCTTTGGGCAAGCCATGATCCGTAATTTGCAGGTTTCCGCAGGGGTTTCAACCCTAGACTGGACCCTGGGTTACAACCGGGCGCAACCGCCCGTCCATCGGAGCATCCCTCATGAGATACAGATCCTTGCGCGGCACCGCGTGCCACTCGCTCATCGCCCCCGCAGGCGGGAGGCAGCATGGCGGTTGAACCTGTTGTTTACGGTGCCAGTGCCCGTCCGCCGCGTGGCGACTATTCGCGCGCTGGCGCGGACTACACCTGCGCCCAAAACTACGACCAGTACACCGCCGCCGACCACGATACGTACCGGCGCTTGTATGAGCGTCAGGCCGCACTGCTGCCAGGCCTGGCCTGTGATGAATTCCTCGCGGCCCTGCCCTCGCTGGGCGAGAAGGAGCGCATTCCGCGGTTTGAAGACATCAATCAACGGTTGCGTCCCGCCACCGGGTGGGAAATTGTGTCGGTGCCGGGGCTGATCCCGGAGGTCGCCTTCTTCACCCTGCTGGCGAACCGCCAATTTCCAGTCACAGACTGGATCCGCTCGCCCGATGAGTTTGACTACATCGTGGAGCCCGATGTGTTTCACGACCTCTTCGGTCACGTCCCCATGCTGTTTAACCCGGTGCTTGCCGACTATGTCCAGCGCTACGGCCAGGGGGGACTCAAGGCCCATGAGCTGGGCGCCTGTGAACAGCTTTCCCGCTTGTACTGGTACACCATTGAATTCGGTCTGATCCTGCAGGACAACGGCCTGAGGGCCTATGGAGCAGGCATCCTGAGTTCATCGGGTGAACTGAAGTATGCGGTGACCAGCCCGGAGCCCCGCCGGATACAGCTCGATCTGCAACGCGCCATGCGCACCCGCTACAAGATTGACAGCTACCAGCAAACCTACTTTGTGATCGACAGTTTCGCCCAGTTGTTCGGACTGACCGAACCTGATTTCACGCCCCTGTATGAGGATGTAAAAAACCGGCCGGACATTGCCGCAGACGAGAGGCTGTCAGGGGACATCGTGATCAAACTTTAGCTAGACTGCAGGCATGGAAGCAACGCAGATCATTCGCGACGCGGTCACGCAGGTGACGACACTCCGGCTCACCGCGTCGGCGGACCCCGCGCTCGCTTTGGCGGTCAGTGCCATCAAGCACTTTCAGGCGAGGCGGTTCACGGGCACTTACAACGACCTGTTTCATTCAAGCCAATTCGGTCCGGCGTCCCAGTTCTTTCTGGATGAGCTTTACAGCGAGAAGGATTACGCCGAACGCGACGCGCAATTTGCGCGTATTGCGGGTGGCTTGGAGCGCTTGTTTCCCGCCCAGGTAGTGCAGACCGCCGTGGCGCTGGCGAAGCTGCACCTCCTGACCGAAGAGCTTGACTTCGCCATGGCCCAACACTGGAAGGCCGACCCCGATCCCCACGAAGCCAGCCGCTACCTCCGTGCCTGGCGGGCCGTCGACAGGCGCCCCGACCGCAACAGGCAGGTGGCCATCGTGCTGGACGTGGGCCAGGAACTGAACCGGTTGACGCGCACGCCAGGACTTCGCCTGATGCTCAAAATGATGCGCAAACCCGCCACCGTGGCCGGACTGGGTTCCCTGCAACGCTTTCTTGAAACGGGCTTTGACACCTTTGCCGCCATGGGTCGCAAAGGCGACGGCACGACTTATTTTCTGAACACGGTGCGAACCCGCGAATCCGGCTTGATTGACCGGCTATTTGATGCGCCGACTGTCGCCTGCGAGACGGAAATCACCCTCCTACTGGGGCAACCCCGGTAACGAACCCAGGTGGTCCTGGCTGAGAATCAAGGCACAGGAGTTCATCATGGAAAAAATCTGGCTCAAGAGCTACCCCGAAGGCGTCGCCCACGACGTCAACCCCGAACAATACCGATCGCTGACACACATGCTGGAAGAGTCTTTCCAGAAGAATGCATCCAGTCCTTTTTCGGTCTGCATGGAAAGCTGGATGAGCTACGGTCAACTCGACCATCTCTCGTCAGCTTTGGGTGCATGGCTTCAAAGCAAGGGGCTGGCGCCCGGCGCCCGGGTTGCCCTCATGTTGCCCAACATTCCCCAGTTCCCGGTCACCATGGCGGCCGTGCTGCGCGCCGGTTTTGTCTGCGTCAACGTGAACCCCTTGTACACGGCGCGTGAACTGGCGCATCAACTCAAGGACTCGGGTGCGACCACCATTGTCGTGATGGAAAACTTTGCGTCCACACTGGCCGAAGTGATCGACCGCACGGCCATCCAACATGTGGTGGTGGCGTCCATGGGCGACCTGCTGGGCTTTTGGTACGGTGCCTGGCTGACATTTGCGGTCCGCCATCTGGCCAAACTGGTACCGGCCTACAAACTGACGCTGTCAGGTGGCCGAACGGTGACCACATTCAAGAAGGCGATTGCGGAGGGTGCGGCACTGCCCTTCAAGTCAGCACCCAGCACACTCGACTCGATTGCCTTCTTGCAGTACACGGGGGGAACCACCGGCTTGAGCAAAGGCGCCGTGCTGACCCATCGCAATATCGTGGCGGCCGTCCTGCAGGCAGAAGCGTGGTTCAGCCCCGCCTTGAACCGCGTGGGCGATATCAAGAAAATCAACAGCATTGCCGCACTGCCGCTGTATCACATCTTCGCGCTGTCGCTGTCGCTGCTCGCGATCCGGTGGGGATCGCACATGACGCTGATTCCCAATCCGCGTGATTTCGGCGGCTTTATTGCCACGCTGAAAAAACGGCCCTTTCATGTCCTGCCCGCCGTCAACACGTTGTTCAACGCGCTCTTGCACCACCCCCAGTTCAAGACTGTTGATTTCTCAAGCCTGTGTGTTTCGCAAGCCGGCGGCATGGCGGCCTCCGCGGGGACGGCCAAGCACTGGCTGGAGGTGACTGGCTGCCCGATGGTTGAAGGTTGGGGCATGAGCGAGACCTGTGCGATGGGTACCAATAACCCGGTCACCTCAACGGCGTTCTCAGGCACCATCGGCCTGCCTCTGCCCGGCATTGACATCGCCATCAAGGATGACGAGGGCAACGCCGTGGCGCAGGGCCAATCCGGTGAAATCTGCATCCGGGGACCCAACGTGATGACGGGCTACTATTTGCAGCCGGAGGAAAACCTGCGGGCCTTTACCGCCGACGGGTTCATGCGCACAGGGGATGTCGGTGTGATGGACGAGCGGGGTTACACCCAAATTGTGGACCGTAAAAAGGACATGATTCTGGTGAGTGGCTTCAACGTTTTCCCCAGCGAACTGGAGAACGTCATCTCGCTGTGCGACGGTGTGATGGAGTGCGCGGTGATTGGCATCCCCGACCAGAAACAGGGCGAAGCCATCAAGGTCTTCATCGTGAAGGACAACCCGACCTTGTCAGAAGACGACATTGCCAGCTATTGTCAGAAAAACCTGACCGGCTACAAACAGCCCAAATACATTGAATTCCGGGACGCGCTGCCGAAGTCAAACGTCGGAAAAATTCTCAGACGGGAGCTGCGGGTCGGCAAGTAAAGGCGCAGCGCCAGGCCTTAGCCGCCGAAACCGAACAACCGCCTGGGGGTGTCCCACAACACAGCCTGGCGCGCGGCCTCATCCGGCAGCAGTTGGTCAAAAAGTGTGACCAGGGGGCCATAGTCGATCCGGGCAGGCGCACGCAGAAAGGGCCAATCAGAAGCCCACACCAGGGCTTCGGGCGTGTAGGCCTCGACAAGTGCCTGCACATAGGGCCAGGCGTCAGAGTACGGATACGGAAGGTCTGAGCATTTGGTCAACCCCGAGAGCTTGACGCAGGCCCGGCCGGTGTCAGCCAACCCCAGCAGCGCTGCAAATCCGGCCTGCCCCACGCCCGCAGCAGGGGTCGGGCGACCACAATGGTCAAACAGCAAACGCGCACCGCTGTCTTGCAACATGGGCTGGAGCGCCACCAGCTCATCCGCTTGCACCTGCACCTGGGCCCACATGCCGAGTTCACACAAACGCGCCAGCAAAGGCCCCGTATTGCGGTAGAAGTCAACGCCCAGCAGTGCCACATTGAAGGCCACGCCCACCACGCCCGCCGCCTGCAAATCCTGCAGCTCCTGACGGCCGGCGTGGTTGTTGACCACCGCAACACCCTTGTAGCGGCCAGCCCCCCGGACCAGCGCGTCGAGCAGGCAACGGTTGTCCAGGCCGTAGCCGGAGTTGGGGCCTACGATCAACGCATGCTGTACACCGTGGGCATCGAGGACTTGGCCGAGGTCGTCGACCGTGCCAGTCTCCCCGCCCGAAGGCAAATACCAGGCGTCCTGGGCGTAGGGGAAACGGACCGGATCAAAGACGTGCACATGGCAATCGATCCGACGCAGTGAGTTCATCATCTCAAGCTCAATACGCCAGCGTCGCCACCGAGCGCAGCACGTCAGGCGTGGTGCTCGGAAAGCCAAAATATTCGAGGTACGCAGGAATCTGTTCAAACAACATGTCGGAGCCCACCTGCACGGCACAACCACGGGCTTTGGCGGCAGCCAGAAAAGCGGTCATCTCGGTTTTCATCACGACCTCGCCGACAAAGGTCTTGGCGTCAATGCGTGACACGTCCATCGGCATGGCGTCGCCTTCGTTCATGCCCATGGGTGTTGCATTGACCACCAGGTCAAATCCGGCAGGGTCATTGGCACCCAGGGTGACCTCCAGGGCGGGGTAATGCTGGCGCAGACGATCACCCAGGCCGATGGCGGACGCCGGATACATGTCATACAGAGCCAAGGCCGACACGCCAGCAGCCGCCAGCGAAGCCGCGATGGCTGAGCCCACACCGCCGCTGCCCACAACCAACGCACGGGCACCTTTCAAGACCATGCCTTTGCGCAACACGCCGCGCACAAAACCTTCGCCGTCAAACATGTCGCCCTGCAAGCGGCCATCGGGCAGCCGACGCACAGCATTGCACGAACCGGCAATCGCGGCCGTGGGCAGCACCTCGTCAAGCAGACCAACGGTCGTGACCTTGTGGGGCATGGTGATGAGGGCACCACGAATATTCGCCAGTTTGAAAACCGCGCGCAAAAAATCAGGATAGTCCTGCGCCTGGCAGCCCATGGGCACCACGATGGCATTGACTCCGGCCTTTTCAAACCAGGGGTTGTAAATCATGGGCGCCTTGAAGGCGTGCGTCGGGAAGCCGATATGGGCGATGATTTCGGTGTTGCCGTTGATGATCATGTCTGTTTCCTGTCAATCAATGTGCCACTGAGGTTCGTTATCGGGAGTATTGGTGGTCTGCATCTCGCGCCACAAGGCCATGGCCGCCAGTCGCGACGGCGCGTTGGGCGCACCGTAGCCGGTGTAGCCACCACGGCGCTCGACCAATTCAAAGTGAAAGCGGTCATCAAACGGGGTAAGGTACAGGTGCAGGAACTCCGCACCGTCGACCTCGCGGTCGTACAGAATGCCCAGTTCGCGCATCGCCGCCAGCAAGGCGGGCTCGATGTCGTACTTGGCCAGCAAGTCGTCGTAATAGTTGGTCGGCATCGGCAGCAGCGGCGCACCCGAGGCTTTGAGCGCCCGTGCCGTCACAAGCAGATCAGGGACCGCAATGGCAATCTGCTGCACCCCGGCTCCGCGAAAATTCGACACAGCCCGGGAGACCGACGTGTTGTCGCGCTCCGAGACCGTGATGGAGGTGCGCACCGCGCGGTCGGCCGATTCAATCTCGCGGCTTCGGATCACGCCATAAGGGTCATGCAACACCACATTGCGCTCGGGCACCAACCCCAGCACCGCACGATGGAACAGCACCCAGGGCTCCACCTGACCGGCCGGCACCGCCTGCACCAGATGGTCAAAGCGCGCCATGTCGCCGAGCACACCACTGTGCAGGGCGATCTCGTCGATTACAAAGTCAGTCTCGAACGGGTAGCGCCCGCCATGGGGTGTCTCGCAGAAATACACCTGACTGCCATCCGGCGCGCGCACGGCCGGGATGGTCAATTCGTTCTGGCCCACACGGCCCGCCACACGCGGGCACAGCAAGGCTTCGGCACGCACGAGCGCAGCGCCCACATCCTGCGTGGCCAGTGCCACGGCGCAAACCGAGGTGCCGTGCAATTCGAAATGACTGCGGGCAAAGGAATCCTCTTCCAGGTTGAGGATGATGCGCACCTCGCCCTGGCCATACAAATCCACCTTCTTGGAACAGTGCTGGCCGATACGGCGAAAGCCGCTGGCCTGCAGCCAGCCGGCCAGGCGTGTGCCGGCCGCCGGATCAACCGCGAACTCGACAAAGGCCCACCCGGTGAGCAACGGTGGAGGGGGCGGCGCAAACAGGGGCACCTTGCAGGGCGGCGCCCCCTGAGGCCGGCTTTGGCGCACCTGGTCTTCGAGCCACAGCAGCGAGCGCTTGGCATCGACTGCATTGGCGCGCGCTGGTGCGGAGCGGAATTCGTCGTTGAAAATCTCAAGCGAAAGCGGCCCGCTGTAGCCCGAGTCGATCACTGCGGCGGTGAACCGGGTCATCTCCAACTCCCCCTGGCCGGGGAAACAACGGTAGTGTCGGCTGTGCGTCAGCACATCGGTGTTCACCCAGGGGGCATCCGCCAACTGGAGAAAGAATATCTTGTCGCCGGGCAGTTGGGCAATGCCGCTGGGGTCGTCACGCAGCGACAGGGTATGAAAGCTGTCCAGCGCCAAACCCATGTGCGGGTGGTTGACCCGCTCCACCACGGCCCAGGCCTGCGACCAGAGCTTGACCTTGCTGCCCCAGGCCAGCGCCTCATAGGCCACGCGCATGCCGCGCCGTCCGGCGTGTTCGGCCAACTGGTAAAACTGTTCAGCGAGCTGATCCACATCGCTCAAGGCGTCGGGCTGGACGTTGGAACACACCAGAATCAACGGCGTGCCCAGTTCCTGCATGACGTCGAACTTGCGTTCGGCGCGCTCCAGATTGCGGGCCAGTTGGGCGGGGCTGGTGCCGTCGAAATCACGAAACGGCTGGAACATGTCGATCGTGAGCCCGAGGTCCTCACACAGGCGGCGCACATCGCGCGGCGTGCCGGGAAACTGCAACAGGTCGTTTTCGAAGATTTCCACGCCATCAAAGCGCGCCGCGGCCGCGGCCTGCAGCTTCTCGCGCAGCATGCCGGAGAGAGAAACGGTAGCGATTGAATGGCGCATGGATAACCCGGTTTTGGTTCTGGGGTTCAGCAGGCTCAAGCCTTGGAGGCAGATTGCGCGGCGGACACACCAGCACGCAAACCCAGCAGATAACTGTCCACGCCAAAGCCACAAATTTGGCCCTTGACGATTTCACCAAACACCGACACGTGGCGGAACGGCTCACGGGCGTGGATGTTGGACATGTGCAGTTCCACAATCGGGCAGATCAGGATGGCCAGCGCATCACGGATGCCGTAGCTGTAATGGGTCCAGGCGCCGGCATTGATCAGGACAGCGTCAACCCCATCGGTATAGCCCTGGTGAATGCGCTCGCACATCTCGCCTTCGCTGTTGGTCTGAAAGCATTCAACTTGCGTGCCCAGCTCCTGGCCCAGCGCGACCAGGCTGGCATTGATCTCGTCCAGCGTGATAGTGCCGTATTGCTTGGGGTCGCGCTTGCCAAACATGTTGTGATTGATGCCGTGGAGCATGAGGATTTTCATGGGTTTTCTTTCTAATGGAAATCAATGGATGGGCCACTCAAAAACCTGACCAAGGTGTCCGGCGCCCGCTGCCGCATTGCGATTGATACTGATATTGATATTGATGCAAACAACCAGGCCTACAGTGAGGCGGAAGATGCGCTGACACCCGCGTTGAGGATGTCAGCGCAGGCACAGCTTACTTGCGCAGCTTGGCCAGCTCGGCCATCATTTCGTTGACGGTCGCCTCGCCCACGGTGGCGCTGTACTTGGCAATCACCGGCTTCATCTTCTCGCGCAGCTTGGCCACTTCGGCCGGCGGGAACTGGGTGACGGTCATGCCATTTTTCTTGAGCAACTCCAGATTGGCGGCCACCGCTGCGCGCGACTGCTCGCGCTGAAACTTGGCGGCGTCGTCGGCAGCGTCGTCAAGAATTTTCTTCTCGGCTGCGCTCAACGTCTCCCAGACCTTCTTGCTGAAGATCACCGACTGCGGGTTGTACTGGTGGTTGGTCAGGGCAATGTGCTTTTGCACTTCCCAGAACTTATTGGCCGCGATCACGGCGATGGGATTTTCCTGGCCGTCAATGGCCTTTTGCTCAAGCCCACCATAGACTTCGGGGAAAGGCATGGGGGTCGGGTTGGCGCCCAGGGCCTTGACCCAGTCCACGTTGATCGGGTTCGGAATCACGCGCAGCTTCAGGCCGTCGATGTCCTCGACCTTGTTCAGGGGCCGCTTACTGTTGGTCATCTGGCGATAGCCAAGTTCCCAGTAGGCCAGACCTACGAGGCCCTTCTCGTCCAGCTTGGCGTGCAGCTTCTTGCCGACCGGGCCGTCGACGATGGCGTCTGATTCCTTCTCGTTGGCAAACAGGAAGGGGAAGTCAAAAATCGCCAGCTCCTTGGCCACACTGGCCAGGATGCCGGTGTTCATTACGGCCATCTCCAGCGTACCGCCCTGAATGGCGGACACATTGGCCTGATCGCTACCGAGCACACCGGCGAGGAACAGATTGACCTTCATTTTTCCGCCCGACTTAGCGGCAACGGTGTCGGCGAACTTTTTCATGCCGGCGACGGCTGGGTGGCCCTCCGGTCCGTTAAGCGCGAACTTGATGGTGCGCTCCTTGATGTCTTGCGCGCCGGCCATGCCGAAAGCAGCCAGGGCGGCGGCGGCCACCAGAGTTTTGATCGTCAAACGTTTCATAGTTGTCTCCTTGGGAATCTCACAGTACGCAAACCGTAGAAGCGCAGGACATGGCGTACCAGACACGCCCCGCGCCGAGGAAATCAAGGTCGGCGCCGGGCCACCCCAAGGCGACCGCGCCTCCGTGGGGAGCAGCGCAGGGCGCGTTCTGACAAGCGTGGGGGCCACATGTCCCGCTCAGGGGTAAAGCAGCTTGGTTGGCCACATGATGATCTGCGGAAACAGCACCATCAGGAACATCACCGCGAACTGCACGATCATGAAGGGCATCACGCCGCGCGTGACGTCGTCCATCCGCATCTTGCCCACGCCCGCCACCACGTTGAGCACCGTGCCGACCGGAGGCGTCACCAGACCAATCGAGTTGTTGATGATGAACAGCACGCCGAAGTAGACCGGGTCAATACCGGCGGCTTTGACGATGGGCATCAGCACCGGCGTGAGGATCAGGATGGTGGGCGTCATGTCCATGGCCGTGCCGACAATCATCACCAGCAGCATCATGGCCAGCAGCAACAGTTTGGGGCTGTCCAGCAACGGCTGCAGCAGCGTCACCACCTGCTGCGGCAACTGCGCTACGGTGATCAGCCAGGCAGAAACCATGGCGGCCGCCACCAGGAACATGATCACGGCGGTGGTCTTGGCAGCGGCCAGAAAGACCCCATACACCTGGCCCCAGGTCAATTCACGGTAAATCACGCCGGCAACGAACAGTGCGTAGACCGCAGCGACGACCGCCGCCTCGGTCGGCGTGAACACGCCGAAGCGCAGCCCCACCAGAATGATCAGCGGCAGCATCAGCGCCCAGCCGGCCTTGCGCATGGCCAGCATCACCTCGCCAGCGGAGCGGCGCGGTGGAGTGTCGAGCTGCTCGCGGCGCGTCAACCACCACCAAGTGCCCCACAGCCCCGCCGCCAGCACGAAGCCCGGAAAGATGCCAGCCAGGAACAGCTTGGAAATCGAGACGTTGGCGGCCACGCCAAAGATCACGAAACCGATGGACGGCGGAATGATCGGCCCGATGACGCCGCAAGCGGCGATCAGGCCGCCGCTGCGCGCCTTGTTGTGGCCGGCCTTGACCATCATCGGCAAGAGCAGCGCGGTGAGGGCCGCCGCGTCGGCCACCGCCGAGCCCGACAGGGCCGACAACAGACAGGCGGCCACGATGGTCACATAGCCCAGGCCACCCCGGATATGGCCGACCAGCGCCATCGCAAAGTCAACGATGCGCCTGGAAAGACCGCCGGTGTTCATGATTTCACCGGCCAGCATGAAGAAGGGCACGGCCAGCAGCGGGAAGCTGTTGGCGCCCTCCATGATGTTCTGCGCCAGGATTTGCGCATCGAACATGTTCATGTGCCACATCAGGGCGGCACCACAGAGCAGCAGCGAAAATGCGATCGGGACACCCAGCGCCATGGCGGCAAGCAGGGAGCCCAGGAAAACAGCAATAGTCATGGTGGATATCTCCCAGTTCACTGCACAGGCTTGGGGACGTCAATCGGCTCTTCTTCGGACTCCCGAATGCCGATCAGCTCTTCCTCGGCGAGCTGGCCAGTCACCAGCCGCCACAGGTGATTGAGCAGGATCACGGCACCTGACACGGCAAACACCATGCCGCTGCCGTAGAAAAACGCCATCGAGGTTTCCATGGCGGCGCTGGTGGTCTCCCAGTTGACCTTGACCTGGTCCAGCGAGCCCTTGAACATCAGCCAGCAGATGTACAGCATCAGCAGATGACCCAGGAGCAGGCACACCTTCTTTCCCCGCACCGAGAGGCGGGAAACCAGGGTGTCGGTACCCAGATGGGCACCTTCATTCAGGGCCACGATAGCGCCCAGAAACGTCAACCAGACAAACAGCCAGCGCGACAGCTCTTCCGACACCGTGATACCGGAGTTGAAGACATAGCGCAACACGACGTTGGTGAACACCAGCACCACCATCAGCGCCAGACTAGCGGCCATCAGCACCGACAGCGCATGGCAGTATTTATCTATCAGTTTCTGGATCATGGTTTGCCTCCTTTATGGATCAAGAACCACTAATGTACGAACTAGTTAGTTTTTATGACTCAGTAGTTTCCCTAATACCGTGAATGCGGCACACCGACTCCGAGCTGTCAGGCCTGAACGAAGCGAACGATCAGGTCGACGATGCTCTGGCGCCGGGCAGCCAGCGCCTCGACGGTCTGGCCGTCGTGCTTGAAAATCAGG
Organism: Rhodoferax sp. LS1R11; assembly: GCF_056521395.1. NCBI lineage: Bacteria > Pseudomonadati > Pseudomonadota > Betaproteobacteria > Burkholderiales > Comamonadaceae > Rhodoferax > Rhodoferax sp. LS1R11. The sequence goes on from NZ_JBWMAW010000008.1 coordinate 188,024, forward strand.
CCGAAGGTGTGCTGGTTGGACACATTGAAAAAGGTCAGCGCCGAGATCGAGGCATGAATGTCGATGGCGTCCAGTCCCGGCCGGAACACGCCCTGGGCCACGCCCCGATCGTAGAGTCTGCGAATCGACTGGATGGCCGGCACATTGAGTTCCCGGATGGTTTTGCTCTGTACCAGGTAGGCACCACGCTCCATGTTCTCGTTCATCACCAGACGGATGTAGTTGGGATTGCCCTGGTGATGGTCGAAGGTGAACTCCACCAACCGGCGCAGCGCCGCCAACGGCTCCAGGTCTTCCAGCTGCTGCTCGGACTCGATTTTCCGCATGCGCCGATATGACTCCTCCAGCACGGCCACATACAGGCCCTCTTTGCTACCAAAGTAGTAATAAATCATGCGCTTGCTGGTTTGAGTGGCCGCCGCAATGGCGTCGATGCGCGCGCCGCTCAGCCCCTTGTTTGCGAACTCGGTCGTAGCCACTTCCAGAATGCCGGCCATCGTTCGCGCCGGGTCGTTGGTCCGCGCAGGCGGGGCACTTGGCCTAGCCATCTTCTTGACTGCCGACTTGGGGGCAGTCTTGGAGGTGGAAATGGAATGTACTAACTCGTTCATTCCAGAAGTATAGGCCGCGACCGCGAGCCATGAGGGCGATTTTTCCGAGGGTAAACACTGAGTCCAACCGATCAAGGCGGCAGACATTGGACGGGGATTCAGACCAGCAGCGCGGTCTGTTTTTCAATCATCGCGCCAGTGTCGGGCCTAACCCCGCGCCACCACGCAAAGGTCTCGGCCATCTGCTCGGCCAGCATGCCTACCCCATCGGCCAGCTGGCTGACGTCCGCGTTTTTCGCCAGGCGCAGAAACGGCGTGAGCCCCTTGGCGTAGGCCAGCTCATATGCCAGAGCACCGTTTGCAAACACCGAGACAGGCACGGGCGGCAGCTCGGCGCGCAGGCTGGCCGAGGTGGCGTTGAACACCACGTCAAACGATTGGCCGACCAGGTCGGCATAGGAGCAACCGCGTACCTGGCTCGGCGCCGCACTTTGTTGCACGGCGATGGAGGCCAATTCAAGAGCTTTGTTGGTGGGTGAAGTTACAACCGAGGCCACAGACGGCTTTGGTCCGAGAAGCTGGTGACGTCCGCTACGCTCATGTTCCTTGAGCCAGCGGTGCAATACGTTGGCGTTCACCGCATGGCTACTGGCCAATGCTGCAATGGAAATGCCGGGCTGTTGGCAGGCCACCACCAGTTGGACTTTGAACTCGCCCGTGTAAGTTCGGTGCGTGCGGCGAGTCGAATATGTCGTAATGTCCGGTTCTTTGGTGTGCGTCCGGCCAACACTCCTTGACCGTTGAACGACTACTGGGGTAGCAGCGTCCAGCGGTGCGGCAGCAGCTCTTCAATCCGACTGTTCTTGTGCGTAGGCAGCCGGATCACAATGCCCTGATCCATCACTCCGACAGGGGATCGCAGTACGTCTCCATCCTTTACACCGAGCGCCTCGCCCAAGCTGGCATAGAACCCTCGGTCGGCAGTCGTGGTGACAGCTATGACAATGCCTTGGCCGAGACGATCAACGGGTTGTACAAAACCGAATTGATCCACCGCCGTGCTCCCTGGAAAACCAAGGAGTCACTGGAGCTGGCCACCCTTGAGTGGGTGTCTTGGTTCAACCACCACCGACTGCTGGAGCCGATTGGGTATATTCCACCGGCCGAGGCTGAGGCAAACTACTTTCGGCTACTTGCCGAGAAGACCGAAACCCCGGTTTCACTTTAACTAAATAGCCTCCACGAAAACCGGGGCGATTCAGATTGCCATTGGGCGGGGAAACTGGTTGTTTGCCGGCTCACTCAGGGCCGGGCAGCGTGCGGCCGCCGTCATGAGCCTGATTCAATCGGCCAAATTGAATGGCCATGACCCGTACGCCTACATGAAGGACGTGCTGTCACTCCTGCCAACCCAACGCGCCAGTCACGTGGGCGACTTGTTGCCCCACCGTTGGCAGCCTCAAAGAAGCAGTCGTTGACGGCTGATACATTGACGCGCTCATCGCGTCAATGTGTGTTCACCAGTTGCTTACCAATGGGCAATCAAAATTTAAGTACCATTGAGTCAATGCTGTAATTTTTCTCAAAAAAAAACGCCCAATCTTTCGACTGGGCGTTTCTGGTTGACTAGCCTGACGATGACCTACTTTCACACGGGAATCCGCACTATCATCGGCGCAGAA
>NZ_JBWMAW010000009.1:0-182091 GCF_056521395.1 Rhodoferax sp. LS1R11
GGGCCCGTTGCTGGCCCCGCGGTTTCCTCCCTCGAGGCTTGTACGACGCCCGCCCTTCAGTTCACTCCTGTCGCAACTGGTGCGCCGCTGCGGGTGGGCATCCTACAACCCTTAACACAAGCGGACCTTGTCGGCACGGTTTGTGTAGGGCCGATGCCACCGGGGTGGATGGCTCCGTTCATGTCCCCCGGAGCGGGTTGCGCCCGATCCTCCTCCTGACTTCGCTGCGCCATCCACCCCGGTGTCATCGACAGCCAGCCATGTTGAGGCGCAATGACTCAAAAGCCAATGAACGCCAGCAACGCTTGCAGGCTCAGGACGGTGTGGCGCTCAGCGCAGTGAGGTCAAGGAGGAGCCCGCAGGGCGGGGGACACGAACGGCGCTGAGTGCTACGCCGTCCTGAGTCCCGTCTGCCCTCTTGGGAATGACTGCAAAGGGTCTTTAAGCAGCCCAAGCTTCAAAACAATAACCTCAGCGATCCACTACAAATTCAGTAGCAGCTTCCGCAATATCTATATGGGCTCCGAGGCTATTGGCCTCTTAACCAACATCAAAATAAAACTAAACCCGTATCAACCTCAGATCCGTATCCAGCGGCTCCGGCTCACCCAGCGTGATGTGCCTGAAATCCGGATGCAAAGGATTGATCAAAAAGTTGAGCTCTGCGGGCATCACCGCGCTGGGCACGGCCAGTACACAGCTGCGTGACTGGCGCAGCCACTCGCCCCCGAGTGCTTGCAACTGATCACGTACGGCTTGGGCGCGCCAGCCTTGCGGTAACGCGCCAGCTTCCATGAATTCAATACTGACGCCAAGGGGTAGATACGCGGGTATCAAAAGGTAGTGGGCGCGCAAGGGGTCGTCTTGCACCAACATCTCCAGCAACGCCAGAGACCTGCTCTCGGCGGTATAAACCACCGATTGACCCGGACGATTCCATCGACCGCCAAACAGCCTGGCACCCTCACCAGAAAACGCCGGGCCGAGAAAGCGGCGTGTCGTAATGCGCCACACCGTGCGTGCGACAGCGCCCATCAGGCAAACACACCTTGTTCAATGCGCCCCAGCGTGTTCACCACGGCGACCGACCCGAGGTCGGTATCCAGAAGTGAGAATGGGCTGACGCCACCCAATGACGCATTCGGACTTTTGAGCCAATCCAGCGCGGCACGCTCGTCCTCAAACACCTCCACAGCACGCTCAACCACCCGCGCCAAACGCACCAGCTTGCCCGATTCATCGCGGCTTAAAACGCCCTCTTTTTTGCGCCGGGCCAGCGTACGTTCCGGGATGTCCAGCGCGCGGGCCAATTCGGTCTGGCCAATACCCATGACCCGCACGGCCGCATCCACCGCACTGGCTGAGATCCCTTGACGCACGAGGGAAATCCACTCCAGAACGGAACGGGGTAGCGCGTGCAGCACAGGCTCACCACCTAGCACAGTAGAAGCGGACAGCACGCCCAAATCCTTGACCGCCGAAGTTGCAATACCCATGAAATTTCCTTATTTATGCCATTTGGCATAAATTATAAGCAAAATTGACTGTCAATGGCTTTCCAAGGGGAACTGAGGAAGCGAGGCAAGACGCTACAAATTCAATAGCGCCCTACGCAGCACCGATGTGGGGTATCAGCCCACTGACCGGTTGACCACTTTTGAGCGCGGCAGTGAAAGCCAGCATGCGGTCAATCGGCAGGCGGGCCCGCACGCCGAGCGCGGGGTCCACGTGAATCTCATTACCACCGGTTTCCAGCACCTGGGCCAGCCCGGCCAGGCTGTTCATGGCCATCCAGGGGCAATGCGCGCAGCTTTTGCAGGTGGCACTGCTGCCCGCGGTCGGCGCCTCCATGAACACCTTGCCCGGGTTGAGCGTGCGCAACTTGTGCATCATGCCGTTGTCGGTGGCCACGATGAACTCTTTGGCCTCCATTTCGTGCGCCGCCTTGAGGATCGCGGAGGTGGAGCCCACGGCGTCCGCCAGCGCCACCACGTCGGCCGGTGACTCGGGGTGCACCAGCACTTTGGCACCGGGGTGCTCCTTCATCAGGGCTTCCAGCTCAAAGGCCTTGAACTCGTCATGCACGATGCAGGAGCCGCCCCACATCACCATGTCGGCGCCGGTCTCGCGCTGGATGTAGCCACCCAGGTGCCGGTCGGGGGCCCACAAAATCTTCTGGCCCTGGTCCTTGAGCGCGCGCACGATGTCCAGCGCGCAGCTTGACGTCACCAGCCAGTCCGAACGCGCCTTGACGGCCGCACTGGTGTTGGCATAGACCACCACCGTGCGGTCGGGATGCGCATCGCAAAAGGCACTGAAATCATCGACCGGGCAACCCAGGTCGAGCGAACAGGTGGCGTCCAGGTCGGGCATCAGCACGCGTTTTTCAGGCGAGAGGATTTTGGACGTCTCGCCCATGAAGCGCACGCCGGACACCACCAGCGTGGTGGCCGCGTGGTCGCGGCCAAAGCGGGCCATCTCCAGCGAATCGCTGACAATGCCGCCGGTTTCTTCGGCCAGGTCCTGCAAGTCCGGGTGCACGTAGTAGTGCGACACCATCACCGCATTGCGCTCCTTGAGCAGGCGGCGGATTTTGTCTTTCAGCGCGGCGCGCTCGGCCGGGCCAGGCTCCACCGGCACGCGGGCCCAGGCGTGTTTGGTGGCACAGACGCTGCCGGTGGCGGCCGCATCCTGCTGCGGCTGCTCGTACTCAACGTCCATCATGGTGGTGGGAAAAGCAGTCATCACAGTTCCTTGAATCGCATGGAGAAGTCGGTCGCCTTGACGTCTTTGGTCAGGGCGCCAATCGAGATCCGGTCCACCCCGGTGGCGGCGATGTCGCGCACCGTGCTCATGTTCACGCCGCCGGAGACTTCCAGAATCGCCCGCCCGGCGTTGATGTGCACGGCTTCGCGCAGCGTGGCCAGGTCCATGTTGTCCAGCAAAATCATGGTGGCGCCCGCGTCCAGGGCCTCGGTCAGCTGGGCGAGCGTCTCCACCTCAATCTCGACAAACCTGGCGGTCGGCGCCACCTCGGCCGCCTGCTTCAGCACCGCGGTCACGCCCCCGGCGGCGGCAATGTGGTTTTCCTTGATCAGCACGGCGTCATACAGGCCGATGCGGTGGTTGGTCCCGCCCCCGATGCGCACGGCGTATTTTTGAGCCAGGCGCAGGCCAGGCAATGTTTTGCGGGTGTCCACGATCTGCGCCTTGTTGCGGGGCACATTCTGCACGGCGGCCACGTAATCAGCGGTCTTGGTGGCCACCGCGCTCAGCAATTGCAGGAAGTTGAGCGCGGTGCGTTCTGCCGTCAGCAGCGCGCGGGCCGGGCCCTCCATCTCCAGCACTACCTGGTCGGGGGCACAACGCTGGCCCTCCGTCACCAGCCACTTAATGCTGATGGCGGGGTCGACTTGCTGCAGCGCCGCCTGGGCCCACGGCGTGCCGCAAATGATGGCGGATTCGCGGGCCAAGACGAAGGCCTTGGCGCGGCGGCTCGGGTCAATCAAGCCAGCGGTGAGGTCACCCGCGCCGACGTCTTCGAGCAGGGCGCGGCTTGCATCCACGTGGGCCAGTTCGGCCACGGCGGCGTCGGAAAAATCAAAAAAAGTGGTCATGGGAACGAGCATAGCGGCATCTATTCAGTGGGGTTTTGCATGGCGGCAGAACGGGGCTTGGCAGCACCTCTAATCGCTATTAAATTTGCAGCTACTCCCCAACGTAGGACGGGGGCTAGAGGCCAATTTCTTATAAAAACCGGTCCAGTATCTTGCGGCTCTCTTTGTTCAGGTTCATGGCGTCACGAATCAGAAACTGGATGCCATGCGAGTCGGTGACCAGCAAAATAGTTTGCCCGACGCGGCGGATGTCCTCATCCCCCCGCAAGACAAAACGGGTCTCGCCCCGGTCGGTTCGGACGTGCCAGGTGCAGGGCGTGGAAAAACTGGTCACGCTGTCGATGTCCAGAATCTCGGGCATGAACTCACGGGTCTCCAGCTCTTCCCGGACCAGGCTTTGCGCGGGCTCGGGCAACTCGGCCAGGCCCTCAATCCAGGCCACCTCATGGCCATCGGTATGGACCATGGAAATTCCGGTCTCCGGCGACTGGATGGGGAAGGCCCGAACGGGCACCACACCCTCAAAAACCAGCCCCTCAGGCTTGGTCAACACCAGCTTGCCAAAGGGGTTGCGGGTGAGCTGAAAAGTGGTGGTGGCCATGGCGGTGCTCTCGTTCATTTGTCACCTTTCACATCATTTTTCACGCCGTCGTCCCTCTCGTCGTCCATGTCAACGTCCATGTTGCGCGCCTGGGCCTGGTACAGGTTGAAGTACGCACCCTCGGCGGCCATCAGCGTGTCATGCGTGCCCACTTCCACCACCTGGCCGCGGTCCAGCACCACCAGGCGGTCGGCCCGGTGCAAGGTGGACAAGCGGTGGGCGATGGCAATGGTTGTGCGACCCAGCACCAGGTTCTCCAGCGCTTTCTGGATTTCCTTCTCGGTTTCCGAGTCCACCGAGGATGTCGCCTCGTCCAAAATAAGGATGCGCGGGTCAATCAGCAAGGCGCGGGCAATCGAGATGCGCTGGCGTTCACCACCCGACAAGCCCTGGCCACGCTCACCGACCATCGAGTCGTAGCCCTGCGGCAGGCGCAGGATGAACTCGTGGGCGTGCGCCGCCCGCGCTGCGGCAATGATGTCCGACTGGCTCGCATGCGGCTTGCCGTAGGCGATGTTCTCGGCGATGGTGCCAAAGAACAAAAAGGGCTCTTGCAGCACGAGGCCAATGTTGCGGCGGTAGTCGGCAATCGGGAACGAGCGCACATCCACCCCGTCAACCCGGATTGACCCTTCTGTCACATCGTAAAAACGGCAAATCAAATTCACCAGCGTGCTCTTGCCGGACCCGCTGTGGCCCACCAGGCCAATCATCTCGCCCGGGTTGATGGTCAGGTTGATGCCGCGGTTCACTTCGCGGTTGCCGTAGCGAAAGCTCACATCGGTGAGCTCAATCCGGCCTTCCACCCGCCCCAGCGTCACGGGTTGCGTAGGCTCGGGCACGCTGGAGACGTGGTCCAGGATGTCAAAAATGCGCTTGGCCGCCGAAGCCGATTTCTCGGTCACCGACACAATGCGGCTCATCGAGTCCAGGCGGCCATAAAAGCGGCTGATGTAGGCAATGAAGGCCGTGAGCACCCCCACCGTGATCTCGCCCTTGGACACCAGCCAGATGCCAAATGCCCAGACCACCAGCAAACCCAGCTCGGTCAGAAACGACACACTGGGCGAGAACAGCGACCAGATTTTGTTGATCCGGTCATTGACCGCCAGGTTGTGCTTGTTGGCCTCGCGAAAACGCGCTGCCTCGCGGTTTTCCTGCGCAAAAGCCTTCACCACGCGCACGCCGGGAATCGTGTCGGCCAGCACACTGGTGACCGCGGACCAGACCCGGTCGATTTTTTCAAACCCGGTTTGCAGGCGAAACCGCACGGCGTGAATCATCCAGACAATGAAGGGCAAGGGCACCAGGGTCACCAGCGCCAGCCAGGGGTTGATGGACAGCAAAATGACGGCCGTCATGATCAGCATCAGGATGTCCGACGCAAAGTCCAGCAGGTGCAGGGACAGGAACACGCAGATTCGGTCACTTTCGCTGCCGATGCGCGACATCAGGTCACCGGTGCGCTTGCCCCCGAAGTATTCCAGTGACATGCGCAGCAAATGCTCATACGTCGTGGTGCGCAGGTCCGCCCCGATGCGTTCGGACACCAGGGCCAGGATGTAGGTCTTGGCCCAGGACAGCGCCCAGGCCAGCACCGCAGAACCCAGCAGGCCGGACAGATACAGCGCCACCAGCATCGGATCGATGTGCTTGCCGTTTTGAAACGGAATCAGCACCTCATCCATCAGGGGCATCGCCAAGTAGGGCGGCACCAGGCTGGCGGCTGTGCCCAGCAGTGTGAGGATAAAACCCGCGAGCAACTGGCCGCGGTAGGGTTTGGCAAATCGCCACAAGCGAAACAGCGTCCAGGTGGACGGCGGCGTGTGAATCACCTTGGTGCAAATCGGGCATTCGTCCTGGTCCGGCTCCAGCGGCGCCTTGCAGCTGGGGCAGCGACGTCCCTCCGGCAGCGCAGGCGGTTGACCGGAGACATGGCTCGCCTGGTAAATCTGGAACTGGTCAACCAGCCGGATCGCGTGCAGGTTGCGCCCCAGCGTGAAACGCCAGCTGGCCAGCCGCCCTTGTGCATCCTGCAGCTCCAGATGGGCGACTCCCGCGTGGTCATGGTGCTGGAGTGTCAAACCCGGCCGATAAGCCCAGATGTGCCAGCTGGCATCGGGGGCCCGGCTCAACAGGCGCTGGTTGGTCACCACGATCAGGCCATGGACAAAACGAAGTTTGGCATCCAGGTCAACCTCCAGCGTCGCCAAAACGTTCTCTTGGAGTTGTAGCTGCGCCTGGACGTCCAGGCGCCAGCCAGCCGGGATATCGTTCAGCAAAGTGTAGGGAGCGGAGATGTCGTTTGTCATTGAGGCCAAGGGGTTAGCATTTCTTGCGGGTTCCGAGCCCTGTTCGGGTTATAACTGGGCAAAGAAAAGGCTGACTGTTAAGAAAGATTTCTTAGATTAACGTCTTAAGCCCGCTTTGGATGACAATTATCACGCGACGACCTTGCGCAGACCAAGGCAGCCTCCACCAATCAGGAAGACGTCGGCAGCACTTGACTGCCCAACATGTTGAGATTCATGACGACGAAGAACATTCAATTTCTGCGGGTGACCCACCTGCGCGGCCCCAATATCTGGACTTACCGCCCGGTCATCGAAGCCTGGGTTGACATCGGCGCCCTGGAGGATCACCCCTCCAACACCCTGCCCGGCTTTTATGAACGCCTGACCGCCCTCCTGCCGGGCCTGATCGAACACCGCTGTGGCGTGGGTGAGCGCGGTGGCTTTTTGCTGCGCTTGCGCGACGGCACCTGGGCCGGTCACATTCTGGAACATGTCACGCTGGAGCTGCAAAACCTGGCCGGCATGCGCACCGGTTTTGGCAAGGCACGCCAAACCCCGGTGCGCGGGGTCTACAAAGTCGCCTTCCGGACCCGCCAGGAAAACGTGGGCCGCGCCGCGCTGGAGGTCGGACGGGACCTGATCATGGCGGCGATCAACGACCAGCCTTATGACCTGACCGCCACCGTGACCACACTGCGCGACATGGTGGACGCCCTGTGCCTGGGCCCCAGCACCGCGCACATTGTGGACGCCGCTTCCGAGCGCGGCATTCCGCACATCCGCCTGACCGAGGGTAATCTGGTTCAACTGGGCCATGGCGCCAGCCAGCGCCGCATCTGGACCGCCGAGACCGACCAGACCAGTGCCATTGCCGAAGAAATAGCCAGTGACAAGGACCTGACCAAATCACTCCTGCAGTCATGTGGCGTGCCGGTGCCGCAAGGTCAACTGGTCAAAACAGTTGAAGAGGCTTGGGAGGCAGCCCAGGACATCGGCCTGCCCGTCGCAGTCAAGCCGTATGACGGCAACCACGGCCGAGGTGTGTCACTGGACCTGAACAACCGCAAAGACATCGAAGCCGCCTTTCACCTCGCGCATCGCAAGGGTGGCGGCAGTGTCATCGTCGAGCAATTCATTGCCGGCAACGAGCACCGTCTGCTCGTGGTCGGCAAACGCGTGGTGGCGGCCGCCCGGGGTGAGACCGCCTGGGTCACGGGCAACGGCCAGTCCAACATCATCGAACTGGTCGACCAGCAAATCAACACCGACCCCCGCCGTGGAGAAGGAGAAGACGCGCCCTTGAACACCCTGAAACCGCATGAAGCCGCGGAGGTCGTTCTGGAACTGGAGCGCCAGGGCATGACCGCCTACTCGGTGCCAGCCCGAGACGAGAAAGTGCTGATCCAGCGCAATGGCAACGTCGCCTTTGATGTGACCGACAACATCCACCCCAGTGTTGCTGCAGCGGCGGCGCTGGCGGCCCGGGTTGTGGGGCTGGACATCGCTGGCGTTGACATGGTGCTGGAAGACGCCTCCCGTCCGCTCGCCCAGCAGCGCGGCGCGGTGATTGAAGTCAACGCCAGCCCCGGCCTGCTCGCCCACCTGAAACCGGCCAACGGCCAACCCCGCCCCGTGGGCAAAGCCATCATCGACCACCTCTTTACGGACGACGCCACCGGGCGCATCCCTGTCATCGGTGTGACCGGTACACAGGACACCACCCGCATTGCACGTTTGATTGCCTGGCTGCTGCACATCAGCGGCAAGCGGGTCGGTTTGGCCTGCCGTGACGGTTTTTATCTGGGCGCGCGACAGGTTGAGGCCAACGACAGCACCCACTGGGACGCCGCGCAACGCCTGCTGATCAACCGCTCGGTTGAAGCCGCCGTGATGGAAAACAGCAGCCGGATGATCCTGAGTGAAGGCCTGGCCTACGACAAGTGCTCGGTCGGGGTGGTCACCGACGTCAGCGGCCTGGATGACCTGGCCGAGTTCTACATTGACGACCTCGACAAGCTTTACAACGTGGTGCGCACGCAGATCGACGTCATCCTGCCCAGTGGCACCGCGGTACTCAATGCATCGGATCCCCGTGTGGTCGAGATGGCTGACTTATGTGATGGATCTGTCATTTTTTATGCCCAGAACCCTGAGCTTGAAGCGATCGCTGCGCACAGAACCCAGGGGCAGCGTGCGGTCTTCGTGCGCGATGCCCATATTGTGCTGGCGCAAGGTCTTGAGGAAGCCGCTTTGATTCCCCTGGCCTCCATGAACCGTACCAAGGCTGACAATCCCAACATGGTGATGGCGGCTGTTGCCGCTGCCTGGGCCGCTGGCGTTACACCTGAACTGATTGCAGCGGGCCTGCGTGCCTTTGATGCAGACTCAAAAAAGAAATACTGAACCATGGAAGTTTCACGCATCCGCGCCCTGCGCGGCCCCAACCTCTGGAGCAAACACACCGCCATTGAAGCGGTGGTGACCTGCACCACCGCCGAGTGCGCCATCAGCACGCGCAATGGTTTTGAAGGCCGCCTGCGGGCCCGTTTTCCCACCATCAGCCCCCTTCAACCTGTGGGACACGCTGACACCGTGCCGCTGGCCAACGTGCTGGCGCTGGCCGCGCTAGAGCTCCAGGCCCAGGCTGGTTGCCCCGTTACCTACAGCCGCACCACCCCCACCCCCGAACCGGCGGTTTACCAGGTTGTCGTGGAATATTCTGAAGAAGCCGTGGGTCGGCTGGCCATGGAACTGGCCCAGTCCCTGTGCCTGGCGGCCCAAAACGACACACCTTTTGACCTGACCCAAGCCCTGGAGCAACTGCGCGAACTGGACGAAGACGTGCGTCTGGGGCCCAGCACGGGCTCCATCGTGGACGCGGCTGTCGCCCGTGGCATTCCCTTTCGCCGCATGACCGAAGGCAGCATGGTGATGTTTGGCTGGGGCAGCAAGCAGCGCCGCATCCAGGCCGCCGAGATGGACATCACCAGCGCCATCTCCGAAGCCATTGCGCAGGACAAGCAATTGACCAAGAGGCTGCTTTCGGCCGCTGGCGTGCCGGTGCCGGGCGGACGCGAGGCCTCAACGCCAGACGACGCCTGGGCCGCGGCCTGTGAGATTGGCTTGCCCGTGGTGATCAAGCCCAAGGACGGCAACCAGGGAAAAGGCGTCACGGTCAACATCACCTCGCGCGACCAGTTACTGGCGGCCTACGCCACGGCGGTCGAGTTCGGAGACGACATCCTGGTGGAACGCTATATTCCCGGCAATGACTTCCGCCTGCTGGTGATCGGCAACCGGCTGGTGGCTGCGGCTCGTCGCGACCCACCGAATGTTGTCGGTGACGGCACCCACACCATTCGTGAGCTGGTGGAACAGGTCAACAAAGACCCGCGCCGTGGTTCGGGCCACGCCACCTCCCTCACCAAGATCCGCTTTGATGACATTGCCCTGGCCAGCCTGGCCAGCCAAGGTTTGCAGGCGGATTCAGTGCCGGTCAAAGGCAAACGGGTGCTCTTGCGCCACAACGCCAACTTGTCCACCGGTGGATCAGCCACCGACGTGACCGATGACGTTCATCCCGCCGTGGCCGAACGCGCCATTGCCGCCGCGCACATGGTGGGGCTCGATATTTGCGGTGTGGACATGGTCTGCAACAGCATCTTGCACCCGCTGGAAGAACAGGGCGGCGGGGTGGTCGAGGTCAATGCCGCACCCGGCCTGCGCATGCACCTGTCGCCCTCCTTCGGGAAGGGTCGCCCGGTGGGCGAAGCCATCATTGCCAACATGTTTGGGCCTCATGAAACAGGCCGCATTCCCCTCGTGGCGGTGACGGGCACCAATGGCAAAACCACCACGGTGAGGCTGATTTCGCACCTGCTGGCTCAAAACGGCCTGTGCGTGGGCATGACCAACACCGACGGCGTGTACGTGGGTGGGCAACGCATTGACACGGGCGATTGCAGCGGTCCCCGCAGTGCCCGCAACGTACTGCAACACCCCGATGTAGACGCCGCTGTACTCGAAACCGCCCGGGGTGGCATGCTGCGCGAAGGCCTGGCGTTTGACCGCTGTGACGTCGCCGTGGTGACCAATGTGGGCAGCGGTGACCATCTGGGTCTGAACTACATCACGACGGTCAACGATCTCGCGGTGCTCAAGCGCGTGATCGTGCAGAACATCGCCGACACCGGCGTGGCCGTGCTAAACGCAACCGATCCCATCGTGGTCGCCATGGCACGCCATTGCAGTGGATCCACCACCTTTTTCGCCGCTGACCGGCACCATCCGGTCATGGCCACCCACCTGGCGCAGGGCAAGCGGGCCATTTATGTGGAAGACGGCTTTCTCATCGCCGCTGAGGGTGCTGTACGGCACAAGCTGCCCCTGTCCGGCATCCCCATCACCCACCAGGGCACGATCGGCTTCCAGGTTGAAAACGTCATGGCCTCAGTGGGTGCCGTCTGGGGTCTGGGTCTGGCATGGGACACGATCCAGCAAGGCCTGGCCAACTTTGTGAACGACAGTGACAACGCCCTGGGCCGCTTCAACCTGTTCAATTTCCGGGGTGCCACCGTCATCGCTGACTATGGCCACAACCCGGACGCCATTGCAGCGTTGGTCAAGGCAGTCGAAAACATGCCCGGCAAACGCCGATCCGTGGTGATCAGCGGTGCGGGTGACCGGCGCGACGAAGATATCCGGCAACAAACCGAAATCCTGGGTCGCGCTTTTGATGACGTGGTGCTCTACGAGGACCAGTGTCAACGGGGCCGCGCCGATGGGGAGGTGCTGGCGCTGTTACGTGCGGGGCTCACCAACGCCACGCGTACCCGGCACATCGACGAGATTCAGGGAGAATTCCTTGCCATTGACACCGCCATGGACAAACTGACGGAGGGCGATCTGTGCCTGATCCTGGTGGATCAGGTGGAAGAAGCCATGGCGCACATCACGGCGCGGGTCAACGCAGAAAAAGTTTAACGTCTGGCTGGCCCGCGTGCCAGCCAGACGTCCGCAAGCCTTAGGTCAGTTCTTTTACCGGATCGCGGCCCATCAGGGCTGCCACCGCTTGCGCCGGTTGGATCCGTCCGTCCAGCAAAGCCACGACGGCCTGCGCAATCGGCATTTCCACACCCAGAAAATCGGCACGCTGCACCACGGTACGCGCCGAATACACGCCTTCAGCGACATGGCCCAGCGCTGCGACCGCCTCTTGCAGAGTCTGACCTCTGGCCAACGCCAACCCCACCTGCCGGTTGCGTGACAAATCCCCTGTGGCCGTGAGGACGAGGTCCCCCAAGCCACTCAGACCCATGAAGGTTTCAGCCTTGGCACCCAATGCCACGCCCAGGCGCGTCATCTCGGCCAGCCCCCGGGTAATCAGGGCGGCGCGGGCGTTCAGCCCCAGGTTCAGCCCATCACACAAGCCAGTGGCAATGGCCAACACGTTTTTGACGGCGCCCCCCACTTCCACGCCCACGATGTCGTCATTGGCATACACCCGCACGGTGGGGCTGTGGAAAGCCTCAACCAACGCGTCACGCACCGAAGCATGCACGCTGGCGGCGACCAGGGCGGTGGGCTGGCCTCGGGCCACCTCCAGCGCAAAACTGGGGCCGCTGAGCACTCCCGCTATTAAATCAGGAGCTACCTGCCCTTGTATTTCATGGGCTAGAAGCCCAAAAGACTGCGAAGCGCTGGTGGCTTCAAACCCTTTGCATAACCAGGCCACTGGCACGCGACAACCCTGTAAACGGGCCAACATGCTGCGCAACCCGGCCATCGGCGTGGCCACAATGAGCAGGTCAGCGCCGCTGACCAGGCCATCCCATTGGTCCAAGGGCACTGAACTGAGCGTCAAAGTGGACGGCAGGTGGATGCCAGGCAGGTAACGCGCGTTTTCACCGTGGACCAGCATGCCCTTCACCTGGTCGACGTCACGCGCCCACAGCGTGACCGCGTGTTGTGCAAGCGGATTGCCTGCGGCACTGACGGCCAGCGCCGTGCCCCATGCACCCGCACCGAGCACTACGATTTTCATAGCGTATTACGCCCTGTATTCAAGGGCAAGAAGCCCAAAATGCCAAAAAACTTACTGAGTCACGATGCGCGGCGCGTTTTCGGCAGCGGCGGCCTGCTGCTGCTCGTACATGGCCTGGAAGTTGATTTCCGACAAGTGCACGGGTGGGAAACCCCCACGCTGGATCAGGTCTGCCACGTTGCCGCGCAGGTAGGGGTACACAATTTGAGGGCAAGCAATACCCATGATCTGGCTCAACTGCTCCTGCGGCAAATTGCGGATTTCAAAGATGCCGGCTTGTGTGGCTTCCACCAGAAACACGGTTTTATCCTTGATTTTGGTCTGCACCGTGGCGGTCACGGTGACTTCGAAAATGCCTTCGGCAACGGGTGCGGCGTTCACCCCCAATTGGATATCGACCGTGGGTGACTCCTGCTCCAGCAGGATCGCGGGTGAATTGGGCTGCTCCAGGGACGCTTCCTTGAGGTAAACGCGCTGAATCTGGAACACGGGATCTTGCTGTTGGTCGGACATGACATTTCTCTCTGATAAAACAAAGCCCGCTCAGGACTATCCTAAGCGGGCAAACAAAAGGACTCGAGGAAGTTTATCTCAGGCGGCGGCGTTCAAAAGAGGCAGCAAGCCGCCCTGCCCGTCCAGCGTTACCAGATCGTCGCACCCTCCCACATGGGTCTGTCCGATGAAAATCTGGGGCACCGTGCGACGACCCGTGATCTCCATCATTTTCATGCGCTCATCCGGGTTGGTGTCGATGCGGATTTCTTCAATCTGCTCAACGCCTTTGGACTTGAGGATTTTCTTGGCCTGAATGCAATAAGGGCAGACGGCAGTGGTGTACATCTTCACAGCTTGCATGGTTTTTCCTCTTGAAATCAGGCTTTTTCGACCGGCAGATTGGCCGTTTTCCAGGCGCCCAGACCACCCCCCAATGATTGCGCCTGCTCATACCCCAGCTTCTTGGCGATGGACACGGCACGTGCCGAGCGCGCCCCCGACTGGCAGACCAAAATAACGGGCAAGGCCTTGTTTTTCACAACGCCCGCCAATTTTTCTTCCAGTTGGCCCAGAGGAATGTTTTTGGCGCCGCCCACGTGGCCAGCGGCAAACTCATTGGCCTCGCACACGTCAATGACGACAGCTTTTTCGCGGTTGATCAGTTGCACGGCGCCTTCGGCCGTCAAGGAGCCCCCGGTCGCGCCCTTGATGAGGGGCCAGAAAAGCATGCCGGCCGAGGCCAGCGCGACGCTCATGAGCATCCAGTTATCGAGAATGAATTTCACTTTGTTCCTTGTTAGTTACCGGCGGTAAACCACTCATTTTAGAATGCAGGGGTTCTTCGCGCATTCAACCTTCGTTTTGCCCGGTCATGACGTCAACCAATACCGCGTCCTGGCCCTTTGACCCCTCAAAAACACCATGCACAAACTAGTTCTCATCCGCCACGGCGAATCCACCTGGAACCTTGACAACCGTTTCACCGGTTGGACCGACGTGGACCTGACACCCACCGGCATTGAACAGGCTAAAAATGCCGGGCACTTGCTCAAGCAAGATGGGTATGAGTTTGATGTCGCCTATACCAGTGTCCTGAAACGCGCCACCCGCACCTTGTGGCATGTGCTCGATGAAATGGACCGCACCTGGCTGCCAGTGGTCAACAGTTGGCGCCTCAACGAACGCCACTATGGCGCGCTGCAGGGCCTCAACAAGGGTGAGACGGCCAAAAAATATGGCGATGAGCAGGTGCTGGTCTGGCGCCGCAGTTACGACACGCCGCCACCGGCTCTGGAAGCCACGGACCCACGCTCCGAGCGCGGCGACCTGCGCTACGCCAAATTGAAGCCGGAGCAAATCCCGCTCACCGAATGCCTCAAAGACACCGTGGCTCGTGTCATGCCATTCTGGAACGAAGCACTCGCCCCGGCCATCAAGGCAGGCAAAAACGTCGTTGTTGCAGCCCACGGCAACTCCATCCGCGCGCTGATCAAGTACCTGGACAACATCTCCGACGACGACATCGTCGGTTTGAACATCCCCAACGGCATTCCGTTAGTCTACGAACTGGACGATAACCTCAAACCCATCCGCCACTACTATCTGGGCGACGCCGAAGCCGCGGCCAAAGCCGCTGCCGCGGTGGCATCTCAGGGTAAAGCTTAAGTAAATGGGGAACCACTGAGCCGAAGGCGCCTCCAACCGTGTATATTGAATCGGCACAGGAATACTTATGGGTCAAAAATTGAAAACTGCAGGCTGGATTTCGCTCGGTGTCATCGCAGGCGCCTTGACAACTGTTTCGCTCCAAACGGTGGCTCGCGGCGCGATGGCGCCCTTGCCGCTGGAGGAATTGCAGCAGTTGGCGGCCGTCTTCGGCATGGTCAAGAGCAACTATGTGGAGCCGGTCAACGATAAGAAGCTGATCACCGATGCCATCGTGGGCATGGTGTCCAGCTTGGACCCTCACTCCCAGTACCTTGACAAAAAAGCCCTGAAAGAATTCAACGAAGGCACAACCGGCAAGTTTGTCGGTGTGGGCATCGAGATTTCTCAGGAAGACGGGGTCATCAAGGTGGTGTCACCCATCGAGGGCTCGCCCGCCTTCCGCGCTGGCCTCAAACCCAATGACTTGATCATCAAGATTGACGACACCCCGGTCAAAGGCCTGGCGCTCAATGAAGGTGTCAAACGCATGCGCGGTGAGCCCAACACCAAAGTGTTGCTCACCATTTTCCGCAAGGACGAAAACCGCACATTCCCGGTGTCCATCACCCGTGAAGAAATCCGCACCCAGTCGGTCCGCAGCAAAGTGATAGAGCCCGGCTACGCCTGGATTCGCCTGAGCCAATTCCAGGAACGCACAGTGGAAGACTTTGCGCGCAAGGCCGAAGAAATTTACAAGCAGGAGCCCAATCTCAAAGGATTGGTGCTGGACCTGCGCAATGACCCGGGCGGTTATCTGGATGCCGCTGTGGCCATTTCAGCTGCGTTTCTGCCTGAAAACGTAACGGTGGTCTCGGCCAACGGACAACTGCCTGAGAGCAAGTTCACCTACAAAGCGTCCCCCGAGTTTTACCAGCGCCGTGGCGGATCCGACCCACTGAAGCACCTTCAGGAAGTCACCAAAGGAGCGCTCAAAAACGTGCCACTGGTGGTCCTGGTCAATGAAGGCTCGGCGTCTGCCAGCGAAATCGTGGCGGGCGCACTGCAAGACTACAAACGCGCCACCTTGCTGGGTAACCAGACCTTTGGCAAAGGCTCCGTCCAGACCGCGGTGTGCCTGGATCCCTCATTCCGCATGGACAACTGTCCGACGGCTGGCCTGAAACTGACCACCAGCCGCTACTACACCCCCAGCGGTAAATCAATCCAAGCCAAGGGCATCGTGCCCGATGTGATGGTGGATGAAACCGAAGAGGGCAATTTATTTGCCGCCCTGCGCACCCGGGAGGCCGATCTGGAGAAACACCTCAACAGCGGCCAGGGTGATGAAAAGAAAGACGAAACGCGCGACAAGTCCCGTGAAGAAGCACGTAAAAAGCTTGAAGAAGAGCTCAAGAAGCCGGTAGCCGAACGCAAAATTCCAGAATACGGATCAGATAAAGATTTTCAACTAATCCAGGCGATCAACCAACTCAAGGGTCGTCCCATCATGGTCAGCAAGACCATGGTTGAGCGCAAGGAAGAAAAGAAAGAAGAGTAGTCGCGGCTTTCATGAATGACGATCAGCTTCTGCGCTATTCGCGCCACATCCTGCTCAATGAGATTGGAATTGAAGGTCAGGAGCTGATTTCAAATAGTCGCGCTCTGATTATCGGAGCGGGTGGTTTGGGTTCTCCGGTGGCACTCTATCTGGGGTCTGCAGGGGTCGGACAGATCACCGTGGTTGACCATGACATCGTGGACATGACCAACTTGCAGCGTCAGATTGCCCACACCATGGCACGCGTGGGTGAACCCAAGGTGATCTCCGCGAAAATTGCGATTGAGGCCATCAACCCGCAAGTCCAGGTCATTCCCCTTGTGGCCCGCGCGGATGCGGCGCTGCTGGATGCACTGGTAGCTAAAACAGATATCGTACTGGACTGCTGCGACAACTTCACGACCCGCCACGCCATCAACGCCGCCTGCGTCAAGCACGGCAAGCCCCTGGTATCTGGCGCCGCCATTCGCTTTGATGGTCAGGTCTGCGTCTATGACCCACGGGACGCCGCGTCACCTTGCTATGCCTGTGTGTTCCCACCTGACACAACGTTTGAAGAAACGCGCTGCGCCACCATGGGCGTGTTCGCACCGCTGGTGGGCATCATAGGCTCCATGCAGGCCGCTGAGGCGCTCAAGTTGCTAAGTGGCGCCGGTCGCCCTTTGACCGGGCGCCTGCTGATGCTGGACGGTCGCGCGATGGAGTTTACCGAAGTGCGCATCGGGCGCCAACTTAGCTGCCCGGTGTGTGGCGCGACGCACTGAGGCGACTCGGTCCTCAATCAACCGTGTGGCAGGAGCCGTGTCGCTTCCGAAAAGCACGGGGCTCTTCGGGCTCACCACCGGAAAAAAGCCCCAGCCGGGACTGACGTGCCACCGCTTCCTCCGCCGCATAAGGCCCGGCACTGCGATGCCAGCGGTAAGACCAGGCCTGCCCGGAGAGCACCATTTGCGCCCCCACATCATTGCCGCCCAGCCGGAGCACGGCAAGGCCCCTGCCATATATGTCAGGCCGTTTTACGATGACCTCGACACGTTTGTTCATGACTTGCTGCGCCAAACGGTTGCGAGCAGCCTCACCACCGGGCTGACAGATCTCTGGCGCATCAATGCCGTCAATACGCAGTTTGTGGGTACGACCTCGGCCGTCAGACTGCACCCAGAGCGTATCGCCGTCCGCGACTTGCAAGACGACACCAAAAAATGACGTCTGCGCCTGGACGACACTACCGGCAAATAAAAGGACCAGTGACCAGGGTCTGAAAATCATGGGACAAAAACAGTATTAAAAAATGCCTGACGCTCCCGCTAGGATACAAGGCCACACACACCCATTCTCCATGTCCAGACTGCATCATCTCTTTCCATTTTTACAATGGTCCCGGCCCAACTGGTCGCTGTTGCGCGGGGAGGCACTGGCGGGACTCTCGGTTGGGTTGATGGTGATCCCTCAAGGGGTGGCCTACGCGGCTCTGGCTGGTATGCCACTGGTGACCGGCATTTATGCCGCCATGCTGCCGGCCTTGGTGGCGGTGCTGTTCAGTGCATCGACCCGCCTGTCGGTCGGGCCAACGGCGCTGACCTGCTTGCTGATCGGTGCATCCCTCTCAGGATTGGCCGAACCGGGCAGCGCGCATTGGGTCGAATTCGCCGTCTGGCTCTCGTTGCTGTCGGGCCTGTTACAGGTGGTCTTGGGTTTCATGCGTTTTGGCTGGCTGCTGAACCTGGTCAGTGCGCCTGTCTTGATGGCCTTTACACAGGCTGCAGCCCTGTTGATCATCAGCTCCCAGTTGCCCGCCCTGCTGGGCTTGAAAGCGGGTTGGAGTGAGATGTGGCATCAACCGCAATGGCATGTACCGTCGGCGCTCTTTGGGTTGGGCAGCCTGGTGCTCCTGGCCCTGGTGCGCCGCTGGAAACCTGCGTTTCCCAGCGTGCTGGTGATTGTTCTCACGTCCGCTGGCGTCAGTCACTGGAGCGGATTTCAAGCAGCAGGCGGATCTGTCGTGGGTATCCTGCCACAAGGTTTGCCCACGCTTTACTGGCCAGGACTACCAGGCTGGGCCCTATTGAGCGAATTGGTATTGCCGACCCTGGTCATCACACTGGTGAGTTTTCTGGAAACCGCCTCCAGCGCCAAGGTGGACAGTGAACGAGGCGGTCAGCGATGGGATCAGGATCAAGACCTGATCGGTCAGGGCTTGGGCAAAATTGCCGCCGGCTTAAGCGGCACCTTTCCCACCAGCTCGTCATTTTCCCGCTCGGCACTGAACCTGTATGCAGGCGCCCGTACCGGATGGGCCACGGTTGCATCGGTCATCGTGGTGCTGCTAGCCTTGCTATTTTTCACCCCTGTACTACGCCATGTGCCGCAATCAGTTCTGGCGGCAATTGTCTTGGTTGCAGTCATGGGGCTGCTCAAACCCAGCGAATTCACACAACTTTGGCGAATCTCCCGCGTCGAAGCCGGAACAGCGCTGGCCACATTGGCGATCACTTTGCTGGCGGCGCCAAGACTTTACTGGGGGGTGCTGGCAGGCGTGCTGATGGGGCTGAGTCACTTCCTCTACCAACGTCTGCATCCCAGAATCATCGAAGTGGGTTTGCATACGGACGGGAGTCTGCGCGACCGGCACCTGTGGCATTTGCCGCCGCTGGCACCCAATGCCCATGCGTTTCGAATGGACGCCGAACTGGATTTCGCGTCAGCCAGCAGCTTTGAACAGGCCGTTGTTGGGCAAATCTCGCGTCACCCCCATCTCCAACATGTTTGCCTGTTTGCACAGCCCATCAACCGCATTGATGCCACTGGCGTCCAGACTTTCAGCCGCTTGAGCTCAATGCTGACTCAGCGCCACATCACCCTGCACATCAGCGGCATCAAGTTGCCCGTAGAAACCGTCTTGAGGCATGCGGGAGCACTGCAGGAGAACAAGCTGCTCAAAATGTACCGTACAGATGGCGAAGCAATACAGGCCCTGCAGCACCTTGCCGAAGATGCCGAATAGGCAGGACAAACCCGGGGAGTTTCCGGTGTCGCCAAAAATCGATCCTGTTAGACTCAAAAAATAAGCACCTACGACTTTTTGTGACTTCAAAAACTGCACCTGCCATGATCGATCTGCGTGACTTGCGTCTGGATGATGCGCGTGCCCTTTTAGAGCATGATCGGTCACAAAGACTCCCGGATCCGGATGAGTCACCAACCGCTTACCTGCAAAGCATTGTTGATCATCTGTGTGAACTGTCACTCAAGGATCCGCTGACGGGATTGGCCAACCGGCGGCATTTTTGCAATGTACTGACGCGGGAGATTGATGTGGCGGCCCGATCGGGCGAGTCAGCGTTGCTGTTGATGCTCGACATCGATCATTTCAAGAAAATCAATGACACCTATGGTCACCTCGCGGGTGACCAGGTGCTGCAGGCCGTTGCCAAATGCCTGGCAAATTGCGTTCGTCCCATGGACACGGTCGCGCGTTATGGCGGTGAAGAATTTGCGGCGATCCTGCCGAGCTGCCCGGTGTCCTACGGCCAGGCAGTTGCCGAACGAATTCGTGAAACAGTGGGCGCGCTGTCCGTCTCGGTCGCACCGTCGGTCAACATCCATGTGACCATCAGCATCGGGGGCGCTTATGCGCCTGAATGGGTGCGATCAACGACTGCTTTGTGGACCGATCGGGCAGACATCCAGCTGTACCAGGCCAAGGCAAAGGGGCGTAACCGCGTTTGTATTGATCAGCAGGCGGTGTTGTCGGTGAGCGCCGAAGAAAAGAATCTCCTTTTCGGCCACCTCGCGCTGGGTGATCCGGCCTGGATTGAAAGTATTTCGAGTGATGCGTCGAACAGTGCAACAGGCACCGCAATGAATAAGGTGAACTGATAATGAGCGATGTCCTGAATCCTTCACAAGACAATGAGGCACCCGCGGTGGTGCCTCTCAAGCCAATTGGAAAGGTGGTGGCGGTCACCAGCGGCAAAGGCGGCGTTGGCAAAACGTTCGTCTCTGCCAACCTGGCAGCGGCTTTGGCCAAACGCGGACACCGTGTACTGGTGCTTGACGCAGACCTGGGCCTGGCCAACCTGGACGTGGTGCTCAACCTCTACCCGAAGATCACGCTGCATGATGTGTTCACCGGGAAAGCCACCATCGAAGAAGCCATTGTCCGTGCGCCAGGTGGATTTTCCGTCCTGCTGGCGGGTTCAGGCATGGTGGAGTACTCGCGCCTGACACCCGAAGTCCGGGACGATTTTCTGCGCATCATCAGTGGGCTCATGCCGCATTACGACATTGTGTTGCTTGACACAGGCGCTGGCATTTCTGATGTCGTTCTTTTCGCAGTGTCGCTAGCCTCCGAGGTGTTGGTGGTGGCCACGCCGGAACCGACATCGCTGACGGACGCCTATGCAACGATCAAGGTCCTCTTGGGCCAACAGAAGCGCCAGAATATTCGCATGGTCATCAACCAGACGGCTCGACTCGGTGACGGCCGCGCCATCACAACACAGCTACAGCAGGTGCTCGACCGTTTTGTGCCCAGCGAAGCAGGCAAACCCGTGCGCCTGATTCATATGGGTGATATCCCGTCCGATCCGTCTGTGCGCCAGGCCATCATGCGACGCCAGTTGTTGATGCAATCGATGCCTGGTTGCCCCGCAGCTCTGGCGATTTCCCAATTAGCGGGAAAACTCGAAGAAACCGTCATCAAACGGCTGAACTGAAAAGCTGGCCGTCAGGCCGTGACAATCCAGCCTTCCAGCGGATCCATGCTATCGGGCAAGCCGTAGCGTGCCGCGCCCTGCGCATGTCGGGACAATGCCCACGCGGCCTGCATCAGGCACAACACAGCATCGAGCGAATCGCCACTGGCATCGTCGGCCAACACATCGCGCTGGGCATGTGTCAGCTTGAGCCGCAGGCCCAGTCGGGTTTGGCCATGTTCCAGCCCCGTGATCAAGTCTTTTCGGGCGATCAATCGCTCGGGAGTCTGGCGGGCTTTATCGTCACTCTTGTAACTGCGGGTGCCCAACAACTCTCTGGCCAGCAAGCCAGGATAGGCCTCCAGTGCCACACGATGCGCTTGGCCGTCGGCATTTTGGTCCTGCATATCGCCAACGTGCAGCCCAGGCAGGTGTACGCCCGCCCGGAGCAGGAGCGGCACGCCCGCATGCAGCATATAAGCCACAGGCGGGTTCACCCATTTCATGGAAGGGCTGGAACCGGCTGGAACGTCGGTTGCGCGGTGGGCAAACTTGCCCCCCACGGGTCGACTGTTGCAAAAAGCAGCAAAGGTGGCACGAATCTGCGCGCGGCTCAAAGACGCGTAGTGCTGGATCAAGTCTTCCCACTGAGTTGGCCAACCCAGTGTTTCAACCAACTCGCGGGGAAGACCAAAAGGCAGGTCAAACCCGCCAACCCACGACGCGGGTTGCTGCAGCCATCGCAAAAAGGCATCCAACGAATCCAGACGCTCGATTTTTGATACCTGGACACGCCCTGATGCAACGTGACCTGACGCAACCACAATGGGTTTTTTTCGCGAAGGGCTGCTGGAAAAGTCGCAACCAACAAGCATGCGGGCAGACTGCAGATCTACTTGCGGCGTGCCGCCGCGGTTGACCGGATCAATCGTAAAGCCTCAAGCGCGGCCGATGATGCTGGCGGTGGCCATCAGCTCTTCAAGCAAGGCCAGGGACACTTTGCCCGACACCGAGTACGGGTCCAGCACGGGTTTTTCGGCGTACTTGAGCAGTATGGAAGCATTGATCTTGGACATGTTGACCTGACCCATGGTCCAGCCACCAAAGCGGCGTTCAGAAATTTCTTCGTAATGTAGAAGAACGACCTCCTTGTGACGAGGGTCCTTCTGAATATGGCCGTAAAGGTCGCTCACAGCCATGCGCCCACCTTCGATCGCCTGCAAAAAAATACCACCGCCGTAGCAAAGAATGCCGGTAATGCCGCACTCCGGGTTGTGTTGCCGGGACTGAAGCAAGATCGCATCGATCGCATCAGGAGAGGTGTCGATGGCACGACTGGCATAAAGCAAACGAACCAACATGATCAGCCTTTCTTGGGAATCAGCGACAAAAACTCACGGCGCAAGTTGGGGTCCTTCAGAAAACTACCGCGCATCACGGAGTTGATCATCTTGCTGTCCATGTCCTTGACACCACGCCAGCCCATACAGAAATGGCTGGCCTCCATCACGATGGCCAAGCCGTCGGGTTGCGTTTTTTGCTGAATCAAATCGGCAAGCTGAACCACCGCCTCTTCCTGGATCTGGGGACGGCCCATGACCCATTCGGCCAAGCGTGCGTATTTTGACAAACCGATCACATTGGTGTGCTCATTGGGTAGCACGCCAATCCAGATTTGACCAATAACCGGGCACAGATGGTGACTGCAGGCACTGCGCACAGTAATGGGCCCAACAATCATCAGCTCATTGAGGTGCTCCGCATTGGGAAACTCCGTAATGGGCGGAGCCGGAACGTAGCGTCCCCGAAACACTTCATTCAAATACATCTTGGCTACCCGACGCGCCGTCTTGTCGGTGTTGTGATCGCGGTCGGTGTCAATCACCAGGCTGCTGAGTACGCCCTGCATCTTGCTCTCGACCTCGTCCAGCAAGCTTTCCAATTCACCAGGATGAATGAAATCCGCAATATTGTCATTGGCATTGAAACGCTTGCGCGCCGCCATGATTCGCTCCCGGATTTTCACGGATACGGGAATCCCTTCGTCGGCATCGCTTGCGGTCATGGTACTTTGGCTTTTCATTAACATGGAAGAATGTTACCAGCGTTTCAATTGTAGGGTTTTTAGGCTGAACCCCACGTCAATTGGGCGCTAGCAGCTATTAAATTAATAGCGTTTTCCATTCAGGAACAACAAACCACGCATCACACCGAAGGCCATCCGGTCCAAAAAACGCTGACGCCAGGGACGATGGGCATAAGTCTGTGAATCGACGCGAACTCCGCCGTGTTCCATCGCCTGTTCCAGTCGCTGGCGCAGGTTCTGGGCAAAGGCCACATCATCGACCACGACATTGGCTTCACGTGCCAACAGCAGGCTCAAAGGGTCCAGGTTGGACGATCCCACGGTTGCCCAGTGCCTGTCGATGACGGCTACTTTGGCATGCAAAAAACTCACCGAGTATTCATGAATTTCCACACCAGCTGCCAGCAAGGCGCCATATACCGGCCTGGCCGCATGGAACTGCATGAAGTACTCATAACGCCCTTGTAGCAGCAAACGGACCCGCACCCCCCGCTTGGCGGCGTGAATGAGTCCTTTGCGCAGCTTTCCACCCGGAAGAAAATAGGCATTCGCGATGATGATCTCATCAGTGGCTGCACCGATCGCCTTGCGATAGGCTCGCTCAATTTTTGAACGATTCAGCAGGTTGTCACGCAGCACGAGGTCAGCGTGGGTGCTGGGGATCGGGGGGGCAACTTCAGTTTTGCTCTCCGAACGAAACTTCAGGGCCAGCGTCACGGCCTCCTGCAACGCAAGCCAGGCAGCCTGAAAATCGCTGCGCCGCACGGTCCGCGCCGCTTGCAGTCGCCACCAGAACTGCACCGTGGTCTCATGCACCTCCCGCACAAGGGGCCCCGTGACCCGCACGGCAAAGTCAAACCGGGGAGACTCCAGCGCCCCGTGATTGGGATCATAAAAGTCGTCCAGCACGTTAATGCCACCGCAAAATGCGACCGAACCATCGACCACACACAGCTTGCGGTGCATACGCCGCCAGCGGCTGGGAATAAAAACACCGAGCCGGCCCAAGGGTAAAAAAATGCGCCACGCCACGCCTGCGGAATTGAACCGATGGGCCCACGCCTCAGGCAAGCTCGGTGTGCCCACACCATCCAGCACCAGGTAGACCGACACCCCCCGCGCCGCTGCACGTTCAAGCGCGGCAGCAACCACCTCGCCTGACGCATCGAAACAAAAAATGTAAGTTTCCATGCGCACTTCATAGACGCTGAGATCAATGGCTTGCACCAAGGACTGAAAAAACTCTTTTCCGCCCTGCAGCAGCTGGACTTGATGACCAGATCGGAGTGGTGACATCAAACAGCCATTCAGTCCGCGAGACTGAATTCGGCAATCAAGGGCAAGTGGTCTGACATACGCCACCAGATTCGGCCACGGGGCACATGCACACCCAAGGGCGTCAAGCCTCTTGCGTAGACGTAATCAAGTTGGACAAGTGGCAAACGGGCCGGGAACGTGGCTTGGCGGGCCCCCTGAAAAGCCCGCAGGTTAACCGTGGCCAAGGTGCGCTCCACCAAGGCGCCCCAATCATTGAAATCACCAGCGACCAGCAACGGCTCGGTCGAGGGAATCTCACGCTCAATAAAGCGCTGCAATTGCGCTACCTGGCGCGCGCGGCTGGCCCGAATCAAGCCCAGATGAACCACCACCACGTGCACCATCCGCCCATAGACCAGCACCTCGGCATGAAGGAGGCCCCGCTGTTCGAACCGATGATCCGAAATATCCTCATGCTGGTGCGCGACCACTGGCCAACGTGACAGGATGGCGTTGCCATGTTCCCCGTGCTTGGTAAAGGCATTGGTCCGGTAGACCGCCTCGTACCCCTCGGGTGCCAGGAAGTCTGCCTGGGACATCTCTGGCCAGCGGGTGAAATGCTCCTCCTCGCGTCGATGCGTCTTGCGGACTTCCTGTAAACACACAATGTCCGCATCCAACTGCTCCACCGCGTGGCCCAGGTTGTGAATCTCCAGCCTGCGCTGCGGGCCAACGCCCTGAACGCCTTTGTGGATGTTGTAGGTGGCAACGCGGACTGTGTTCATGCAGGCACCTTTGAGACGGATAATTTTGGCAGCATCAGGCAAGCTTCCGCATTGGAGGGCGAAAAACAGGCCTCAGCAGCTTCCACATATGGCAACCACTGGTAGGCCGTGTGTTCCCGAGGACTCAATAGCACCGGCATGGCATGGGGAACCCGCAGGCCAAACAAATGCTCGGTATTGCGCGTCACCCCCGGCGCGTACCGGTGCCGCCAGCGCGGATAGATCTCATAGACATTTTCCATGTGCCAGTCAAACAAGCTGTCTTGCAAGGTGCTGCCAGGGCGGCAGTCGATACCGGTTTCCTCAAATACCTCGCGCCTCGCGGTCTCTTCAAAAGACTCTTGCGCAGCGTCCTTGCTACCGGTCACCGATTGCCAGAAGTCGTCGGCATCCGCTCTTTTGATCAGCAAGACATCCAGCGCCGGGGTGTAGATCACGACCAGAACAGATTCGGGGATTTTGAAAGTTGTGGGCATAAAAAAAGGACGCCAATGTGGCGTCCTTTCATTCTGCCTGAACCCTTGTTCAGGTTGATCAAACCGGTTTGGTCAGCTCGGCAGGCCGCAACCTGATGTGCAATTCACGCAACTGCTTTTCGTCCACCGTGCTGGGCGCCTTGGTCAACAGGCACTGGGCACGCTGGGTTTTGGGGAACGCAATCACGTCACGAATAGACTCGGCGCCGGTCATGAGCGTCACGATACGGTCCAGGCCAAATGCCAGACCACCATGCGGTGGAGCACCGTATTGCAGCGCATCCAAGAGAAAGCCGAACTTGTCCTGCGCTTCTTCGGGGGTGATCTTCAAGGCATCAAACACTTTTTGCTGAACATCGGCACGATGGATACGAACAGAGCCGCCGCCCATTTCCCAACCGTTAAGCACCATGTCGTAGCCCTGGGAAATACATTTCTCCGGCGCTGTGACCATCCAGTCTTCGTGACCTTCTTTGGGCGCCGTGAAGGGGTGGTGCACTGCGGTGTAGCGTTGCGACTCCTCGTCGAACTCGAACATTGGGAAGTCAACCACCCACATCGGACGCCAGGCCTTCTCGAACAAGCCGTTGTTTTTACCGAACTCGCTGTGCCCGATCTTGATGCGCAGAGCACCAATCGCATCATTGACGATCTTTCCTTTGTCGGCACCGAAGAAAATCAGATCGCCGTCCTGGGCACCGGTACGGGCCAGCACCTCGGCAATCGCCTTGTCATGAATGTTTTTGACGATCGGGGACTGCAAGCCATCACGACCTTTCGACAAATCATTGACCTTGATATAGGCCAAGCCCTTGGCACCGTAGATCTTGACGAACTCGGTATAAGCATCAATCTCACCACGGCTCAATCCACCGGTTTCGCGCGCACCACCCGGGATGCGAAGGCCCACGACACGACCGCCCTTCATGGTGGCAGCACCCGCGAACACCTTGAAGTCGACATCCGTCATGACGTCGGTCAACTCAGTGAATTCCAGCTTGACGCGCAGGTCCGGCTTGTCCGAGCCGTAACGGTGCGCAGCTTCCTGGAACGTCATGACGGGGAATTCACCCAGATCCACGCCCAGGGTGTTTTTGAACACCGTGGTGATCATGCCCTGGAACATGTCACGAATATCCTGCTCGCTCAGGAACGAGGTTTCGATATCAATCTGTGTGAACTCAGGCTGTCGATCCGCCCGCAGGTCTTCATCACGAAAGCATTTGGTGATCTGGTAGTAGCGGTCATAACCGGCCACCATCAACAGCTGCTTGA
Organism: Rhodoferax sp. LS1R11; assembly: GCF_056521395.1. Classification (NCBI taxonomy): domain Bacteria; kingdom Pseudomonadati; phylum Pseudomonadota; class Betaproteobacteria; order Burkholderiales; family Comamonadaceae; genus Rhodoferax; species Rhodoferax sp. LS1R11. The sequence goes on from NZ_JBWMAW010000009.1 coordinate 26,832, forward strand.
ACAACTGGGGACTCTGTGGCAGGGCGAAAAAGTGGCCCTCGTGGACACGGCTAGGCACCAGATAGTCGCGAGCACCTTCGGGCGTCGACTTGCCCAGCATGGGCGTTTCGATGTCAATGAAGCCATTGGCATCCAGAAACTTGCGCACTTCCATGGACACGCGGTAACGCAGCATCAGGTTGTTTTGCATGTAAGGGCGGCGCAGGTCAAGCACACGATGGGTCAGGCGCGTTGTTTCGCTCAGGTTTTCATCGTCTAGCTGAAAAGGTGGCGTGACCGAAGGGTTGAGCACGGTCAACTCATGGCACAGCACCTCGATCTTGCCGCTCTTGAGGTTGTCGTTGGTGGTACCTTCAGGGCGGGCGCGCACTAGGCCTTTGATCTGGATACAAAACTCATTGCGAATGCCTTCAGCCGTCTTGAACATCTCCGCACGATCAGGATCACACACCACCTGAACGTAACCTTCACGGTCACGAACGTCGACAAAAATCACGCCACCGTGGTCGCGGCGACGGTTCACCCAGCCACAAAGAGTCACGGTTTGGCCCAGCAGGGCATCGGTCACGAGACCGCAATAGTGGGAACGCATCGCCATAAACAGCTTTCAAAGCCCGCCCGAAAAGGCGGCACAGGTTATCAAAAATTCAGGAAGAGGCTTACTTGCCAGACAAATTGACGGACGCCGTGGGCGCCACAGAGCCCATGGAAATGACGTAAGTCAGGGCCTCATCAACACTCATGTTGAGCTCAATCACTTCCGCGCGCGGCAAAATCAGGAAAAAACCGCTGGTGGGGTTGGGCGTGGTGGGCACATAGACGCTCACCATGTCGGCACCCAAATGGGTAGCAACCTCGCCGCCGGGTGTGCCGGTCTGAAAGGCAATGGTCCAAACGCCCGCCCGAGGATACTGAACCAGCATCGCGGTACGAAAAGCGTTGCCATTGCTGGAAAAAAGGGTGTCCGACACCTTTTTCACGCTGTTGTAGATCGACTTGAATACGGGAATGTGGGTAAACAACCTGTCCCACTGCTTGAACCACCAGCGCCCGGCCACATTGCTGACCAGCGCACCGGTAATCAACAGGGCAGAAAAAACGAGCACGACACCCAAGCCGGGAATGTGACGCAACTGTTCAATACTGACACCGGTAGCATCCGATGTCACCGCAGAGAGCCCCGTCAGCAAGCCGCCAAATACAGCGTCAAGAATGCCCACCAACCACAACAATACCCAGATGGTGATGGCCAAGGGCAACCAGACCAACAGGCCTGTGAGTAAATACTTTTTTATCGGCACAAGGAATTCCAGGGTTGCAGAAAAATGCAGTTAATGGCAGGCACAGGAGCCGCCGCATCCGCTTGAAGCCGATGGCGCCGACGAGTCCGTTTTTGTAGCCGAACTATCGCTGGGCTTGGCACTGTCAGCGCTCTTGGACTCTGTCCCCTTGGAGGCTGAGTCAGAACTGGGTGGCGGCGTGGACGTCGCCGGGGTTCCGCCCTTGAAATCAGTGGCATACCAACCTGACCCCTTCAGCTGAAAGCCGGCGGCTGTCAGCTGTTTTTTGAAAGCGGATGCACCGCAGCTTGGACAGTCGCTCAGTGGAGCGTCTGACATTTTTTGCAACACGTCCTTGGCAAACCCGCAGGACTCGCATTTATAGGCATAAATTGGCATGGCAATATGGCTCGGATTTCAAGTAGCAAAGCTTTCAATTATAAGGCGTCAGCACCTCATGCCTTATCCAAACAAAAAAGCACCTAAAACACCCGAACTCGCACAATCAACTGCATGGCCAGCAAACCCAGCACAAAGCCCACGCCACCATACAAGAGCGCTTGCAACAAACGATTGGTGCGCTTTTGTTCCGCCAGGAGCTCATCCAGAGCCTTTCGCTCATGCGTTTTGCTGTTCTTGAGAAAGTCAAACAACAAACGAGGCAATTCGGGAATCAGCTTGGCATACATGGGTGCCTCGTTACGCAACTGGTCCACCAGCTTTTTCGGGCCCAGCTGGTCAACCATCCACTTCTCAAGGAAAGGTTTGGCGGTATTCCAGAGGTCAAGCTCCGGGTCCAGTTGCCGTCCCAGTCCTTCAATATTGAGCAATGTCTTTTGCAACAGCACCAGTTGCGGCTGAATTTCAACCTGAAAGCGGCGGGAGGTCTGAAAAAGCCGCATCAATACCAGCCCCAGGGAAATCTCCTTCAATGGGCGGTCGAAATAGGGCTCACACACGGAGCGAATCGCAGATTCCAGTTCATCAACACGGGTGGATGCCGGCACCCAACCTGATTCAATGTGCAATTCGGCCACCCGTTTGTAGTCGCGCCTGAAAAAAGCCGTGAAATTTTGGGCCAAATACTCTTTATCGGTCTCGGTCAAGGTGCCGACAATGCCGAAATCAAGCGAAATGTACCGACCAAAGGTGGCGGGATCGATGCTGACCTGAATATTGCCAGGATGCATATCACCATGAAAAAACCCATCCCGGAACACCTGCGTGAAGAATATCGTGACGCCGTCGCGCGCCAGTTTGGCAATATCCACACCCGCAGCACGCAGGCGCTCGACCTGACTGATCGGAATGCCGTTCATGCGCTCCATCACCATGACGTCGGTCATGCAGTAATCCCAGAACATTTCGGGAATCAGCACCAGATCCAGACCCGCCATATTGCGGCGCAGTTGTGCCGCGCTCGACGCTTCGCGCACCAGGTCCAGTTCGTCGTGCAGGTACTTGTCAAATTCGGCAACGACTTCGCGCGGCTTGAGACGTTTTCCATCGGCTGAAAACCCCTCCACCCAACCCGCCATCATTTTCATGAGGCTCAGGTCTTTTTCGATCACGGAAAGCATGCCGGGCCGCAAGACCTTGACCGCCACATCCCTGGGCTTTCCATCGCGACCTTGAATGACCGCGAAATGCACCTGCGCAATCGAGGCGCTTGCAATCGGCTCCCGGTCAAAGGACACAAAGATGTCGTCCACTTTTTTATTGAAAGAGCGCTCGATCGTCGCAATGGCCACGTCGCTGCCAAATGGCGGCACACGGTCCTGCAGACGCGCCAATTCATCCGCAATATCGACGGGCATCAGATCGCGTCGGGTCGACAACACCTGCCCAAACTTGACAAAAATTGGCCCCAGACGCTCCAGCGCCTCACGAATTCTTTGACCCCGAGGTGCATCAAGGTTGCGCCCCACGGAGACGACGCGCGCAATGACCCGCAACCAGGGCTTTTGGAAACTCGTCAGGAAAAGCTCGTCCAACCCGTAACGCAGCATCACCCAGACGATGAAGATGCCTCGAAACAAGCGGGTCATGCCTGCATCTTCTCGGGAACGATCGCCGGACTTGTTGCCAGAAACTGGCGCAAGGCCTGGGCCATGCCACGAACGGCCTGGCCCAGGGCATGTGACGGGGCATCACCGATCACGCGGGACAAGTCTTCTTCCAGATCCCAGCGGACGTGATCAGCCAGCCAGTTCAACTCTGCAGCCAGTTGCACATCACCTTCGATGCGAACAGCGGGTTTATCACCCCGCAAAACGGCCTGGACCAGCGCGAAAGGCGATTCTTCCGTGACGGAAAGCAGCAGATCGGCCTTCGCCGCCATCGGTGCGCGGTCGAGCAGCCCCGCCGGAGTCGCTATCAGCTTGAGCGAGAAGCTGCGCCACTGCATGTGCACGACCTGGCCTTTTTTTCGCGCCAGCCGGTTGGTGGCCTCGTTCTCCTGCATCAACACATGATTGAGCAGCAAAACGATGCGGCGTTGCGCCTCATCAACGGCCCAGACAGGCGGCTGAAAATTGGGAAGGGGAAGGTTCTGAAGCAGACCTTCGAGCAATGAAAAAGGGGACTGTGTTGCCATAGTCCCCGATTATTCCCTGAATAAGGGCGAATTGCTCCGAAGGTGGTCATGGCGGGGTCCCCACCATGACGATTTGCCTATTGCAGGGCTTGGACGCCTGCAACCAGCCAACCACTGTTGCCGCTCTTGGTCTTGGTCATGTTCCACACTTCACGGAAAGGACTCGGACCTGCTGACGGCTCTTCGCGGATCATGCCGGAAAACTCGACGCTGGCCATATAGGACTCACCCAGGTCTTCGATTCCCAGCAACTGCGCCTCAATCATCACGACGTCGGTCAAATTGACCGGCCCACCAGTGTGCGCCTCACGTTCAGCCAACTGGGATTGAATTTCTTTAAGCATGGTGTCCGTCATCATCACGCGCAAAGCATTGATATCCGACTTGTCCCAAGCCGCTTGCAAGGACACGAAATTGGCTTTGGCCGATTTCAGGAAGCCCTCGGTGTCAAAGCCGACAGGAACGCCCCAGTTCTGGGAGCCCGTCAACCCAGATCCAATCATGGAGCCTGTCGAAGAGGAATCACCCTTGATGCTTTCGAACGCCGAACCGCTTCGCTCCCACGGGCGAGCGGATGCATCGTTACCCACATTTTCTGGTCGGTAAGTGGCTGGCGTCTTGGCCGAGCTGGCAGGCGATGCGCCCTGAAACGCAAATGGTGAATTACCCGCATTGCCACCGGCTTGAGCCGCCGCGCGCGACCGCTTGAACCAGCCATACGCCATCATGATTCCCAACGCCAGCAGTCCGAACATCAGAATTTGACCGAAGCCCTCACCCATGCCAAGCGAGCTTGCCAGCCAAGCGAGACCCAAACCTGCGGCCAACCCACCCAACATGGCACCCCACGGGCGCTTGGGAGCTGCTGCAGCAGGTGCTGCGGCAACCGGAGGTTTCGCTGCCGCGTTAGTGGCACCTTGAGCAGGCGGGGCCTGTCGCTGTGTGACGTTGTTCGACTGTTGGCCAAACGACTTGCCGCCGCCCATGCGCCGTGCGGCTTCGGCATTGAAGCCTGCCAACAACATAAATACTGCCAATAACAATGACCAGATTTTCATGATGACTCCTAATATCTTTACTAAATAGTGATTAGCTTTTAAATCACAAGCTTCAACACTTGATACCGACATGCAAGGCTACCAGTCCGCCCGTCAGGTTGTGGTAGTCCACATGGCCAAAGCCACTATTTTTCATGAGGGTTTTGAGTTCCTCCTGGCTGGGATGCATGCGAATGGACTCGGCGAGATAGCGATAACTGGAGTCGTCACCCGCCACCAACTGCCCCAATTTCGGCAAAACCTTGAAAGAGTACCAATCGTAGACCTTCTCCAGGGGCGCCGCCACCTTGGAAAACTCCAGCACCAGCAATTTGCCACCAGGTTTGGTCACCCGATTCATCTCCGCCAGCGCCACGTCTTTATGGGTCATGTTGCGCAAGCCAAAGGCCACACTCACGACGTCGAAATGATTGTCGGGAAAAGGCAGCTTCTCGGCGTCGCACACCATCGTTGGCAAAGCAACACCCATGTCCAGCAAGCGATTGCGGCCCGTGCGCAGCATGGCCTCGTTGATGTCCGTGTGGACAACCTGGCCACTTTTACCGACTTTTTTGGAAAAAGCCAGTGCAAGGTCACCCGTACCGCCAGCGATGTCCAACACCTGATAACCCTCACGGATATTGGCCACCATCACGGTGAACGCCTTCCATGCCCGATGAAGCCCCATCGACATCAGGTCGTTCATCAGGTCGTATTTCGGTGCGACGGAGTCAAACACCCCGCGTACATGTTTTGCTTTTTCGGCTTCTTCTACCGATTGATAACCAAAATGGGTTGTTGTCATGATGAGGTCCTAATGGCTGGCACAACCGTGCCCGGCTTTCTCGGGCATGGGCGCATCGCGCTCGACGCCAGCGGCGGCCAGGCGGGCCGTGTACTCGGCCCACAAACTCTCTTGCTGGGAACCGAGAAAATACAGGTAATCCCACGAGAAGATACCCGTGTCGTGTCCGTCGGTGAATGAGGGCTGAACGGCGTAGTTACCCACGGCCTCCAGACCGGCCAGGCCGACATCACGTTTGCCGCTTTGCAACACCTCCTGGCCCGGACCATGACCCTGGACTTCAGCCGAAGGGGAGTAGACACGCATCAACTCGAAGGGTATGCGGAATTCGGCACCATCAGAAAAAGTGATCTCCAGCACCTTGGACTGGCTGTGCACTGTGATGGACTGGGGCGTTGGGGCGCCTGATTTCAAACCGGCCATGGTAATCACCTGCTAAAAAAAAATGAAGATCTCAAGAAGTCGGGGCCAAGGCAGACAGCCCGCCCCGGATCGCCTGATCCACGACAGCCAGCTTGGCGTCCACCTCAGCGAGTGCCACCGCGTCAATCGGGCGCAATGCAGCACACCACACAGGCGACGGAAAGTGGCTGTCCCACTCAAACCGCGCTATCACATGCCAGTGCACATGCGGCACCATGTTGCCCAAAGCAGCGAGGTTGATCTTGGTGGGCTGCAAGTGCTCGCGCAACGCCGCTTCCACCACGTTCACCACCGCCATGCACAGGGCGCGGTCATCCGGACTCAAATCGGAGAACTCGGCCACATGCCGGGCCCAGACCACCCGATAGAAAGCAGGAAATCCGGCCTCCGCGGCCCGAATCACCCGGTATTTGTCAGCCTGAAAAACCAGCGCGCCACCATCGGCAGCGCACAAAGGGCATTCAACAGGGGTCATGCTCAGACCAGGACGCGTTCGATGCCACCGTCGTTGGCGCGTTTCACATAGTCCGGCATCCACTGGTCACCCAGAATCTGGTTCGCCATCTCGACCACGATGTAATCGGCTTCCAGCAGGCCGTTTTGCAGATCGTCACCGAAACGGCTGAGACCCTGCAGGCAGGCCGGGCAGGAGGTCAATATCTTGATGTTCTCCTTGGGCGCCAGCCCCCCTTTTTCGCGCAGCTGAACTTCGCCCTTGCGAATTTCTTCTTCCTTGCGAAAACGCACCTGGGTGGAGACGTCCGGCCGGTTCAGCGCCAGCGTGCCGGACTCACCGCAACAGCGGTCGGACTGGATCACGTTGTCGCCCAGCAAGGCCTTGACGGTCTTGATCGGCTCCTGCAGCTTCATCGGGCTGTGGCACGGATCATGGAACAGGAACGAGCCCGCGTTTTGCAGGGTGATGCCCTTCTCCAGCAGGTACTCATGGATGTCAATGATCCGGCTGCCGGGGAAGATTTTGTCGAATTCATACCCCTGCAACTGGTCGTAACAGGTACCGCAGCTGACCACCACCGTCTTGATGTCCAGGTAGTTCAGGGTATTGGCGACCCGGTGGAACAGCACCCGGTTGTCGGTGATCATCTTCTCGGCCTTGTCAAACTGGCCCGAACCGCGCTGCGGATAACCACAGCACAGGTACCCCGGTGGCAACACAGTTTGCACGCCGGCATGCCACAGCATGGCTTGCGTGGCCAGCCCAACCTGGCTGAACAGGCGCTCCGAACCGCAACCCGGGAAGTAAAACACCGCCTCGGTTTCGGCTGTGGTGGCCTTGGGGTCCCGAATGATCGGCACGTAGTCTTTGTCCTCAATGTCCAGCAAGGCCCGCGCCGTCTTCTTGGGCAGCCCACCGGGCAGCTTCTTGTTCACGAAGTGGATGATCTGCTCCTTGATGGGCGCCGTGCCCAGCGTCGCAGGTGGCGCCTTGGTCTGCTTGCGCGAGATGACCTTGAGCACGTCATGCGCCATGCGCTGCGCCTTCATGGCGACATTCACCATGGCCGAACGGGCGAACTTGATGGTCTCCGGGTTGGTGGCGTTGAGCATGAACATGGCCGCAGCCCCCGCCGGGCGGAAGCTCTTCTTGCCCATCTTGCGCAACAGGTTGCGCATGTTCATGGTGACGTCACCAAAATCAATGTCCACCGGGCAGGGCGACAGGCACTTGTGGCACACCGTGCAATGGTCCGCCACATCTTCAAACTCTTGCCAGTGGCGGATCGAGATACCGCGTCGGGTTTGCTCTTCGTACAGGAAGGCTTCCACCAGCAAGGAGGTGGCCAGAATCTTGTTGCGCGGGCTGTACAGCAGGTTGGCGCGCGGCACGTGCGTGGAGCACACCGGTTTGCACTTGCCGCAGCGCAGGCAGTCTTTCACGCTGTCGGCAATGGCGCCAATGTCAGATTGCTGCATGATCAGTGACTCATGCCCCATCAAACCGAAGCTGGGGGTGTAGGCATTGGTCAAATCGGCCTGCAGCCCCCTATGACCGTGCGTAGGTAGCTCCTTATTTCGTAGCAACTTGCCTTTGTTGAAGCGCCCTTCGGGGTCGACCTTGGCCTTGTATTCGGTGAAGGGGCGCAGCTCTTCATCGCTCAAAAACTCCAGCTTGGTGATGCCAATGCCGTGTTCGCCCGAGATCACGCCATCCAGCGAACGCGCCAGCGCCATGATGCGTTTGACCGCGCCGTGCGCCGCCTGCAGCATTTCATAGTCGTCGCTGTTCACCGGCAGGTTGGTGTGCACATTGCCGTCGCCCGCGTGCATGTGCAGGGCTGCCCAGACGCGCCCTTTGAGCACCCGTTGGTGAATGGCGGTGCATTCTTTCAGGATGGCCTCAAAGGCGCCGCCGGTAAAAATGTTTTGCAGCGGTGCACGAAGCTGCGTTTTCCAGCTGGCGCGCAGGCTGTGGTCTTGCAACTGCGGAAACAGCGGCTCCACATCGCGCAACCAGCCCGCCCACAAGGCGCGCACCCCGGTGATCAGGGCCAGGGCCTGCGCCACGCGGTCTTCCAGCATGTCCGCGGACGGAACCTCGTTCGCATCATCGTGCTTGCCCAAGGGCAGATTGCCCTTGGCAAAGAAGTCTTCCAGCGCATCGCACAGGGCGATTTTGTTGGCCAGGCTGAGTTCGATGTTGATGCGTTCAATACCGTCGGTGTACTCGGCCATGCGTGGCAGCGGAATCACCACGTCTTCGTTGATCTTGAAGGCGTTGGTGTGGCGGCTGATGGCCGCTGTCTTTTTGCGGTCCAGCCAGAACTTCTTGCGCGCCTCGGGGCTGATGGCAATAAAGCCTTCCCCGCTGCGTGAATTGGCAATGCGCACAACCTCGGAGGTGGCACGTGCCACGTCGTCGGCATTGTCACCGGCCACATCACCAAACAGCACCATCTTGGGCAGACCGCCGCGTTTGGACTTGGTGGCGTAACCCACGGCCTTGAGATAACGGTCGTCCAGATGCTCCAGGCCCGCCAGCAACACGCCTGTGCGTTTCTGCTCGGCAAACATGAAGTCCTTGATCTCCACGATGCTGGGGACGGCATCCTTGGCATTGCCAAAAAACTCCAGACACACGGTGCGCGTGTGGCTGGGCATGCGGTGCACAATCCAGCGCGCGCTGGTGATCAGACCATCACAGCCTTCTTTTTGAATGCCCGGCAGACCGCTCAGGAACTTGTCGGTGACATCCTTGCCCAGGCCCTCCTTGCGAAAGGATTTGCCCGGAATGTCCAGCCGTTCGGTGCGCAGTGGCGTCTTGCCGTCGGCCTTGAAATACTTCAGCTCGAAACTGGCCAGTTCGGCATCATGGATCTTGCCCAGGTTGTGGTTGACGCGCGTGACCTCCAGCCACTCGGCCTGCGGCGTCACCATGCGCCAGCTGGCGAGGTTGTCCAGCGCCGTGCCCCACAGAACGGCTTTTTTACCGCCTGCGTTCATGGCAATGTTGCCGCCAATGCAGGAAGCTTCGGCGGAGGTCGGGTCCACCGCAAACACATAGCCACCGCGCTCGGCGGCATCGGCCACGCGCTGGGTCACCACACCGGCTTCGGTCCAGACCGTGGCCACGGGATGGGCCAAGCCCGGCAGGGTGACCATTTCGACTTCCGTCATGGCCTCCAGCTTTTCGGTGTTGATGACCACGCTTTTCCAGGTCAGGGGAATCGCGCCGCCGGTGTAACCCGTGCCGCCGCCCCGGGGGATGATGGTCAGCCCGAGGTCGATACTGCCCTTGACAAGGCCCGCCATCTCTTCTTCCGTGTCGGGCGTCAGCACCACAAACGGGTACTCGACACGCCAGTCGGTTGCGTCGGTCACATGGCTCACACGCGAAAGGCCGTCAAACTTGATGTTGTCTTTGGCCGTGAGTTTCGCCAGCGTGCGCTGGGCCTTGCGGCGCAACGCAGAGGTCTCGACAAAGGCGGCATCAAAAGCCTGCACGGCCTGGCCGGCAGCCTTGAGCAGCTCGCCCACCAAGGCATCACGCTCAGGGTCGGCCTCGGGCGTGCGACGCTTTTGCACCTCGCCCAGGCGGTGTTGCAAGGCCTCGACCAACAGGGCCCGGCGTTTGGGGTTGTCCAGCAGGTCGTCCTGCAAATAGGGGTTGCGCTGCACCACCCATACATCACCCAGCACCTCGTACAACATGCGGGCCGAACGGCCGGTGCTGCGTTCATCACGCAAGCGGTTGAGCAACTCCCAGGCCGGGGCGCCCAACAGGCGAATCACGATTTCACGGTCGGAAAACGAGGTGTAGTTGTACGGAATTTCGCGAATGCGGGCATGTTCGTGCGGCACATGCGAGGGAGCAGGCACAAGGTGGTTCAGCGGAATGGGAGCGTTCATCGGTTCTTTTCAGTTACAGCCAGAACGTGACACGGGCGAAAAAAGCACAGACCCGGCTGGATAGAGATGTTACCGCAGCGCAGCATTCACCTACTGCCCTGATGGAAACCCGGATAAGACGGCTCCGCAAACACGTGTTTAATAAGTCAACGGCTTGACTGACACAAATGTGTCTCTCAACCGTCATCGTCACTGACTAAGCTTGGCCCTCTCGTTCAAGGAAATCACATGAAATTGAAATTTGCAGCCGTGGCATTTGCTGCGGCCCTTTCCATCTCTGCCCAGGCCCAAACCGAAATTCAGTGGTGGCACTCGATGACCGCCGTCAACGGCGAATGGGTGAACGACCTGGCCAAGGAATACAACGCCAGCCAGACCCAATACAAAATCGTGCCGACCTTCAAGGGCGCCTACGACGAATCGATGACGGCGGCCGTCGCCGCATTCCGCGCCGGCAACGCGCCGCACATCCTGCAGGTGTTCGAAGTAGGTACCGCCACCATGATGGCGAGCAAAAATGCCATCGTGCCGGTAGCGCAGGTCATGAAGGACGCTGGCGTCAAGTTTGACCCCAGCGCTTACATTCCTGCCGTGGCGGGTTATTACACAGCGCCGAATGGCCAGATGCTGAGCTTCCCGTTCAACAGCTCGACCACCGTCTTCTATTACAACAAGGACGCCTTCAAGGCCGCTGGACTGGACCCTGAAAAGGCCCCCAGCAGCTGGCCCGAGGTCGCATTGGCGGCCGCCAAACTCAAAGCCAGCGGCCACAAGTGCCCGTTGACACTGGCCTGGCAGGGCTGGACCCAGCTGGAGAGCTTCTCAGCCTGGCACAACGTGGAATTTGCCAGCAAGGCCAATGGCCTGGCGGGCATGGATGCGCGCCTCAAGATGAATTCACCCTTGCATGTGCGCCACATTGACAACCTCTCCAACATGGCCAAACAGGGCCTGTTTGTCTACAAGGGCCGCACCAACGTACCCGAGCCCACCTTTGTGTCGGGCGAATGCGCCATGATCACCACATCGTCGGGTTTTTACGGCAACGTGAAGAAAAACGCCAAGTTCGCCTTTGGTCTGGCGCCCCTGCCCTACTACCCGGACGTGCCCGGTGCGCCACAAAACACCGTCATTGGCGGCGCCAGCCTGTGGGTGATGGCGGGCAAAAAGCCTGATGAATACAAAGGCGTGGCGGAGTTCTTCAATTTCATCTCCAAACCCGAGGTGCAGTCGGCCAGCCACAAGCGCACGGGGTATCTGCCCATCACGACCGCCGCCTTCCAGCTCACTGAAAAATCCGGTTTTTACAAACAAAACCCGGGCACCGAGGTCGCAGTCAACCAGATGATCCGCAAGGTGACCGACAAATCACGCGGCATTCGCCTGGGCAACTACCTGCAGATTCGCGCCATTGAAGACGAGGAACTTGAACAAGTCTGGGGTGGCAAGAAAACAGCCAAGGAAGCCCTGGACGCCATCGTCAAGCGCGGTGACGAGTTGCTTGAACGCTTCGAAAAAGCCAATAAAAAAGGCTGACCCAGCGTTCAACCGGTGGAAAAACGCGTCGTCTTTCGTTCCAGCTGGCTGCCTTGGGTGCTGATTGCACCCCAGGTGCTCGTGATTGCCCTGTTTTTCTTCTGGCCCGCGATCCAGGCCCTGCTGCAGTCGGTGCAACAGTCTGATGCCTTTGGCACCTCGGTCGAGTGGGTCGGCCTGGAGAACTTTAAAAACCTGTGGAACGACGACACCTACCTGGCGTCGTTTTACACCACAGCCATTTTCTCCACGGCGGTCGCCGTGGCAGGCCTCAGCCTGTCGCTGATGCTGGCCGTTTTTGCGGACCGCATCGTCAAGGGCGCGCTGATCTACAAAACGCTGCTGATCTGGCCTTACGCCGTGGCGCCTGCCGTGGCCGGTGTGTTGTGGCTCTTCATGTTTGCGCCGAGTGTGGGCGTGGTGTCTTACTGGCTGCACGCCATGGGTATTGACTGGAACCACCTGCTCAACAGTCGCCACGCGATGACCCTGGTAGTCATGGCGGCCGTGTGGAAGCAGATTTCCTACAACTTCCTGTTTTTTCTGGCGGGCCTGCAAAGCATTCCCAAGTCATTGATCGAGGCCGCCGCCATGGACGGCGCCCGCCCCTGGCGACGTTTCTGGACGATTGTGTTTCCGCTGCTCTCGCCCACCACGTTTTTCCTGCTGGTCATCAACATCGTTTATGCATTTTTTGACACCTTCGCCATCATTGACGCCGCCACGCAAGGCGGCCCCGGCAAAGACACGGCCATCCTCGTCTACAAGGTGTATTACGACGGCTTCAAGGCCATGGACCTCGGCGGTTCTGCCGCGCAATCGGTGGTGTTGATGGTCATCGTGGTCATCCTGACGGTGGTGCAGTTCAGGTTTGTCGAAAAAAAGGTGAACTACTGACATGACCCATTGTTCAAAAGAGCGCTGCCATGGTTGAGCGCCGTCCCTGGTTAACCGCGCTGTCCCATGCCGTGTTGATCCTCGGCGTGCTGGTGGTGGCGCTCCCGCTGTACCTGACTTTTGTCGCCTCCACCCAGACGTCCCAGGCCATCGTGCAGTCGCCCATGCCCCTGTTGCCGGGAACGCAGCTGATCGAGAACTACACCGCCGCCTGGAACGGCACCGGGGGTGGTTCAGGTTCCAAGGCGCCGGTGGGCCAGATGATGCTGGTCAGCCTGATCTCCGCGTTGATCATTTCGCTGGGGAAAATCGCCATTTCGCTGCTGTCCGCGTTTGCCATCGTGTATTTCCGGTTCCCGTTTCGCATGTTTTTCTTCTGGGCCATCTTCATCACCCTGATGTTGCCCGTGGAGGTGCGAATCGGCCCGACCTACAAGGTGGTGGCCGACCTGGGCATGCTCAACAGCTACGCCGGCCTGACCATTCCGCTGATTGCCTCGGCCACCGCCACCTTCCTGTTTCGCCAGTTTTTTCTGACCGTGCCCGAAGAACTGGTCGAGGCGGCGCGCATGGACGGTGCGGGGCCGATGCGGTTCTTCAAAGACATCCTGCTGCCCCTCTCCAGCACCTCGATCGCGGCGCTGTTCGTGATCCAGTTCATCTACGGCTGGAACCAGTACCTCTGGCCGCTGCTGGTGACCACCAACGAAAACATGTACCCGGTGGTCATCGGCATCAAACGCATGATCTCCGGTGGCGACTCCGACATGCAGTGGAATGTCGTCATGGCCACGGCCGTGCTGGCCATGATCCCACCCGCGCTGGTGGTGATCCTGATGCAAAAATGGTTCGTCAAAGGGCTGGTGGATACCGAAAAGTAATGGCTTCAATCACACTTAAAAACATCGTCAAGCGCTACGGCACCGGCAAAACTGCCAACCAGGTGCTTCATGGCGTCAGCGCCGAGATTGCTGACGGTGAATTCGTCGTCATCGTCGGGCCCTCGGGCTGCGGCAAGTCCACCCTGCTGCGCATGGTGGCCGGGCTGGAAGAAGTCAGCGGCGGCGATATCTCGATTGGCAACCGGGTCGTGAATGACCTGGAACCCTCGGAACGGGACATTGCGATGGTGTTCCAGAACTATGCGCTCTACCCGCACATGAGCGTGTTTGAGAACATGGCCTACGGGCTGCGCATTGCCAAGATACCGGACGCTGAAATCAAGGCCCGGGTGGACAAGGCCGCGAAAATTCTGGAAATCGGCCCCTTCCTGCTGCGCAAGCCACGCGAACTCTCGGGCGGCCAGCGCCAGCGCGTGGCCATGGGTCGCGCCATCGTGCGCCAGCCACAGGTCTTTTTGTTTGACGAGCCCTTGAGCAACCTGGACGCCAAGTTGCGCGCCCAGACCCGGCTGGAAATCCAGAAACTGCACCGCGAGCTGGGCATCACGTCCCTCTTTGTCACGCACGACCAGGTGGAGGCGATGACGCTGGCCCAACGCATGATCGTGATGAACGGCGGCCGGGTGGAGCAATTTGGCACACCCGAAGAGGTGTACACCCGCCCCGCCACCACCTTTGTCGCCAGCTTCATGGGCTCCCCGCCCATGAACCTGTTGAAGAACGCCACCAACGGGATGCCCGGCACCATCACCGGCGTGCGGCCCGAGCACCTTGACATCACCCCGGACGGCTGGGCGCTGCGGGTGGATGCGGTCGAAATGCTGGGGGCCGAACGTCTGGTCTATGGCCGCTGGGCGCATGACAGCGGGGACGAGATGGTCATCATCCGCACAGAGGAATCACAGGCCGCACCCGCCTTGGGCAGCACCATTCACGTCACACCGCGTCCAGACAAACTACACCGCTTTGACGCCGCCACGGGCCAGCGCCAGGAGACGCAAACATGATGCAAGTCACTCAGGAAAACTGGCCCTACCCCCGCTGGGTGGCCCACCGCGGCGCCGGCAAACTGGCCCCCGAGAACACCCTGGCCGCCTTTCGCCTGGGTGCCCGCCACGGCTACCGCATGTTTGAGTGCGACGTGAAACTAAGCGCCGATGGCGTCCCTTTCCTGTTGCATGACGCCACGCTGAACCGCACCACGCGCGGCCTTGTCCCCCAAGAACCCAACACCAGCCACGCAGGTGGCGACCACGCCTGGAGCACGCTGTCGCAGCTGGATGCCGGCAGCTGGCACTCCCGCGCGTACGCGGGCGAGCCCTTGCCCAGCTTCGAGAACATCGCGCGGTATTGCCTGCACAACCACTATTTTTTAAACATCGAAATCAAGCCGACACCCGGCCTTGAGCGCCAGACCGGTGACGTCGTCGCAAACCACGCCGCCCGGCTCTGGCAAGACGCCGCCGTGCCGCCGCTGTTGACCTCATTCGACCCCGAAGCACTGGAAGCAGCGCGCGACGCGCAACCCCATCTGCCACGCGGGCTGTTGTTGGACACCCTCTGGAAAGGCTGGCTGGAGACCGCCCTGGCACTGGACTGCGTGGCCGTCGTCTGCAACCACGCCTTGTGGAACACCGCCAGCGTGACCCAGGCCCAAAGCGCCGGGTTTCGCACGCTGAGCTACACCGTGAACGACGAATGGGCCGCCCAACGCCTGATGGACCTGGGCACCGACGGCATCATCACCGACCGGGTCGATTTGTTTTCACCCGCCGTTTGACGGCAGGGCGCGTGATCTGCCCGCCTCAGGTCGGGCGGAACATGCGAAACAGCTGTTCCGGGCCGACAGAAAAATAGTCCCCCGGACCCCCGCCACGCAAAATGTGCTGCGCACCCGCCGTGTCATACACGCCGTTTTTGAGCAACGACTGCTGAATGTGTACGCCCACCACTTCACCCAGCACCAGCCAGCTCGGCACCGTGTCACCGCTGGCGGTCTGCAGTTGCACGATTTGGGTACAGCGGCATTCAAACGACACCGGGCTTTCCTTCACCCGCGGCACCGCCACCAGACGCGAGGCAAGGGGCGTCAGCCCCGCCAGCTCAAACTCATTCACCTCCGGCGGTACCGGGGCGCAGGTCTGGTTCATGGCCTCGGCCAGTGGCCGGGTCACGAGGTTCCAGACGAACTCGCCCGTTTCTTCCACATTGCGCACCGTGTCTTTGTAGCCAATGCTTGAGAAGCCAACAAGGGGCGGGACGTAGTTGAACGCGTTGAAAAAGCTATAGGGCGCCAGATTGACAGCGCCGGACGCGCTGCGCGATGAAATCCAGCCGATGGGACGGGGACCCACGATGGCGTTGAACGGGTCGTGCGGCAGTCCATGGCCGTGCCGGGGTTCATAAAAATGGATGGCGTCGGTCACAGGTCAGCTCCAGGTGAAGGTCAATTCTGACGCCACAGGCCCAGCTGCACCCACTGCGCGCTGGCACAGGCCAGCGCCATGCCGAGGTAGGTGGCCATCTTGCCGTCACGGCCAAACGCCCACAAACCCAGCACCAGCACCGCCACATTCACTACAAAATTAATAGCTACCTGCGCACGAAGGACGGGGGCTACAGGCCTTTTTCTCATAAATATCCGGGCAGCCAAGACCACCACCACCGCCATCCACAAGGCGGGGGCCACAAAGTTCAATAAATGGTTCAGGAGGTCAAGTGGGCCCATGGATGGCAAATGATTAGGGCACCAGGCCGATGTTCACGCCGTTGTTGGCGCCGGCTGATTTTATAATCCCGTCATGGCAGTCTGGGCTTTGGGTATCAATCACACGACCGCGCCGCTCGATCTGCGCGGCCGGTTTGCGTTCGCCATCGACCAAGTGGAGCCGACTTTGCGCGCTTTGCGGGGGTCGCTGGCCCGCCAGCCCGAGGCGGCGCTGATCTCCACTTGCAACCGCACCGAGATTTATTGCGCCGGCGACAAGCCCGAACTGGAGCACACGCTGGACTGGCTGGCCCACTCCGGCGGTGTCTCCCCGGCCCTGCTGCGCGCCCACTCCTACACACTGGAAGACGGTTTTGCCGCGCGCCATGCCTTTCGGGTGGCCAGCGGGCTGGACTCGATGGTGCTGGGCGAGCCGCAGATTCTGGGCCAGCTCAAGGACGCCGTACGGGCTGCCGAAGCAGCCGGTGCGCTGGGCACCACGCTCTCGCAGCTGTTCCAGCGCTCCTTTGCCGTGGCCAAGGAAGTGCGCACGTCTACCGAAATTGGCGCCCACTCCATCAGCATGGCCGCTGCGGCGGTGCGCTTGGCCGGGCAGTTATTTGAGGACCTGGGCCAGGTCAAGATTTTGTTTGTCGGCGCGGGCGAGATGATTGAGCTGTGCGCCACCCATTTCGCCGCCAAAAACCCCAAAGCCATGGCCATTGCCAACCGCACGCTGGAGCGCGGGGAAAAACTCGCCAGCCGGTTTGGTGGCGAGGTCATGCGCCTGGCCGACCTGCCCGATCGCCTGCACGAGTTTGACGCCGTCATCAGCTGCACCGCCAGCACGCTGCCCATCATCGGGCTGGGGGCGGTAGAGCGGGCCCTGAAGCGGCGCAAACACCGGCCCATGTTCATGGTCGACCTGGCCGTGCCGCGTGACATTGAACTGGAAGTCAAGGCGCTGGAAGACGTTTACCTGTACACCGTGGACGACCTGGCTGGCGTGGTGCAGACCGCGCAGGCCAACCGCCAGGCCGCTGTGGCCCAGGCCGAGGCGATTGTGGACGCGGGCGTGCAAAGCTTCATGCACTGGGTCGACCAGCGCGGCTCGGTGCCCCTGATCCAGCAACTCAACGCGCAGGCCGATGAATGGCGCGTGGCAGAAATCAACCGGGCCCGCAAGTTGCTGGCCAAAGGCGAAGACGTGGACGCCGTGCTGGAGGCCCTGTCCCGGGGTCTGACGCAGAAAATGCTGCATGGCGCCATGGCCGAATTGCGGGCCGGCGACACCCAGGCCCGTGAGCGCGCCAGCTCCGCCGTCCAGCACTTCTTTTTACGCAAAGAGCGTTAGCGACGCTGCGTGGCAGCGCGGACCCGGTATGCCATCCGGGTCAGGCGCTGCCCCTCTTTCAGCGTGTGATTGCCACACGCGATGGCTCCCTTTTTCGCCAGCATGCTGCTTTTCAGCTGGCCCCCTGCTTCTCCACCCTGACTGCCCATGAAACCGTTTCTCCGCCAACAACTCGCCCGCTACGCCGACCGCCTGGGGGAGCTTGAATTTTTACTCTCGCGCGAAGACATCATGAAGGACATGAAACAGTTCCTGGTGCTGTCGCGCGAACACACCGAAGTCACCGCCGTGGCCAGTCGCTGGGCCCGCTACACCCAGCGCGAGGCGGACCTGGCCGCAGCGCAGGAGATGCTCAAAAGCTCGGCCGACGATGCCGACATGGCCGAGATGGCACAGGAAGAAGTGGACGGAGCCACTACCGAACTGACCCAGCTCGAAGGCGAGTTGCAGCGCATGCTGCTGCCCAAAGACCCCGACGACGCACGCAACGCCTTCATGGAAATCCGCGCCGGCACCGGGGGCGACGAGTCGGCCCTGTTTGCCGGCGACCTGCTGCGCATGTACACCCGTTTTTGTGAGCGCCGCGGCTGGAAGGCCGAGATCATGAGCGAGTCCAGCAGCGAGCTGGGCGGCTACAAGGAGGTGGTGATCCGCATTGAGGGCGACAACGTGTATGGCGCGCTCAAGTTCGAGTCCGGCGGCCACCGCGTGCAGCGCGTGCCCACCACCGAGACGCAGGGCCGCATCCACACCAGCGCCTGCACGGTGGCGGTGCTGGCCGAGCCCGATGAGCAGGAAGCCATCAAAATCAATCCGTCCGATTTGCGCATCGACACCTACCGCGCCAGCGGCGCCGGTGGCCAGCACATCAACAAGACCGACTCCGCGGTGCGCATCACCCACCTGCCCACCGGCATAGTGGCCGAATGCCAGGACGGACGCAGCCAGCACAGCAACAAGGCCCAGGCCCTGAAGGTGTTGACCGCCCGCATCCACGAAAAAGACCGCTCGGAGCGTGCCGCCAAAGACGCCGCCGAGCGCAAGAGCCTGATTGGCAGCGGCGACCGCAGCGACCGCATCCGCACCTACAACTTCCCGCAAGGGCGCCTGACCGACCACCGCATCAACCTCACGCTGTACAAACTGCTCTACATCATGGAAGGCGATCTGGACGACGTGGTGGAAGCCCTGCAGGCCTATGAAGCCGCCGAACAACTGGCGGCGCTCGAAGTGGGCGCCACGTGAACGCCCTCCCCGCCTCAGACCGCCAGCGTGTAGACCTGTGCCTGCGCGCGCTCGGCGGCGGTGTGGCCCGCCAGTGCCTGGTCCCAGGCCGGCTCGTGAGCGCTGCGCGCCGGGACCAGGCCCCCGGTCGTCGCGCCGACCTCTTCGGTCGAGGCATCCATGTCCACCACTTGGACGCGGTCAGCATCAAACAACCGCGCCACCATCGAACCACCCGCGTCGATCACGATCAGAAACTTGACTGGTGAGCTGTGCATGTTGAACCCCGCCTCTTTATGGATTGAAGCTTGCAGCTTACGTCCAAAGCCCCCCCGCCTGCAAGCCGGGGAGACATCGGCATGAGCCTGCGCTTCTCCACCGGCCTGGGCGTCTCCCAGGCCATCACGGCCGCCATGGGCTGCGGCCTTGACCGGCTGGATGCGCAGTTGCTGGTCCTGCATGTGCTGGGGAAAAAAAACCATGACCGCGCCTGGCTGCTGGCCCACGACACCGACCCCATGGACGCCGAGGCCTTGCAGCGCCTGGAAACCCTCGTCCAGCGTCGCCAGACCGGCGAACCGCTGGCCTACCTCACCGGCCACAAAGCCTTTTTTGGTCTGGACCTGGCGGTGGACGCCCGCGTGCTGGACCCCCGGGCCGACACGGAAACGCTGGTGGAATGGGCGCTGGAGGTGTTGAGCGAGGCGCCCGCGGCCTCGGTCATGGACCTAGGCACCGGCAGCGGCGCCGTCGCCCTGGCGCTCAAAGCCACGCGCCCCGACCTGCAGGTGAGCGCGCTGGACTACAGCGACGACGCCTTGGCGGTGGCGCGCCTGAATGCCCTGCGGTTAGGCCTTGACGTGAGCATGCAGCAAGGCTCGTGGCTGGCGGGCGTGCAGAGGCACTTCAACGCCATTGTCTCCAACCCGCCCTACATTGCAGCGCAGGACGACCACCTGGCCGCCCTCACCCACGAGCCGCTGCAGGCCCTGGTCAGTGGCCGCGATGGGCTCGATGACATCCGCCAGATCATCGGCCAGGCGCGCGCGCATTTGCTGCCCGGGGGCTGGCTGCTGCTGGAGCATGGCTATGACCAGGCGCTGGCGGTGCGTGCGCTGCTGGTCGCTGCGGGGTTTGCCCATGTGCAATCGCGCCAGGACCTGAGCGGCATTGCGCGCTGCAGCGGTGGGCGCAT
Organism: Rhodoferax sp. LS1R11; assembly: GCF_056521395.1. Taxonomy (NCBI): domain Bacteria; kingdom Pseudomonadati; phylum Pseudomonadota; class Betaproteobacteria; order Burkholderiales; family Comamonadaceae; genus Rhodoferax; species Rhodoferax sp. LS1R11. The sequence continues at coordinate 47,156 of NZ_JBWMAW010000009.1, forward strand.
CAACCCGGCCTGACACCTCAAAATTTATATGATTTTTGCCTCTAGCCCAGACAGGGCGTGCGCTAGTAGCTACTATTTTTGTAGCATACGACTATTCCCGGAGGGCGCCGAAGCGGCCGACGCGGGTACCTGGGGCGCATTGGCCTGTATCCGGGCTTTTTTGGCCTGCTCCAGCGCCTTGCGGATCCTGGCCGGGTCTTGGCTGCGAAGCCCTTGCGAGAGTTCGCGCGACGCATCGGCCCGTAAGTTCGCGTAGGTCTGCAAAGTTTCCAGCGTTTTGGCGGAAGGCGCATTCTCACCCGGGCTGGCGGCCATCAGTTGCTCAAAACTGTGTTCGTAAACCGCCGTGACCTGGGTATCAATGCGGCCCGCCACCTGCTCAAAGGACAAGCCCCTGCGCTGCGCCTGGGTCAGAATTGCATCCCACTGCTGGCTGATGCGCTGGTCCTCGGTCAGAAACTGGCGAATCGCCTCACGCGCCCGCAACTCCTCACCCAGACGATAGCTGGGTGGCGGGATGCGCAGCACCATCACCACCAGTCCAGCGGCCAGTAGGCTGGCAGCGCCCCAACGCCCGAACCGCAGGCGGGGGCTGTTGGGCGTCCATGGCTGTGCCAGCAAGATGCTCAAAAGCGCCCCCGACAGCAAACCACCCATGTGCGCCGCGTTATCAATGCCCGGCACCACCAGCCCCATGCCCAGTGTGACCAGCGTGAACACGGAGGCAGCCCCAAACAGCCACCGGAACTCCCCGCGCTCCACCTGCCGCCGCTCACGCCACAGGAACACCAGCAGCGCACCGTACAGGCTGAAAATGGCGCCCGAGGCCCCGCCCGACACCGCCTTGTTGCCCTGCACCACCAGCGACAACAGGTTGCCCAAGACACCGCTGGCCAGGTACAGCAGCGTGAACCGCCCGCGCCCGTACAGGCGCTCCACCAGGCGGCCGATATCCCACAGCGCCCACATGTTCAGGGCCATGTGCACGATGCCGAAGTGAATGAACAGGGCCGTGAAGAGCCGCCACCACTGGCCGTCCTGGGTGGCCGGGCCAAAGTTGGCGCCCCAGGCCAGTTGCACGCCATTGGAGGTGTGCCACAGGCCCGCGCCAAACATCAGCATGAGGGCGAACACCACCAGGTTGATCACCAGCAGGGTGGTCGTCACAGGCGCCTGCCGCGGGCGGCTGTGCATCAACTCAGTCAGGGTGGCCCGTGGGGCGATGCGCCGGTCAAATATCGGGGGGGTCGTTTCAATCATGAATGCCTGTATTAAAGCCCAAGCGCCTGCCCTTTCCGTCCAAGGGCGTCAACGCGCAAAGGGTGCCGCCAGCGGCTCGCCGACAAACACACCCTGCCCGGGCCACGCCACGCTGCGCCAGTACGCCTCCAGCGCCGTCGCACCCTGCAGGTAGTGCAGGAGCAGCGCCTGCGGATGCGGGAACTTCTGCAGGTGGTTGCAGGGCTCGCTGACGGTGCCATAACTTGCGGTGGCGCCGGACTCGAGCCAGTCCAGCGCACTCATCTGCCCCTGGCTGGCCAGCAATTGGCCGCCAAACGACGTCAAATGGTCGGCCAGCGCGCCCGGCACCCACTGCAACGGGTCGATCGGGTCCACGCGCACCAGGCCGGTCTGGTACAGCACCACACGCTGCAGGGGCCGGGGGTCCCCCGCCTCGCGCAGGTCCACCTGCAGGTGGCGCACAGCAACCGGGCCTGCGGGCGGGAACAGCACGGCGCGCACGTTGCGGGCCTTGTCCAGGGTGCTGACGAACACGGCATTGCTCGGCGGGCCGCCGAGCCTGCCCAGCTGGCGGTCGGACGCGATACCGCGGTCAATCAGGGCCTTGGCGCTTTCCACGCTGCGCGAGGCGATCATCATCGACGGCCGCAAACCCAGATCGGTGAACGGGCGGCTGCTGGCCGAGTTGAAGTAGCGTGAGGGCTTGCTGGGCGCGCAGGTTTGCTGGCACACCTCGGGCGCAAACCCCAGGGTGAGCGCCGCCGTGATAGCATTGCATTCCACGGCGTAGGGCTGGGTCCAAGCCAGCGCCAGGGCCTGTACCTGCGGACCCATGTGCTCACGCACCCGGGACGCCAGCACCTCGAATTCAGCCGCATTCAGCGTAGCGCGCACCGGCAAGTCCAGGCGCAGGATGTGTTCAGGGGGAATGCCGCGCTGCTGCGCGTAGTAGTCGCCCACCGCCACCGAATACGGGTCGGCGGTATTGATGACCAGGCCCAGGTCACGGGCGCTCAGGCGCCCCGCCACGCGGGGCACGGCCATCCATTGCCGCCGGGGCGCGGTCGCCGTGGCGGCGACCTCTGAAGCGGCGTCCCCGGTGGCCGGTTGCGCCCCAATGCCGCTCCCGCAGACGGTGACAACCAGGGTGAAAACAAGACGCAGCAAAGACAGGGCAGACAAACGCATGGCGTTGATTGGACCTCAATTTTTTTGCCAGACAATACAGGCCCGCCGGATGTTCTTCCGCGCTACCCGAACCCAAACCACACCATGTCAAGCTCCACGCCCGCCTGCCCTCAATGCACTTTGGAAAATACCTACCCCGACGGAGACAACTGGGTCTGCGCCGATTGCGGCTTTGAGTGGCCCCTGGCCCAGGCGCCCGCCGCAGATGACGACGCCGACGCCGTCATCAAGGACGCCAATGGCCAGGTCTTGAGCGATGGCGATGCTGTGGTGCTGATCAAGGACCTGAAGGTCAAGGGTTCATCCACCGTGCTGAAGATGGGCACCAAGGTCAAGAGCATCCGCCTCGTGGGTGGCGACCACGAAGTGGACTGCAAGATGGACGCAGGCAGCTTCATGCTGAAAGCCTGCTTTCTGAAAAAAGTCTGAACCGCTTCAGTGGTGGTGCCCGTGGGCGCCGTGCACATGGCGGTGGGCAATTTCTTCTTCACTGGCGGCGCGAACCTCGGCCACAGCCACGGTGAAACGCAGGGCCTTGCCCGCCATCGGGTGGTTGCCATCGAGCATGACGGTGTCGCCCTTGATCTTCATGACGGTGAACACCTGCACGTGCCCGTCTTCGCCCTGCCCCTGCAACTGACCACCGACCTTGATGCCGGGCGGGAACTGGGTCTTGGGGATGCTCTGCACCAGGCTTTCGTCGCGCAGACCGAAAGCGTCTTCGGGCTGCAACTCGACCGTGGTCTTGAAGCCAGGCTCTTTGCCCTCCAGCGCTTCTTCGAGTTTGGGAAAGGTGTTGTCATACCCGCCGTGCAGGTACACCATGGGGTCTTTGCTTTCCTCCAGCGTTTTGCCCTGGGCATCAGCCACTTTGTAGAGCAGGGTCACGGCGGTGTTTTTTTCGATTTTCATAATGGGCTTTGAGTTGACGAAGGATTTGTCACGGGCGCCATTTTCGCCCATTGGCGCAGACACCCCGCCAGACACAGTGGAATCTGCTACAGCAGATTTATGCATCAAAATGGCCTGTATCCCTTGATATACCTGAGCAAGAAGCTATTAATTAAATAGCAAAACACATCAACCCCTAAGCCCGTCAGGGTTACCAGCGGCGTGCCGGGCGCGAAGGTGAAATAATCGCGCCATCTATTTGCAAGGACTTTTGACATGAGCGACACACAACAACGCATCGACGAACTGGTAAAAACCAACGAGGTGGTGCTCTTCATGAAGGGCAACGCCAGCTTTCCCCAGTGCGGCTTTTCAGGCCGTGCCATCCAGATCTTGAAGGCCTGCGGCGTGGACGCCAAAGCCCTGAAGACCGTGAACGTGCTGGAAGACGCTGAAATTCGTGCTGGCATCAAGGATTACAGCAACTGGCCCACCATTCCCCAGCTCTACGTCAAGGGCGAATTCATTGGCGGTTCAGACATCATGATGGAGATGTACGAGAACGGTGAACTGCAACAGGCCCTGGCTGCCAAGGCGGCCTGAAGCCACTCCCGGACCCCGTCCACACCAAAAAACCACCTTCGGGTGGTTTTTTTTGGCATTGCAGCAATCAGTGTCACTAAATCGGGCCTTTACTGCGTTAAGAACAGGCACAACTTGTGCTTGAATGAAGGTGTGCTTGTTGGCAGGAAGTAATAACTCAGGAGTCCATCATGGAATCTCGCAGTCTTGTTCCCCAGTCTTCACCCTTTCACTTGCCGGTGGCGCAAATGCGTCGCGTCTTCCAGACCGATGACGTCGAGCGCAAACTGGCCAAATTGCATGACCGCGACCACGACGCCCTGCGTCTGACCTACCAGCGCATGCTGGAGCGTGGCCCGCAACGCTTCTCCGTCAAACCCTCGGGCGTGCCCGACATGAGCAGCCTCTACCACGCACTGCCCAACTTCACCGAGGTGCTGGACGACGTCAAACGCCATGTGGCCCTGGCCCAGGACAGCCGCGACGGGCTGGAGGTCACCCCCATCTTGCTGCTCGGCCCCCCGGGCATTGGCAAAACCCACTTTGCCAAAAAGCTGGCCGACTTGCTGGGCACCGGCATGAGTCTGGTGCCCATGAGTTCCATGACCGCCGGCTGGTTGCTGTCAGGCTCCTCCTCGCAATGGAAAGGCGCCAAACCGGGCAAGGTGTTTGAAGCGCTCGTGGATGGCGAATATGCCAACCCGGTGATCGTGGTGGATGAAATCGACAAAGCCAGCGCCGACGCCCAGTACGACCCGCTGGGCGCGCTCTACAGCCTGCTGGAGCACGACACGGCGCAAAACTTTACCGACGAGTTCGCCGAGGTCGCCATTGATGCCAGCCAAGTGATCTGGGTCACCACGGCCAACGACGAACGTGCGATCCCCGAGCCCATCCTGAACCGCATGAATGTGTTTGTGGTGGAGCCTCCTTCACCGGAGGCGGCACGCCAGATCGCGCGCAACCTGTACCAGTCCATCCGCGGTGAACACGGCTGGGGTGACCATTTCTCGCCCGAGCCTCTGGATGACGTGTTGGACCAACTGTGCGACATGGCGCCCCGGGAAATGCGCCGGGCGCTGATGACCGGTTTTGGCAACGCACAACTGGCCCGGCGCGATGACATCTGGACGGTCGACCTGCCCAAGGCGGGCGTCAAAAAAAGTCAAATCGGCTTTATGCAGTGAACTCCCACAGCCGCTTGGCACCCAGCACGGCATTGGGATAAGGCGCCTTGCCCCGAGAGCCGTTATAGCGGCCCAGGGCGAGGTACAGGTCACCTCTTTCGCGGTCCAGGTAGTGGCGCATGATCACGCAGCCAAAACGCAGGTTGGTCTGCATGTGGAACAGCTTGCCCGCATCGCCGTCGCCCAGCACACGCGTCCAGAACGGCATGACTTGCATGTAGCCGCGCGCGCCGACACTGCTGACGGCAAATTTGCGGAAGTTGCTCTCCACCTGCACCAGCCCCAGCATCAGGGCCGGGTCCAGGCCAGCGCGGCGGCTTTCGTACCAGATGGTTTGCAGAAACTCCTGGCGCACATGCCACTCGGGCTTCTTCTTGCGCAACCGGTCGCTCATGCTGCCGAGCCACCGCAGGTACTGGAGACGCGATTCGGTATCGGCAAACTGGGGCTCAGGGGGGGCGTTGTTCGCAATGGCCGAACTCAACGCCGTGCGCACCGAGTCAACCAGCGGTTCTTCCATCTGGCTTCCGGCCAGTGCCTGCTCATGGATTGATAGCAACCCAAGCCCGGATACCAAAGCCAAGAGGCTGTTTCTTCTTGAAACCACATCCCCCTCCACAGGCAAGGTCACGCCGTGAGTCGGGATTGAATCAGGCTGCAAATCTCTGCGACGGGCACGTTGGTCGCAGCCGCGTCGCGGCGATGCTGGTATTCGACCTGGCCATCCTTCAACCCGCGGTCACCCAGGGTCACGCGGTGCGGCACGCCAATCAACTCCCAGTCGGCAAACATCGCACCGGGTCGCTCACCGCGATCGTCCAGAATCACGTCCACACCAGCGGCTAGCAAGTCGCCGTACAGCTGGTCGGCGGCGGCTTTGACATCGGGAAAACGGTCCGGGCTGATGGGGCACAACACCACCGTAAACGGCGCCAGCGCGTCGGGCCAGATGATACCCTTGTCGTCGTGGTTTTGCTCAATGGCCGCAGCGGGCAGGCGGGTGATGCCAATGCCATAACAGCCCATCTCCATGAAGCTGGGTTTGCCATTCACATCCAGGAAGGTCGCATTCATGGCCTGGCTGTATTTGGTACCGAGGTAGAACACATGACCCACCTCAATGCCGCGCTCAATGGCCAGCACGCCCAGCCCGTCGGGTGACGCATCACCGGCCACCACGTTGCGCAGGTCCGCCACCAAGGTGGGCTCAGGCAAGTCACGGCCCCAGTTGACGCCGGTGATGTGAAAGTCCGGCTCGTTGGCACCGCAAATCCAGTCGCTCATCGCCGCCACATCGCGGTCCACAACGATTTGCAGCGGTTTTTTCAAGCCGATGGGGCCCAGATAGCCAGGTTTGCAGCCAAAGTGGTCTTCAATTTCAGCCAAAGTGGCAAAGCGGAATTCAGCCAGACCCGGCAGCTTGCCCACCTTTACTTCATTCATGTCATGGTCACCACGCAGCAGCAGCAGCCAGACCTGGGTTTTGGCGATTTCGCCTTCCTTATTCAGGATATCGGTGGCCAGCACCAAGGACTTGACGGTGTGTTGCAGCGGCAGGTTCAACGAGTCGGCTACGTCAGCGCACGTGCTTTTCCCGGGTGTCGCAGTTTTGGTCATGGCCTGCACTGGCGCCGATCGCGGGCCTGCGGGCGCCAGCGCCTCGGCCTTCTCCATATTGGCGGCGTAGTCGCTGGTCGGGCAGTACACGATGGCGTCCTCGCCGGTCGCGGCAATCACCTGAAACTCTTCGCTCAGGTCGCCGCCAATCGCGCCGCTGTCAGCGGCCACCGCACGGTAGGTCAGGCCAAAGCGGTCAAAAATCTTGCGGTAGGCCTGTGCCATCACCTGGTAACTGGCTTTGGCGGAGGCCTGGTCGCGGTCAAAGCTGTAGGCGTCTTTCATGATGAATTCGCGGCCACGCATCAGGCCAAAACGTGGACGGCGCTCGTCGCGGAACTTGGTCTGAATCTGGTAAAAGTTTTTGGGCAGCTGTTTGTAGCTTTTGATTTCCTGGCGCGCGATGTCGGTCACCACCTCTTCGCTGGTCGGCTGTATTACAAAGTCACGGCCGTGCCGGTCCTTGATGCGCATCATCTCCGGGCCCATCTTCTCAAAGCGGCCGGTTTCCTGCCAGAGCTCGGCGGGCTGCACCACCGGCATGCTCAACTCAACGGCACCGGCGCGGTTCATCTCTTCACGAACAATCGCCTCCGCTTTGCGCACCACGCGCAAGCCCATGGGCATCAGGCTGTAGATGCCGGCGCCGAGCTTTTTGATCATGCCCGCGCGCATCATCAGCTTGTGACTTACCACTTCCGCATCGGCCGGTGCTTCTTTGAGGGTTGAAATGAAGAATTGGGAGGCTTTCATGGCGGGACTCGTGGAATAACAGAGGGCTGCGCCCCTTGATGCACAACGCTTGCTGTGCATAATGGACGAAGTTTAAAAATTGGGGTTTGATTATGCTTGACCGGGACGGCTTTAGGCCGAACGTCGGCATCGTCCTGCTCAACCAGAAAAATCAGGTGTTCTGGGGCAAGCGAATTCGTACACACTCTTGGCAGTTTCCGCAGGGTGGCATTGACCGGGGCGAAACCCCTGAGCAGGCCATGGTCCGTGAACTCCATGAGGAAGTGGGGCTCCATCGGGAGCACGTTCGCATAGTGGCCCGCACCCGAGACTGGTTGCGCTACGAGGTGCCAGACAGATTCATTCGCCGCGATGCCCGCGGCCATTACAAAGGCCAGAAACAGATCTGGTTCTTGCTTCAACTGGTAGGTCACGACTGGGATTTGAACCTGCGTGCCACAGACCATCCCGAGTTTGATGCCTGGCGCTGGAATGACTATTGGGTTCCGCTGGATGCCGTCGTGGAATTCAAGCGCGGCGTGTATGAGATGGCCTTGACTGAGCTTGCACGCTATTTGCCACGCAACGAACACCGAAACCGCTTTTTGCGACAAGGCATGCGTCCGCATGATCAGGACCAGGAACACGAACAAGAGCCCATGCCAGGCGCGAATTTCGAGTTGCCACCGGGTGGCTCGTTTGAGCCCGATCCCCAATCCAGCTACGGCCTGAATGCCCCCTTTGGAACGCATGACAATTAAAAAAGTGACCTTGATCGGGCTCGTCGCGCTGGCCTTCAGTGCGGCGGCCCAGGATGCCTTGGATTCGGACTGGCAGGAAACAAAGGCGCCACCCCCACCGTCCTTCAACAAAGACAAGCTGGTGGCACTGGAAATGCCACCCTATGTGTCGATGCGTTTTGGTGTGGACCCCTCAACCCTGACCATCACGCCGGACGGCGTGGTTCGCTATGTCATGGTGGCGACGAATGCCACCGGCTCATTCAGCGCCATGTACGAAGGTATTCGGTGCGCGACGGGCGAGGTGAAGGTTTACGCCCGGTCGTCTGCGGTTGGTAACTGGAACGTCATCAAGGACCCGCAATGGCAGGCGCTTAACAGCACGGTCTCCAAACATGCCATGGTTCTGGCCGGGCAAGCCGCCTGCGCTGATGGCACGTCCGCCACCGCGAGGTCGGTAGATGCCATCATCAATGCGTTGAAAAGCCGATACTGAAAACCATGCCCATTTGACGTGGCACGCAGCTTGCCGCCTATCGGGTGAGCACCAGATTGTCGCGGTGCACCATTTCCGGTTCGGCCGTGTAACCCAACAGCTTCTCGAACTCGCTGGACGGTTTACGACAAATCATGCGGGCCTCTGCGCTGGCATAGTTGGCCAACCCCCGCGCCATTTCAAGCCCTTGCGCGTCACGGATGGCGATCACATCGCCCCGTGAAAAATCGCCATCAACCGCCGTCATGCCAATGGGCAACAGACTTTTGCCTTCATCCCGCAGCTTGACGATGGCGCCGGCATCCAGCGTGACGGAGCCACGCATCTGCAGGTGATCGGCAATCCACTGTTTGCGGGCCTGGGTTTTTTGGGTTTGAGCCACGAGCAAGGTGCCAATCGATTCACCTTGTGTCAGGCGAACCAACGCATCGGGTTCGCGTCCCCAGGCAATCACGGTGGAGGCACCGGACCCGGCCGCCCGTTTGGCTGCCAGTATTTTGGTGATCATGCCGCCACGGCCCAGACTTGAGCCCGCACCACCGGCCATCGCCTCCAGGGCGGGGTCTCCGGCCTTGGCTTCGTCGACAAACCTGGCAGCGGGATCTTTGCGGGGGTCGGCGGTATAGAGCCCTTTTTGGTCCGTCAAAATGACCAGCGCATCAGCCTCCACCAGATTGGCCACGAGCGCGCCCAAGGTGTCGTTGTCGCCAAACTTGATCTCATCATTGACCACGGTGTCGTTTTCGTTGATGACCGGAACCACCCCTAACTTCAACAAGGTCAACAAGGTGGAGCGGGCGTTGAGGTAGCGCTCCCGATCGGCCAGGTCGGCATGAGTCAGCAACACCTGCGCGCTGCCCAAGCCATTTTCACGCAGCTTGGTCTCGTACATCTGTGCCAGACCCATCTGCCCGACGGCAGCCGCAGCCTGCAATTCATGAATTTCGTGGGGACGACTGGTCCAGCCCAGCCGCTTCATGCCCTCCGCAATGGCGCCGCTGGACACCATGATGACCTCGCGCCCGCCACGCACCAACAGAGACATCTGGCGACACCATTCGCCGATGGCAGCCTCGTCCAAGCCTCGTCCCTCATTGGTGACCAGACTGGATCCCACCTTGACGACGATTCGCCGGGCATCACACAGGACGTTGTTCGCGATTTTTAGAGTCATTTTAAGCTGTAGCCCACGCCCATTGTGCAGAGGCAGCTATCATAAATATAGCAAATTATTCGGGATCGACGGCAAACCGGGGATCAATCACCTCAGGCGTGCTTTCCGCTTTCTGCTGCGCCTTCACGTGCTGGTAGATGATCTTGATCAGGGACTCGCAACCTTCCCGTGTCAGCGCCGAAATTTCAAACACCGGCCCTTTGAACTTGAGTCGCTTGACGAAATCCTTGACGAGCGCCGCGCGATCCTCAACAGGGATCATGTCCAGCTTGTTGAGTACCAGCCAGCGTGGCTTGGCATACAGGGCTGGATCGTATTTCTTCAGTTCATTCACGATCGCCTTGGCTTGTGCGACGGTATCAACACCTTCGTCAAACGGCGCCATGTCCACCACATGCAAAAGCAGCCGGGTACGCTGCAAGTGACGCAGAAAAAGATGACCCAGGCCGGCGCCCTCGGAGGCACCCTCGATCAAACCTGGCAGATCTGCGACCACAAAGCTTTGCTCCGGCCCAACCCGCACGACGCCCAGGTTGGGGTGCAATGTGGTGAATGGATAGTCCGCAATACGTGGACGCGCATTCGAGATGGCGGAGATCAGTGTTGACTTGCCAGCATTGGGCATGCCCAGCAAACCGACGTCGGCCAGAACTTTCAGTTCCAGCTTGAGATTGAGCTTTTCACCGGGCCAGCCCGGCGTCTTTTGCCGCGGCGCACGGTTGATGGCGCTCTTGAAGCGCATGTTGCCGAAACCACCGTCACCCCCTTTGGCAATGGTGATGACCTCGCCTGGCGTGATCAACTCAAACAGGACTGCACCCGTTTCAGCGTCGGTAATGATGGTACCCACCGGCATTTTGAGCGTGATGTCGTCGCCTGCGGCGCCAAACATGTCGGAGCCCATGCCGTGCTCACCGCGCTTGGCGTCATGCCGCCTGGAGAAGCGGTAGTCCACCAAGGTATTCAGGTTGGGGTCTGCCACAGCAAAAACGTGGCCGCCACGGCCACCATCGCCACCATTGGGGCCGCCAAACTCTTTGTATTTCTCATGTCGAAACGAGACACAGCCAGCTCCGCCGTCTCCCGCAGAGACGTCAATATAGGCTTCGTCAACGAATTTCATGATACTGGCTTTATAAATGAAAAACCCCGCGCAGTGCGCAGGGTCTTAATTGGGAGTTCCCAGCAAATTATGCCGAGATAACGCTCACCGTCTGCTTGTTCATTGCACCCTTGGTGGCGAACAACACGTGGCCTTCGACCAGCGCAAACAGTGTGTGATCCTTGCCGATACCGACATTGGTACCAGGATGGAACACGGTGCCCCGTTGGCGAACAATGATGGCGCCCGCGCCGATCAACTCACCACCGAATTTTTTAACACCGAGCATTTTGGGCTTCGAATCGCGCCCATTTCGCGTAGAGCCGCCGCCTTTTTTCTGTGCCATGACCCGTACCTGTTAAGCCGCAATCGCACCAATCAGCAGCTCTGTGAACTGTTGACGATGACCTTGACGTTTTTGGTAATGCTTACGACGGCGCATTTTGAAAATGCTGACCTTGTCGTGTTTACCGTGAGCCACGACTGTGACACTCACAGTTGCGCCGGACACCAAGGGCGTGCCAACTTTAATATCTGCGCCGTTGCCGACCGCCAGAACTTCGTTGAACACAATCTCTTGGCCTACGTCCGCAGCAATCTGTTCTACTTTAATTTTTTCGCCAGCTGCAACCCGATATTGCTTGCCACCGGTTTTTATGACCGCGTACATGTTGACCTCTTCAATTTAGCTCTGCAAACGAATTTTCGCAGAGCCTTGGATTATAGCCCGACTGGATATTTCTGGCAATCAGAACCTGTTTGTCAAGTTCAAAGTACATTCGGGTTCCTATAATTCGCGCACACAACTGGTTATTTGTCTTGCAAGTCAATCCATCGAGCCCCACACCTTCAATGTCGATCATCGCGCAGGACATGCGTGAAGTTGATCAAATCATCGCCGAACGACTGGTCTCCGCGGTGCCCTTGATCGGCCAAGTTTCACATTACATCATCGCGGCCGGCGGCAAGCGTTTGAGGCCCGCCCTTCTTTTGCTGACCTGCGGGGCACTCGGCTACCAGGGCGTGCAGCGGTTCAATCTGGCGGCCGTCGTCGAATTCATTCACACCGCCACGCTGTTGCATGATGACGTGGTCGACGACTCGGCTTTGCGCCGTGGCAATGCCACGGCGAACGAAACATTTGGCAACCCGGCAAGCGTGCTGGTGGGCGACTTTTTGTATTCACGCGCCTTCCAAATGATGGTCAGCGCCCAAAACATGCGCGTGATGCAGGTGCTGGCCGACGCCACCAATGTGATTGCAGAGGGCGAGGTGCTGCAACTTGTCAACATGCACAATGCCGCACTGGACGAAGCGGGCTATTTGCAGGTCATCCGCTCCAAAACGGCCAAGTTGTTTGAAGCCAGTGCTCGCGTTGGCGCCATCCTCGCTGGCAGCTCCCGTGACATCGAGGAAGCCTGCGCTGAATATGGCCAGGCGATGGGGACCGCCTTTCAGGTCATCGACGATGTACTGGACTACACAGGCGACGCATTCGTCATGGGGAAAAGCCTGGGTGACGACCTGAGGGAAGGGAAAACCACCCTGCCACTGATCGCGGCCATGCAGCGAGGCACTCCGGCACAAAAAGATGTGATCAAGATCGCCATCGAGACCGGCGGTGTGTCAATGCTCGACGAAGTGGTAGACATCGTGAGAACAACGGGCGCGCTTGATGTGGCGCGGCTGGCGGCAACCCGTGAGGCGGAGCGCGCCATTGCCGCTGCCCGGCGCCTGCCACCAAGCCCTCACTGCGCCTGTTTGATAGAATTGGCAACCCAGTTGCTTGATCGAAAATCGTAGCACTTCGCATCACAGCTGACTGGGATTCGGAATGTGGCGCAGCCTGGTAGCGCACTTCGTTCGGGACGAAGGGGCCGGAGGTTCAAATCCTCTCATTCCGACCAAATAAACTCAATTGTCAACGTACTTCTCGGCGCGGAAAACTTCCGATTCCGGGATTTACATTCGACGGCCAATGGGGGATGATGTGCGAAACCATTCCCCGACGTAGTACATTCTCAGGCTATGGCCGTAGTCGACACTTCTCATCGCGATTCCTCATCCACTGCCCTGCCCGGTTTGGGTCGTGCGCTAGTCCTGGCGGGGAAGCTGGGGCAAAAGTCGGCGGAAGACATTTACCGCAAAGCAGAAAATAGCCGGACCAGCTTCATTGCCGAGCTGACGGGATCAGGCGCTGTCTCGGCGTCGGACTTGGCCCACACCATGTCATCGGCGTTCGCCGCGCCCATGGTGGATCTCGACGCCATTGACCCCCAGCGGCTTCCCAAAGGCCTGCTCGACGCCAAAATTTGCGTTGATTACCGCGTCGTCGTCCTCAGCAAACGAAACAACCGGCTGATCGTGGCCACGGCGGACCCCTCAGATCAACAGGCCATCGAAAAAATCAAGTTCGCGACGCAATTGGGCGTCGACTGGGTGATTGCGGAGTATGACAAGCTGCTGAAGCTGGTCACAACTGCCGCAACGACTGCGTCCGAGACGATGGCCAATATCATCGGCAATGACTTTGAATTTGACGAGGCATTTTCCGAAGTTGCGACCGACACCTCAGAAAGCAGCGTGTCCGAAGTCGAAGATGCGCCAGTCGTCAAGTTTCTGCACAAAATGCTGCTTGATGCTTTCAGCATGCGGGCTTCTGATTTGCACTTCGAGCCGTATGAGCACAATTACCGTGTTCGCTTCCGGATCGATGGCGAATTGCGCGAAATTGCCTCACCGCCGATTGCCATCAAGGACAAACTGGCATCGCGCATCAAGGTGATTTCGAGAATGGATATTTCGGAAAAACGGGTGCCGCAAGATGGCAAGATGAAACTGAAGGTCGGGCCGGACCGCGTCATAGATTTCCGGGTGAGCACCTTGCCCACCTTGTTTGGCGAAAAAATTGTCATCCGTATTCTCGATCCGAGCAGCGCCAAATTGGGGATCGACGCCCTGGGTTATGAACCCGAAGAAAAACAGCGACTGGTTAACGCCATTGCCCGTCCTTACGGGATGATTCTGGTGACTGGCCCCACCGGCTCAGGCAAGACGGTGTCGCTGTACACCTGCCTGAACATGCTGAACAAACCGGGGGTCAATATCGCCACCGCGGAAGATCCCTGCGAAATCAATTTGCCGGGTGTCAACCAGGTGAACGTGAACGACAAGGCTGGCCTCACATTTGCGGTCGCCCTCAAGTCATTTCTTCGGCAGGATCCCGACATCATCATGGTCGGTGAAATTCGGGATCTCGAGACCGCCGACATCTCCATCAAGGCAGCACAAACAGGCCATTTAGTGCTATCAACACTGCACACCAACGACGCGCCAACCACGCTGACGCGGATGCGCAACATGGGTATTGCCCCCTTCAACATTGCCTCCAGCGTCATCCTGATTACGGCGCAGCGTCTTGCGCGACGCCTTTGTCCCAACTGCAAGACACCCATTGAGATCCCCAAAAAAGCACTGACCGATGCCGGGTATGGTCAAGAGGAACTGGACGAGCCCTGGGTTTCCTATCGGGCTGTGGGGTGTTCCATGTGCAACAACGGCTACAAGGGTCGCGTTGGCCTGTACCAGGTCATGCCCATCAGTGAAGAAATTCAACGAATCATTTTGCGCGACGGCAGCGCCCTGGACATCGCTGAACAAGCCAAGCGCGAAGGTGTTCGATCCCTGAGGCAGGCAGGCCTCCATAAAGCTAAATTGGGTTTGACTTCGCTGGAAGAAGTGCTCGCCGTCACCAACGAATAGACCAATAATCCAGGGCAAATATGGCAACTGCAAAACCAAAAGGCGTCAAAGAATTTATCTTTGAATGGGAAGGCAAGGATCGCAACGGCAAGCAGGTGCGGGGGGAAACCCGTGCGTCCGGTGAAAATCAGGTGCAGGCTGCACTGCGGCGCCAAGGGGTGATGGCCACCAAGATCAAGAAACGACGCATGCGCGCTGGCAAGTCGATCAAGCCCAAAGACTTGGCCATCTTTACCCGCCAACTGGCGACCATGATGAAAGCGGGCGTGCCGTTGCTGCAGGCCTTCGACATCGTAGGACGAGGCAACCCCAACCCCAGCGTGACGAAGTTGCTCAATGACATCCGCACCGATGTTGAAACAGGAACGTCGCTAAGCGTGGCGTTTCGCAAGTACCCGCTTTACTTCGACAATCTTTATTGCAATCTGATTGAAGCGGGTGAGTCCGCAGGCATTTTGGATCAACTCCTGGATCGTCTTGCGGTCTACATGGAGAAAACCGAGGCCATTAAATCCAAAATCAAGTCAGCCTTGATGTACCCGATTTCGGTGCTGATCGTGGCATTTGTCGTGACTGCGGTCATCATGATTTTTGTGGTCCCTTCGTTCAAGGAGGTGTTCACCAGCTTCGGCGCCGATCTTCCTGCGCCAACCCTGTTCGTTATCGCGATCAGTGAAATATTTGTCAAGTATTGGTGGCTGATTTTTGGTGGCATTGGCGGTGGTTTTTACTTTTTCATGCAGGCATGGAAACGCAATGAAAAAATGCAAAACTTCATGGACCGCGTCATGCTAAAGATGCCAATCTTCGGCACCTTGGTCGACAAATCTTGCACCGCAAGATGGACCCGCACGCTATCCACCATGTTCGCCGCGGGCGTTCCCCTGGTGGAAGCCCTTGACTCGGTGGGCGGTGCAGCAGGCAATTCTGTCTATGCCATCGCCACCACAAAGATCCAGCAAGAGGTGTCGACCGGTACCGCACTGACTGTTGCCATGACCAACACCAATCTCTTTCCGTCCATGGTCTTGCAGATGTGCGCCATTGGCGAGGAATCGGGGTCCATTGACCACATGCTCGGTAAAGCCGCTGATTTTTACGAATCAGAAGTTGACGACATGGTGGCGGGCATTTCAAGCCTGATGGAGCCCATCATCATTGTGGTGCTGGGCACCGTGATTGGCGGCATTGTGGTAGCCATGTACCTCCCGATTTTCAAACTGGGCCAGGTTGTCTGATGCAGGTGTTTCAAGGGCTTGACGCGGCCGTCTTTTGCGTTCTGGGCCTGTTGATTGGCAGCTTTCTCAATGTCGTCATTTACCGGCTTCCCAAAATGATGGAAGCCCAATGGAAAGCTGAATGTACCGACATGATGGGCGCCGAGGCCCCCGCAGTCGAAAAATTCAACTTGATGGTGCCACGCTCCCGCTGCCAGCAGTGTGGACATCAAATTCGCTGGTTTGAGAATATTCCCGTGGTGAGCTACCTTTTCTTGCGCGGCAAATGCTCTTCTTGCGGCACACACATCAGCGTGCGCTACCCCCTGGTGGAACTGGCCACGGGTGCCCTGTTCTTCTATTGCGCCTGGACCTGGGGGGCGACGGTCACGGGTCTTGTCTGGAGCGGTTTTGCAGCTGCGGTGCTGGCTTTGGCAATGATTGACTGGGACACGACCCTGCTGCCCGATGACGTCACCCTGCCGCTTCTCTGGAGCGGTTTGATTGCATCAGCGTTGCAGTGGATCGCGGTGGACTTGCAAGCGTCTGTCTGGGGTGCTGTCGGAGGCTATATGTCCTTGTGGCTGGTCTACTGGGCATTCAAGCTGGTCACGGGCAAGGAAGGCATGGGCTTTGGCGACTTCAAGCTGTTTGCAGCATTGGGAGCCTGGTTTGGCTGGCAGGCACTGGTGCCCATTATTTTGATGGCATCGGTCATTGGTGCCATCGTCGGGATCGCCATGAAGTTTTCCAGCGGACTGCGCGAAGGCGGTTATATACCGTTTGGCCCCTTTCTCGCAGGCGCGGGGCTGACTGCCATGGTCTTTGGCCCCAATTCCATTCTGCGCGTCGTCGGTCTTTAACTCATGAGCGGCGTCATCCGCCTTGGCCTGACTGGCGGCATTGGCAGCGGCAAGAGCACCGTCGCTGAGTTGTTGGCGTCACGTGGTGCCCGGGTGGTGGATGCTGATGCTATTGCCCGTCAGTTGACCGCGCCGGGTGGCCAGGCCATGTCCGCCATTGCGGCTACTTTTGGGCAGGATTTCGCTACTGAATCGGGTTCACTGGATCGCGACAAAATGCGCTCACTGGCTTACACGGACACGACAGCGCGCAAACGACTGGAAGCCATTGTTCATCCCTTGGTTGGCCAGGAAACCCAACGCCAGGCAACTGCCGCGATACGCGAAGGCTGTCAATGCGTCGTCTTCGACATTCCCTTGTTCGTAGAGTCGCCCACCTGGCGCCAAAAAGTGGATCACGTATTGGTGATTGATTGCACGGCCGAGGTGCAAGTGGCAAGGGTGATGGCCCGAAACCAGTTGACGCGGGATGACGTTTTGAAAATCATCGCGTCCCAGGCAAGGCGAGAGGTACGCTTGGCTGCAGCAGACACAATTCTTTTCAATGTTGGCCTGACACTTGACAAACTAGCTGACGAAGTGAGCCAGATTTCAGATCGGTTCGGGCTATCATCCAAGTAGCAATTGGCATACCAAAAAATACAGCGTGATCCTTTACGAATACCCCTTCAATGAGCGCATCCGCACCTATTTGCGGCTGGAGCATCTGTTCGTTCGCCTGAACGAATTGATCGCGCGCGAACACGCCCTGGATCATCATTACGCGCTGACCACCATCTTTGAAATCATGGATGTGGGTGCTCGTGCCGATCTCAAATCCGATGTACTCAAAGACTTGGACAAACAAAAACACGTGCTGGACGGCTATCGGGGTAACCCTGCGATCTCTGAAGGCGCGCTCGATCATGTGATTGCCCGGCTTGACGGCTGCTTTCAGGCCCTGAATGGGTTACCGGGCAAGGCAGGTCAATCGCTGACTGAAAACGACTGGCTCATGAGCATCCGAAGTCGCGTTGGCATCCCGGGCGGCACCTGTGAGTTCGACTTGCCAGCCTACTACGCGTGGCAACACACCACCACTGACCAGCGCCGGGCAGACATCGAGCGCTGGGTTGCCACGCTAACGCCGCTGGCTGACTCGATTCACGTGTTGCTCAAGCTGCTGCGGGATTCGGGCGCGCCACAAAAAGTCATTGCCAATGGCGGCCAATTTCAGCAGAACCTGCCCCAGGGTCGCACCTTTCAGTTGCTGCGCCTGTCACTGGACACCTCGCTCAAATTAATCCCTGAGATCAGCGGCAACCGGTTGATGGTGTCCATCCGGCTCATGCGGCACGGAGACGATGATCGCCTGCACGCCAGCAGCGACGACACGGCGTTTGAACTGGCCCTGTGCTCATGACACCTGCGCCCATGACACCGAACGAAACCCCAAAAATTGTCCCATGTCCCACCTGCGGGGGTGACAGCATTTATGCAGCAAGCAATGCGTTTCGCCCCTTCTGCTGCGAGCGCTGCAAGAACATCGACTTGGGCGCCTGGGCCAATGAAGACTTCCGGATGGCAACCCAAACGCCGTCAGAAGATCAGTTGACCGACGACAACCAGTGATAGAAAATTTATAGAAATAGTGGCTGCAGCGCCCTATTGACGAGCGGGAGTAGCTACAAAATGTGTAGCACCCTCAAAACCTTCATCGTCAGCCAGCCATTGCAAAACCGGCACAGTCCCTGGTAGCACCGGCGCCACCTGAACGGGTAACCGTTCCCAGGCAAACGACTGGGCTTCGCGCATCTGCAAGTCCCCACGCCAGTCAAAGACTTTGCAGAAATTCAATCGGACCAGCGCATGGGGGTAGTCCACCATTTCAATTTTCCAGGGGATGGCGGGACCAATGGTGATGCCCAGCTCCTCCAGCAGCTCCCGCCCCAGCGCCTGGGCGACGGTTTCGCCGGGTTCGAACTTGCCGCCCGGGAATTCCCAGTAGCCTTCATAGACTTTGCCCGCCGGGCGTGACGTGAGCAGGAACGCTCCATCGGGCCGAATTAAAACGCCCACGGCAACGTCAACCACCGCCCGATCTGCCCCGCCTTCACGCGGCAGGCTGCCGTCAGCCACCAAAACCGCCTTGCTCATGGGTTCGCCGCGTGCTTGCCGGCGTAATCACGTGCAAACTGGTAAGCCACCCGACCACTGCGCGAACCCCGCTCCAGAGCCCAGATCAGGGCTTCTGGCCGTGCCGCATCAATGGCAACTGGCGACACACCAAAGGACGACAACCATTGCGCCACGATCGTGAGGTACTCGTTCTGGGTAAAAGGATAGAAGCTGACCCACAACCCAAAACGCTCGGACAGGGAAATTTTCTCCTCCACGCCTTCGCCTGGATGGACCTCGCCGTCTTCGGTGTGGGTGTAGGTCAGGTTTTCCTTCATGTACTCCGGCAGGAGGTGGCGCCGGTTGCTGGTGGCATAAATCAGCACGTTCGGCGCGGTTTCGGCAACCGAGCCGTCCAGGATGGACTTGAGCGCTTTATAACCCGATTCGCCGTCTTCGAAGCTAAGGTCGTCGCAAAACACAATGAATTTCTCAGGACGATCCGACACCACATCCACGATATCCGGAAGGTCGATCAAATCAGCTTTGTCAACCTCGATCAAGCGCAGTCCCTGGGCTGCATATTCGTTCAAGCAGGCCTTGATCAATGACGACTTGCCCGTGCCGCGGGCCCCCGTCAACAGCACATTGTTGGCAGGTTTACCGCGAACGAACTGCAAGGTGTTGATGCGAATTTTTTCTTTCTGGATCTCGATCTCTTTGAGGTCCAGCAAATGCATCACCCCCACGTGGCGAACGGGTTCCAGCGCACCATGGCCCGAACTGCGTTTACGGTAGCGGTAAGCGACAGACGCGGTCCAGTCAGGGGCGGTCAGTGCTTGGGGCAGGATGGATTCAATCCGCCCAATGAGCTGTTCTGCGCGAACCAGCAGGTGTTCGAACTTCTCGTTCATGACCGGTAGTCCGCGTTGATGGTGACATAGTCGTGGCTCAAATCGCATGTCCAGATGGTGTCGATGGCATGGCCCCGCCCGAGAACCACGCGCACGGTGATCTCGCTTTGTTTCATGACCCGTTGACCGTCCTCTTCACGGTACAGGGGATTGCGCCCCCCTTTGACGGCCACGTGAACCTCGTCCAAGTACAAATCGATACCCGTCTGATCCAGATCGTCGATTCCGGCGTAACCCACCGCGGCAAGAATGCGTCCCAGGTTGGGGTCACTGGCAAAAAAGGCCGTCTTCACCAAGGGTGAATGGGCAATGGCATACCCGACCAGGCGGCACTCCGCCTGGGTTTTGCCACCTTCGACCTTGATTGCTATAAATTTAGTAGCACCCTCCCCATCGCGCACAATGGCCTGGGCCAGTTTCCGTGCAACAGCCAGCATCGCGGCCTTGAGCGTTTGACCGTCAGCACTGTCCAGTGACTCAATCACTGGATGCCGGGCCTTGTTGGTGGCAATGACCACGAAGGAATCATTGGTGGAGGTGTCCCCATCCACGGTCACCCGATTGAAGGAGCCATCGGCCAGTTCAGTGGCGAGTTGGTGCATCAGGGCCTGACTGACACAGGCGTCTGTGGCCATGAAGCCCAACATGGTGGCCATATTGGGACGAATCATGCCGGCACCCTTGCTGATGCCCGTGATACTCACCAGAGCGCCACCAATCGTCACCTGCATGCCAAAAGCCTTGGCCACCGTGTCGGTCGTCATGATGCCTTCTGCAGCCCGCAGCCAGTTGTCCTCCCGGGCATCAGCCAAGACAGCGGCCAGTCCCGCTTCGATGCGGTCATTGGGCAGCGACTCCATGATGACGCCCGTTGAAAACGGCAGCACTTCCTGCGGGGTGATGTCAAGCTTGGTCGCCAATGCCACGCAAGTGCTCATCGCCCGAGCACGGCCGTCTTCCCCGGTACCAGCATTTGCATTGCCGGTGTTGATCAGCAGGGCCCGGACACTCGCACCGCTGTCCAGGTGTTCCCTGCACAGCTGAACCGGGGCAGCACAAAAACGATTCTTGGTGAACACGCCCGACACCGATGCGCCTTGGTCGATCAGAACGATCGTCAGGTCCTTGCGGTTGGCTTTTCGCACACCGGCCTCAGTCACCCCGATGCGCACACCGGCGACAGGGAAAAGTTCTGCTAGGTTGGGAGCGGGCAAGTTAACCGACATAGTGTTCCTTTAAAAGATAGCCTGATTATCCAAAAAACCAGGGCCACAAAAAGCAAACGGGCCTTGGAAATGCATCCAAGGCCCGAAATTCATGCAACCCGGTTATTTACACCAGCTTGCCGTGGCAATGCTTGTATTTGTTGCCGCTGCCGCAAGGGCAAGGCTCGTTTCGTCCAACGCGAGGTACTTCGCTGGCGAGCGCAGCTGACTTCCGGTTGCCAGTGGTGTTTTCATCAACCGTGGTTTGAACTTCACCGGTTTCTGTCGGTGCTGTGTAGGTCACATTGGCAATGCTTTCGCCACGGCTTTCCATCTCATCTGCAGCTTGCTCCAGCTGCTCGCTGGATTGCACCTTGACCGTCATCAGCACCTTGGTAACGTCATTTTTAACGGAATCCAGCAACTGGCCAAACAACTCAAACGCTTCGCGCTTGTACTCCTGCTTGGGTTGCTTTTGGGCATAACCGCGCAAATGAATGCCCTGACGCAGGTAATCCAGCGAACTCAGGTGTTCGCGCCAGTGGGTATCAATGCTTTGGAGCAGGACCATGCGTTCGAACTGGGTGAAGTTCTCCCCTCCCACCAACGCTACTTTGGTCGCAAATGCTTTGTTCGCTTCATCGCGAACGGTGGTCAACAAATCGTCGTCCGTGATGGCGCTGGCCGCGCTCACCTGGCTTTGCAAGCCCAGCGTCAACTGCCACTCATCGGACAACACCCGTTCCAGAGTTGCGATATCCCATTGCTCTTCCACCGATTCCAGCGGTACGTATTGGCGCACGAGGTCGTTGAAACAGCCTTCACGCAAGGAAGTGATCTGGGCCGATAAATCAGCGGCATCCAGAATTTCGTTGCGTTGCTGGTAGATCACCTTGCGTTGATCATTGGATACATCGTCATATTCGAGCAATTGCTTGCGCATGTCGAAATTGCGCGCCTCAACTTTGCGCTGCGCACTCTCGATACTGCGGGTCACAATACCGGCCTCAATCGCCTCACCATCAGGCATCTTGAGGCGGTCCATGATCGCTTTCACGCGGTCACCTGCGAAGATGCGCATCAGCGAGTCATCCAGACTCAAATAGAAACGCGAAGAACCAGGGTCGCCCTGACGTCCCGAACGCCCGCGTAACTGGTTGTCAATGCGGCGCGACTCATGGCGCTCCGTGGCAATGATGCGCAAACCACCCAGGGCCTTCACCTGTTCATGGTCCAGCTTCCATTGGGCACGAATCGCCTCAACTTGCTGTTGCTTCTGCTCCAGGCTCAAGGACTCATCAGACTCAACCGCGTCCACCGCCTGGCTCGTGTTGCCACCCAAAACGATGTCGGTACCGCGACCGGCCATGTTCGTGGCAATGGTGATCATCTTGGTACGCCCTGCCTGGGCCACGATGTCCGCTTCCCGTGCATGTTGTTTGGCATTCAAGACCTGATGCGGCAAGTTTTCTTTCACCAACAGTTCGGCAATGATTTCCGAATTCTCGATGGAGGTCGTTCCAACCAGCACCGGTTGGCCGCGTTCGTAACACTCCCGAATATCTTTGATGGCCGCTTCGTATTTTTCACGGGTTGTCTTGTAGACACGGTCAAGCTGATCTTCGCGCTTGCTGGGGCGGTTGGGCGGCATGACGACCGTTTCCAAACCATAAATTTCCTGGAACTCATAAGCTTCAGTATCAGCCGTACCAGTCATGCCCGCCAACTTGCCGTAGAGACGGAAGTAGTTCTGGAAGGTAATCGAGGCCATAGTCTGGTTTTCAGGCTGGATGGTCACGCCTTCCTTGGCCTCGACCGCCTGATGCAGACCCTCGCTCCATCGACGACCCGACATCAAACGTCCGGTGAACTCATCCACGATCACAATTTCGCCATCCTGGACGACATAGTGCTGGTCGCGGTAATACAGATGATTGGCCCTCAGCGCCGCATACAGATGGTGCATGAGCGTGATATTGGCGGGGTCGTACAGCGTGGCGCCTTCGGGAATCAACCCCAGGTCAAACAGAATGCGCTCAGCACTCTCATGCCCCTGTTCAGTCAAAAACACCTGACGGGTTTTCTCGTCAAGTGTGAAGTCACCTGCCTTTGTGATGCCTTCACCGGTGCGTGGATCAGCTTCGCCTTCCTGACGGACCAGCGCAGGAACAACCTTGTTGATCGCGATGTAAAGGTCCGTATGGTCTTCTGCCTGTCCGCTGATGATGAGTGGTGTACGCGCTTCGTCAATCAGGATGGAGTCCACCTCATCAACAATGGCGAAGTTCAGGCCCCGCTGGACCCGGTCAGCGACCTCGTAGACCATGTTGTCACGCAGGTAATCGAATCCGTATTCGTTGTTCGTGCCGTAAGTAATGTCAGCCCGGTAGGCGGCCTGCTTTTCCTCACGCGCCATGTTCGGCAAGTTGATGCCAACGGTCAGACCCAGGAAGTTATAGAGCTTACCCATCCACTGGGCATCACGATTTGCCAGGTAATCGTTCACGGTGACGACGTGCACGCCCTTGCCGCTCAAGGCATTCAGGTACACCGGCAGCGTCGCTGTGAGCGTCTTGCCCTCACCTGTGCCCATCTCTGAAATTTTTCCGTTGTGCAATGACATGCCACCCAACAACTGAACGTCAAAATGGCGCATCTTCATCGCCCGCTTCGACCCCTCACGCACGACAGCAAATGCTTCTGGCAGCAACGCGTCAATGGCTTCGCCCTTGGCTATGCGCTCCTTGAACTCCTGCGTTTTGCCACGCAACGCATCATCTGACAGCTTTTCGAAATCAGCTTCCATGGCATTGATGCGAGCCACGCTTGTACGGTATTGTTTGAGCAAGCGGTCATTGCGACTGCCGAAAATTTTGGTGAGAATATTGGTGGCCATGAATGCAAGACTTGCCCGCCAGCCCACTTGGGCCAGCAAAGCAGAGCAATCCTTTTTTTGATCTGGATTAGTTGGGGTCGCCCTAGCGAAAAGCAACCGTTTGACCGGAATACGCCGCGCTGAGTTAACCGACCCGACGGATTTTACCTTTGAGCGCTTAGCCTGCGTTCACGTGGCCAAGCAGCATGAAAACCCGGGCAGATTTCAAGGCTGCAAGCGTGCGACTTGTGGATGATCAATCAGGCGACCAGCAGCCAGAAACTTTTCTGGATCCTGAGGAATTCCCTGCACCAGCACCTCAAAATGTAAATGGGCACCTGTTGATCGCCCGGTGGTTCCCACTTCAGCAATTTTCTGGCCCCGTTTAATCAAGTCACCTTTTTTGACCATTGTTTTGGAGGCATGGGCATATCGTGTGATCAAGTCATTGCCATGGTCAATTTCGACCATATTTCCATAGGCAGCATGGAATTCCTGAGTCACAACAACACCCCCTGCCGCGGCAAGAATAGGAGTGCCCTGCTCTGCTTGAAAGTCCAGTCCCGTGTGCAGTGCTGAACGGCCGGTAAACGGATCCGTCCGCCAGCCGAACAATGACCCCAGGTTGCCAACAACAGGTTGACGAGTGGGGACCATCATGCTGCGAATCTTCTGGTCAAACAATCTGGACTCCAAAACAGTCATCAAATCGGTTCGTTGACCCGTGAGCCGATCAAGGTCCGCCAAGGTGGCCTGCAACTCATCCATCGATAGCGGGCGTCCCGAAACCAGTGCCCCCCCTTGACCTGGCTTGATCTTGATGTCATTTGGACTGACACCCGCCAGACCGGACACCCTCTCACCCAATGACTCAAGTTGCGCCATTTTGGCCTGCATCTCGCCCATTTTGCGCGCGAGTACATCCAGGTTTTCACGCATGAATCGATCACGTTGCTCAAACTCGTCCTTAACGACCAACCGCAGCAGTGAGCCAACCACAGGCCATCCCTCTCTAGCCCCCTTCAGGAAAACCAAGTGGTAAAGACCTGCGGCAACAAACATCAAAGTCAACGCTGCCAACAAGGTGGCTGCCATCAACTTGGTTCCGCTCAGGTGAATCGCCCGGCTCTTCGCAAGCCAAGCATCCGTGATAATCAATTGCATTGCGATATCCCCTCTACAACTTCAATATGAACCGCCGTCATCACGCGCTAACGCTGCTCCAGGCGAGCGAGGAATCGCCCTCTCTGGCAAGGCTGATTGAACTCTCTCGTGATTCTGTTGCCAGACTCAAAGCAGTTGAAGCGCTTATTCCGGAATCTTTGCGTCCCACCATCAAAGCGGGACCGATTGAAGGTCCGGTTTGGTGCCTTCTTTTGGACAACAATGCGGCTGCGGCGAAAGTTCGCCAACTCCTGCCCGCACTGGCATCACATTTACGGATCAAGGGGTGGGAGGTTAGCTCAATTAGGTTGAAAGTTCAAATCACACGTATTAGGTGACTTGTTCAACTGAAATGGTGCCGATTGTCGGATTCGAACTGACGACCTACCGCTTACAAGGCGGTTGCTCTACCAACTGAGCTAAATCGGCACATATCTATTTTAGCGGAGTCTTCGGGACTCCCAGCGCCAAACGATATTTATTTCACTCGTTTTAATGCAGGTCTTGTACCAGCACCGGACGGTTTTGGTGGTTCTGGCGTATCAGAGGAATCCACCTGCCGACGATCAGACTCAACACTGGTCAGCTGCACAAGCTTCACTTCAGGCGCAACGGCGCCCATATCCTCTGACTTGATCAGCGGCACTTTGGGCAAAGACAAGGCAGGTTTGACATTCTTCGGCGTCACCAACGGAAATGCCATGCCTTGACCATTTTCACGGGCATAGATGGCGATGACTCGATCGACAGGAACCATGATGTCACGTGCCGTCCCTGCAAACCGAGCCTTGAATTCAATGAACTCATTGCCCAGTGTCAGGGAACTGGTGGCATCAAAACTGAGATTCAGCACGATCTCGCCATTCTTCACGTACTCGCGGGGGACCTGCACGCTGTCGTCGACAACCACAGCAACATAGGGTGTAAACCCATTGTCTGTACACCACTCATACAACGCCCGTATCAAGTACGGACGTGTTGAACCTGCATCTGGAGCGTCAATCATTGCGTAGCACCGTGCTTATTTGCGCATGACCTTCTCAGAGGGTGTGAGCGCTTCAATGTAGGCGGGACGCGAGAAGATGCGTTCTGCATATTTGAGCAAGGGAGCGGCATTTTTACTGAGGTCGATCCCGTAATAATCAAGGCGCCATAGCAATGGCGCAATGGCCACATCCAACATCGAGAAGCCATCACCCAACATGTATTTGTTCTTCAGGAATACGGGAGCCAGCTGGGTGAGTCGGTCACGGATGTGCGCGCGCGCCTTCTCCAAGACTTTTTCATTGCTCTTCGCAGCGCGTGATTCCAGTGTTGATACGTGCACAAAAAGCTCTTTCTCAAAATTGAGAAGGAACAGGCGGACCCGCGCACGATCCACAGGATCACCGGGCATGAGTTGGGGATGCGGAAAACGCTCATCAATGTATTCATTGATGATGTTAGATTCATACAAGATCAGATCACGCTCGACCAGGATAGGCACCTGCCCGTAGGGGTTCATCACATTGATGTCTTCTGGCTTGTTGTAAAGATCCACATCGCGAATCTCAAAGTCCATACCCTTTTCAAACAAGACAAAACGGCAGCGGTGGGAAAATGGGCAGGTAGTACCTGAATACAACACCATCATGGCGAGAACTCCTAAAAATCAAAAAGAGTGGGATGCTGAATGCAAGCCCACTCTGAGAAGCTCAGATAACGCCCGGGAGGCAGTCACCTGAACAGCTTGTGTTCGCGATTACTTGATATCTTTCCAGTAAGCAGCGTTGAGTCGCCATGCGAAAAACGTAAATACACCGAGGAACAACAAGACCCAAACACCCACACGAACGCGTGAATTTTGAGCGGGCTCGCCCATCCATTGCAGATAATTCACCAAGTCACCCACTGCCTGATCATATTGAAGAGGTGTCATGGTGCCAGGCTTCACTTGCTCCCAACCTTTAAAAATCTGTACTTCGTGGCCATGTTCCGTCATCGTGTCATAGACAGGACGACGGTCGCCCTGAAGCTCCCACAGTACATGAGGCATAGCGACATTGGGAAAAACCAGATTATTCCAACCCGTGGGCTTGGCATCATCCTTGTAGAAAGTGCGCATGTAAGTGTAAAGATAATCAGCACCTGACCCGCCTGCACCTGCACGTGAACGTGCGATCACGGTCAAATCAGGCGGATTGGCGCCAAACCAAGCCTTGGCCTGTTGCGGATCAATGGCCGCCTTCATGGTTTCACCAATCTTGGCATTGGTCACCAACAGGTTGTCCTTAATTTGGCCTTCTGTCAGTCCAATATCTTGCAAGCGGTTGTAACGCATGAAGGCTGCGGAGTGGCAGTTCAAACAGTAGTTAACAAACAGCTTGGCTCCGTTTTGCAGCGCAGCCATGTCATTGGTTTTATTGGGCGCCTTATCCCAAGCCAAGCCACCGACATTGGCCAATGCACCAACAGACATTCCCAAGGCCAGTGTCAAACCGAGAATGATTTTTTTAGTTAAACCCATGGTTTTCATAATATTTATCCCCTGCTCAGTGCGCCGTAAACGTGACGCGGCTCGGCACCGTCTTGGGAGTTCCAATGCGACTCCACCAAGGCATCAACAAGAAGAAACCAAAGTAGAACAATGTACCCGTCTGCGATACACGGCCACCAATATCGGACGGCGGCTGCATGCCCAGATAACCCAACACCAGGAAGTCAAGAACAAACACGGCATAGAGGTATTTGTGCCAGTCAGGACGATAGCGGATGGACTTCACGGCACTGTTGTCAAGCCAAGGCAGGAAAAACAGGATCACAACGCCACCACCCATGGCAACCACACCCCAAAACTTGGCGTCAATGGACAACATCATGGCAACAACAAGCACAGCTGCACCCAAGATGACACCTTTGAACAGTGCTGGCATTTTGCCTTTGATCACCGCCAAAGCTGCACCACCCAATACACAGGCAATGAGCGCATACATCATCTCACTGGTCACCGCACGGAGCATTGAGTAGAAAGGCGTGAAGTACCAGACTGGTGCAATGTGAAGTGGCGTCTTGAATGGATCAGCAGGGATGAAGTTGTTGTACTCCAGGAAATATCCACCCATCTCCGGTGCGAAAAACACAATGGCCGTGAACACCATCAAGAAGACGCTGACAGCGAAGATGTCATGCACCGAGTAGTAAGGGTGAAACGGGATTCCATCCAGAGGCCGGCCTTTGGCATCTTTGGTGGCCTTGATCTCAACACCATCCGGGTTATTGGAACCCACTTCATGCAAAGCGATGATGTGAGCCACAACCAGACCCAACAGCACCAGCGGTACTGCAATAACGTGGAAACTGAAAAAGCGGTTCAATGTGGCATCACCCACCACAAAGTCACCCCGAATGAGCAACGCCAGATCGGGACCGATGAACGGAATTGCCGAGAACAAGTTGACAATCACTTGCGCCCCCCAATAACTCATCTGCCCCCAAGGCAACAAATAGCCCATGAAGGCTTCAGCCATCAGCGCAAGAAAAATGCCACAACCAAAAATCCAGATCAATTCACGTGGCTTGCGGTAGCTGCCGTAAATCAATCCACGAAACATGTGCAAATAGACCACAACAAAAAAGGCTGATGCACCTGTGGAATGCATGTAGCGAATCAGCCAGCCCCACGGCACGTCCCGCATGATGTATTCAACCGAACCAAACGCCAAGGCGGCGTCAGGTTTGTAATGCATTACCAGGAAGATGCCTGTGACAATTTGAATCACCAGCACCAGCAGCGACAGGGAACCAAAGACGTACCAAAAATTGAAATTCTTGGGCGCGTAATACTCGCTCATGTGCTCTTTGAAGAGCTTGGAAGCCGGAAACCGGTTGTCTACCCAATTGAGCAACTTTTCACCAGCAGGGGCGTTCGGGGAAACTTCGTGAAATTCAGCCATGATGATCGTCCTTAGGCTTTCTTGTCATCGCCAATCAGCAACTTGGTGTCTGAGAGGTACATGTGAGGCGGAACTTCGAGATTGTCGGGTGCAGGCTTGTTTTTATAAACGCGACCTGCGAGGTCAAATGTCGAACCATGGCAAGGGCAAAAGAACCCACCTTGCCAATCATCAGGCAACGAGGGCTGCGGTCCAGGCTGAAATTTATCAGAGGGAGAGCATCCCAAATGGGTACAAATGCCCACGGTGATCAAAAACTCGGGCTTGATCGAACGCGTTGCATTTCGCGCGTATTCAGGCGCCTGATCGGCCGGCTTGCGCTCGGACTTGGGATCTGCCAACTGAGAATCCAGCTTCGGCAACGCCGCCAATTGTTCTGGCGTGCGACGCACGATCCAGACCGGCTTGCCGCGCCATTCCACGGTCATCTTCTCGCCGGGCTTGAGGGCAGAAATGTCTGCCTCGACAGCTGCACCGGCGGCTTTGGCCTTTTCTGAGGGCTGAAAACTACTGACAAAAGGCACGACTGCAGCTATGCCGCCTACTGCGCCGGCACAACTTGACGCGATCAGCCACGTCCGCTTGGTGGCGTCGATCTGTCCGCTGTCGACAAGGGTTTCGCTCATGAGAATCCTCAATGAAAAACATCGCTGTTGGGGTTAACCATCAATTGTAGCTGACGGTTACGGTCAAATTTCACATCAGCCAGGCGTCAGGGAGTTGTGCAGTTGGGTTGTTTTAGTCAATACTTGCGCCCTTTCAACAACTTAGAGGTCTTAAAAATGGGCATGATGCAGGAATTCAAAGAGTTTGCCGTTAAAGGCAATGTGATGGATCTTGCCGTGGGTGTCATCATTGGTGGCGCATTTGGCAAGATCGTTGACTCGGTTGTCGGCGACCTCATCATGCCGGTCGTAGGCGCTATTTTTGGCAAACTCGATTTTTCGAGCCTTTTTGTCATCATGGGAACACCACCCGCCGGCACCGCCATGACACTTGACGCGCTGAAAAAAGCCGGCGTGCCCGTGTTTGCTTACGGTAACTTCATCACCGTTGCGGTCAACTTTGCAATTTTGGCATTCATCATTTTCATGATGGTCAAACAAATAAACCGCATGAAGAAAGAAGCACCCACGGCCCCCGTTGCACCCGCGCCAACCGCGGAAGATGTGTTGCTTTTACGTGAAATTCGCGACAGCTTGCGCAAGTAAAAAACTATTTTTCAATAACTCTTGTTTATTGAATAACGATTGCCGCAGAAATCAAAGCCTATTTCTGCGGCAAAGTGCTCAGTCGCCGAGCCATCCGAATAGCCGCAATCAAACTGGCCGCATCTGCCCGCCCCGTTCCCGCTATATCGAACGCCGTGCCGTGATCGGGACTGGTTCGCACCAATGGCAAGCCCAGCGTCACATTGACGCCTTGCTCCACCCCCAAATACTTCACCGGAATCAGCCCCTGATCGTGGTACATCGCAATGACCACATCAAATTCGCCGGGCTTCGTCGCGGTGGCGCGCGCCCGCATGAACACCGTATCTGGCGCAAACGGCCCCGTCACTTGAATGCCCTCCGCGCGCGCAGCGGCCACGGCCGGTGCGATGAGGTCAATTTCTTCACGACCAAAAAGTCCGCCTTCGCCGGCATGCGGATTCAGGCCCGCTACGCCGATGCGCGGCGCACGCCCGAGACTTGCGGTCAGTGATTGATGCGCGATACGCAGGGTTTGCAGCACACCGTCAAAGGTTACGGCCTCAATCGCCGCTCGCAACGCCATGTGGATGCTGACCAGAACCACCTTGAGCTCGTCATTGGCCAGCATCATGCGCACCGGCATGTCATGCAGCGTTTTTCCAGCGTGCGCCGCCGCCAGCGCCTGCAACATCTCTGTATGTCCGGGGTAGTCCGAATACGGTGGCCCGGCGAGCGCCAGCGCCTCCTTGTTCAGAGGCGCCGTGATCAGGGCAGCAAGTTCGTCACGCAGCGCAGCCTGTGCCGCCCACACCACACTCTGTGCGGCCATCAGGCCCGCCTTGGCGCTCAATTGTCCAAAGGGAACCAGTTCACCCGGCGCCCCCATCTGCAACACCGGCACACATCGGGGCGGCATGGAAAGTGCCTCGGTGGGTGAATCAATTCGGGCCAGGCCCAGCGGAATGCCCCCCGCACTGACCAGTTGATTGGCCCGCCGCAGGGTGGCGACATCGCCGACCACCAAGCAGTCCCGCGTGACATCCGGGGCCTCGCGAAACGCCTTGGCAATGATTTCAGGGCCAATGCCGGCAGGGTCCCCCAGGGTGATGGCTATAGGAAGCGTCATTCTTTTTTTGACTCCCATCGGAGTCCGTGTGATGCCGGTTCAGGCGGGGTTGTCGATGTCAATGAATTCATGCGCCACGCCGAACTGCGCCGCCACATGGGCGGCCACCGCGGGTGCGCCATACCGCTCACTGGCGTGATGGCCGCAAGCCAGGTAGGCGACCCCACATTCACGCGCATAGTGCGCTTGAGGTTCTGAAATCTCGCCCGTGATGAAGACATCGGCCCCAGCGGCTATGGCGCCTTCAAAATAGCTCTGTGCCCCACCGCTACACCATGCTATTTTATTGATAGCACGCTTCTCACCATTGACAAGGACTACAGGCCGATTTAATACTTTTTTTACATGATCAGCCAGGGCAGCTGCACTTTCAAAGTCATTCGGCGCGATAGGTTGCCCCACAAAGCCCAGATCCTGCTCACCAAAACGGCCCTCTGCCTGCAAGCCCAGCCGCAGGCCCAACTGGGCGTTGTTGCCCAACTCGGCATGGGCGTCCAGAGGCAAGTGGTAAGCGAACAAGTTGATATCGTGCGCCAGCAGCAAAGCCAGGCGCTGCTTCATCCAGCCCGTGACGCTGCCGTCCTGTCCGCGCCAGAACAATCCATGGTGCACAAAGATCGCGTCTGCCTTGGCTTCAATCGCCGCCTCGATCAACGCGCGGCTGGCCGTCACCCCGGACACTATTTTCCGAATGCTTGGGGCGCCTTCTACCTGCAGGCCGTTGGGGCCGTAATCACGAAATCGTTCGGGCTGCAGCAAGGTGTTAAACGCCTGCAGAAGCTGTGTGCGGTCAGTCATAAGAGGGGCATTCCAGGCTGGGTGGCCAAGTTAAAAGGGGCATCCATCTTTTTTCATCATTGTCGGTGAATCAGGCACAGCACCTACGGGCTCCAACGGGGCCCATTCCACGCTGCTGTCGCACCCCTCGCCGGCAGCAATCCAGCGTTTGGCCAGCCGTGCAAGGACTGGCGCCAACAGGACGGCAATGCCTGCCATCGGTCGGGGCAACACGCTTTGAAGAACCTCCTGAGGC
Organism: Rhodoferax sp. LS1R11; assembly: GCF_056521395.1. Classification (NCBI taxonomy): domain Bacteria; kingdom Pseudomonadati; phylum Pseudomonadota; class Betaproteobacteria; order Burkholderiales; family Comamonadaceae; genus Rhodoferax; species Rhodoferax sp. LS1R11. Next base: position 79,488 of record NZ_JBWMAW010000009.1, read on the forward strand.
GCCATCAGGGCCCCACAACGGTACTGGTACAGATCGTCATGCCAACGCACCGCCACGCACGCGCCGTGTCGCCGTCCGGACAACACCACACCCAGTGGACAAGGCTCCAGCAGGCAGCACACACCACAACCATTGCATGCCGCCCCCGGCACCGGTTTGGAGGCGGCATCAGGGTGAATAAGAATGACTTGCGGTGACTTGGGCATGTTAGTCCCGCTACTGTACAACCCCCGCTCATCCCGTCACGTCAACGCGGCATCCCGTGACCCATGCCTGGGCTCTGCGTGAGGCCTACAATTTGGTTTTACCCCGGCCCTTCACTACGCGACTTGTCGCACGAACTACTCATGAAACGATTCTGGTTGTTGTTTTCCCAAACGGTTACCGTTTTAATGGCCGCGTATTTTGTGGTCGGCACGCTAAAACCCGAGTGGTTGGGCAACCGGTCACCACACGCGGCTGGCGTGTCCCTGCTGGAAGCCCCGGCAGCCAGTCCAGGTGCCGTGCCCGCGGGCAGTTTCCGGTTGGCTGCACAAAAATCATCCGCGGCCGTTGTCAGCATCAACACCAGCAAAGCGGCCAAAAACAACCCTCATGGCAACGACCCTTGGTTCAAGTTCTTTTTTGGAGAAGAAGGCAACCAGCCGCAAGTCGGCCTGGGAAGCGGCGTGATCGTCAGCAGCGATGGCTATATCCTGACGAACAACCACGTGGTGGAAAGTGCCGACGAGATTGAAGTCATCCTGAACGACAGCCGGCACGCCCAGGCCAAAGTCATCGGAACCGACCCGGACAGCGATCTCGCTGTCTTGAAGATTGACCTCGACAAGCTGCCGGTCATCATGTTGGGCAATTCGGATTCATTACAGGTGGGTGATCAGGTCCTGGCCATTGGCAACCCGTTTGGCGTTGGGCAGACCGTGACCGGGGGCATTGTCAGCGCGCTGGGGCGCAACCAGCTGGGCATCAACACGTTTGAAAACTTCATTCAGACCGATGCGGCCATCAACCCCGGCAACTCAGGCGGTGCGCTGGTGGATACCAACGGCAACCTGCTGGGCATCAACACCGCCATTTACTCACGCTCGGGGGGCAGCATGGGCATTGGCTTTGCAATTCCCGTGTCCACCGCCAAGCTGGTCATGGAGGGAATTGTGAAGGATGGACAGGTCACACGCGGCTGGATTGGCGTCGAGCCCAACGAGCTGAACCCCGAATTGGCCGAGACCTTTGGCGTGCAGACAAAAGCAGGGGTCATCATCACTGGGGTTCTGCAAAACGGGCCAGCTGCGCAATCGGGCATTCGCCCCGGCGATGTCATCCTGAGTGTGGCGGGCAAACCGGTGGGCAATGTGTCCGAGTTGCTCACCAGCGTGGCAGCCCTTAAACCAGGGACGGCCTCGAAGTTCAGCGTGCTGCGAAAAGAAGAGAAAGTGGATCTGAACGTGACGCCGGGTGTACGGCCCAAACCACGCAAACAAACTCAGTAGCGATGAAAAAGCCCGGAATCACCGGGCAGTGTTCAAGGCTTGGCAGCCTCGGTGTCTTCTTCAGGCGCCTGAGTGTGTTTGATAAACACTTGCGCCGCGAGAATACCAATTTCATACAGCAAGTACATGGGCACCAGCAGGGCAATCATGGACACCGGGTCCGGCGGCGTGACCAGGGCGGCAATGGCAGCTGCCCCCACGACAAAATAGGTCCGGAACGACTTGAGCTGCTCCACCGTCACGATACCCATGCGTGCGAGGATGACCACCACAATCGGCACTTCAAAGGCGACACCAAAGGCAATGAACATGGTAATCACAAAGTCAAGATAGGCCTCAATGTCCGGGCTGACCGCGACCGAGATGGGCGCCATTTTCTGGATGGCCGGAAAAGCCTGCCCAAACACAAAGAAGTAACAAAAAGCGGCGCCTGTATAAAACAATAAGGTGCTGGCAGCGACCAAAGGCAGCACCAGCTTCTTCTCATGCTTGTACAAGCCGGGGGCAACAAACGCCCAGATTTGATAAAGAATCCAGGGCAGCGACAGCGCAATGGCGGCCATGACCGATACCTTGATGGGAACCAGAAACGGGGAAACCACGCCCACCGCAATCATGCGCGAGCCTTCCGGCAGTGACTTGACCAGGGGCATGGCCAGCAGGTCATACAACTTGGAAGGACCGGGGTAAAAGAACAATACCGCGAGTACAGCCCCCACGCCGTACAAGGACCGCAAGAGCCGGTCGCGCAATTCGAACAGGTGCTGGACGAAGGGCTGCTCAGTGCCAGCCAGTTCGTCCTCTTTATGGACAGGATCGGTCATCAGTTAGCTTTGGAAGGTCGGAACCGGGCTACCCGGGCGGCACCCGACTGGGCATTGGTGCGCGTACCCGTGCGCGCTTTGTACCAGCGCGGGGTGGCGCCCTGCTTGATGCGCCATTTTTTCTTGGGATTTTTGTATTCAGGAAAGGTCGAATAGCCGTAGGAAGAGTTGCCGATCGCGGCCTGGTCGGTGGTTTCGGCCCAGCTTTTCTCGAAATCACTGGCGCTGGTCTGAATCGAATGCTCGACATCCCGGGCCGCGCTCTCGACCGTGTCCTTCATTTTCTTGAGTTCATCCAGGTCCATGGAGCGATTGACTTCGTCCTTCACATCAGCGACATAGCGACGTGCCCGACCCAACAACGTGCCCACGGTCTTGGCCAACCCTGGGAGTTTGTCGGGGCCGATGACCAACAGGGCGATCGCCCCAATGATGGCGATCTTGGTGACGCCAATGTCAAGCACGGAGACGCAGTCCCGCTAGAACAGGCTTCTTGGCAAACACGTCCTCAGACCTTGGTTTTGGCTTCGACATCAATCGTTTCTTTGGCGGCAGACGAGGCAGAACCGACTTGCTGCGCCGGTGCGGTGGCGGTTTCGGCTGTTTTGTCGGTGCCGTCTTTCATGCCATCCTTGAAACCCTTGACCGCGCCACCCAGGTCAGACCCGATATTGCGAAGTTTCTTGGTGCCAAAAATAACCACGATAATGACCAGAAAAATGATCAGGTGTGTTGTTGAAAATCCCATGGGTTTCTCCTAACGAATTGAAATGATTTTAGTCGGCGAACTGCAAGCAGCTCGATTGGAGCGGGGAATTATCCCCGCAGCCAGGGCCTGGGCCCGCCCATCACATGGATGTGCAGGTGATGGACTTCCTGTCGCCCTTCGGCCCCAGTATTGCTCAAAATACGAAACCCACCTTCGGGGTAAGGATTGCATCCTTCCTGCAAGGCCAACTGGGGCGCCATCGCCATCATGCGCCCCAACAAACCCGCATGCTCGGCGCCGACGTGCGCCATGGATGGGATGTGCATCTTGGGAATCATCAAAAAATGCACCGGGGCCCACGGATTGATGTCGTGGAAGACGAACATTTCCTCGTCCTGGTAGACCACTTTGGACGGGATCTTGCCCGCCACAATCTTGCAAAACAGGCAATCCGGATCGCTTTGAACAATGGACTCGATCATGATGCGACGCCCATGGGCAATCCTTTGTTCATGCGCACCATGCCGCTGACGATGCGGTAGAGAAACCAGATCGAGATCACCCCCCAGGCGATCCATCCGGGGAAGATGAAAAGAAACCACAAAGGCGCCGTCACCGCGTACAGCACCGCGGCAATGATCACGGTGCGGATGCGCCAGCGAAAGTGCGACGCATGCCATGTGCCTTCAGCCTCCGAGCGCTTGACCAGGTCAATGACCAGCGCCACCACCAGAAGCGCGGGGCCAAATTGCCCCCCCGGAATCAGCGCACCAATCGCGACAATCAGGTGCAGGATGTAGCTGATGGTGCCCACCGTGTTGAGTGCCTGCAGCTTTTCGATCTCCAATGCATCCTGGTTCATTTGGTCTCCGTCTCGCGCGCGAGCACCTTGCGCAAGGCTTTTTCTTCAATGCCGCTGGTGCCGACGCGCCGCTCCAGCTCCGCCACCACATCGGTCGGCGTCAGGCCATAGTGCGCCAACGCCACCATGCAATGAAACCAGAGGTCCGCGACTTCGTAGACAATTTTGGTCTTGTCACCGCCATGATCCGCGTCTTTGGCCGCCATCACAACCTCGGTGGCTTCTTCACCAATTTTTTTCAAAAAGGCGTCAGGCCCTTTGTGCAACAGGCGCGCCACATAGCTGGCGTCCGGATCACCGCCATTTTTGGGCAAGCGACTTTCAATCACCTGTGCGAGACGGGCGAGTGAATCAGAGGACAAGTCGTTCGAAGTCATGGCTGCTTATTTATAGATGGTTTGCGGGTCTTTCAAGACCGGCTCGGTGACTTTCCACTCGCCGTTCTCGTACACCGTGAAGAAACAGCTGTGGCGACCGGTGTGGCAGGCAATGCCGGGCTCATGCCCGAGCTGGGTGACCTTGAGCAAGATCACGTCATTGTCGCAATCCATGCGGATTTCATGCACTTTTTGCACATGACCAGACTCTTCGCCCTTGAACCACAGTTTGTTGCGCGAACGGCTGAAGTAAACCGCCTGCCCCAACTCAGCCGTCTTCTGCAAGGCCTCGCGGTTCATCCACGCGAACATGAGCACGTCATTGCTGCCCTGCTCCTGCGCGATCACCGGCACGAGGCCCTTGGAATCCCATCGAATGTGTTTTAACCAGTTCATGCCAGAATTGTCAGTGTTTTGAAATTGCTATAAATTTAATAGCTACTTATCTAGGAAGGACGGCGGCTACAGGCAAAAATAGCTCAAAGACGAACGGGTATGCCGCGCTCGGCCATGCGCGCCTTGGCCTGGCCTACGGTGAATTCGCCGTAATGAAAAATGCTGGCCGCGAGCACCGCGTCAGCGCCGCCCAGCTGGATCCCGTCGGCCAGGTGGTCCAGGGTACCCACACCGCCCGAGGCAATCACCGGCACACCGATGGCATCACTGACGGCCCGTGTCAGCGCCAGATCAAAGCCGGACTTGGTGCCGTCACGGTCCATGCTGGTGAGCAAAATCTCGCCGGCGCCACGCTTGGCCATCTCCGTGGCCCAGGTGACCACATCCAGACCGGTATTTTTGCGCCCGCCGTGGCTGTAGACGTCCCAGCCCTCGCCGCGGTCGAGCATGTCGTCGCCAAAACGGCGTTTGGCATCGATCGCCACCACAATAGCCTGCGCGCCGTACTTGGCGGAGGCCTCCGTGATGACCTGCGGGTTGGCCAGCGCCGCCGAGTTGAAGCTGATCTTGTCGGCGCCCGCGTTGAGCAGGCGGCGCACATCTTCCACCGTGCGCACCCCGCCGCCCACCGTCAGGGGAATGAACACCTGGGAGGCCACGGCTTCGATGATGTGCAGAATCATGTCGCGGCCGTCACTGGTCGCGGTGATGTCAAGAAAGGTCAGTTCGTCCGCGCCCTGGTCGTTGTAACGGGCGGCGATTTCCACCGGGTCGCCGGCGTCGCGCAGCTCGACAAAATTGACGCCCTTGACCACGCGGCCACCGGTGACGTCGAGGCAGGGAATGATGCGTTTGGCTAGCATGGGCAGGCGACGCCGGACCGCCCCAAGGCGACTGCAGCCCCCTCGGGGGGCAGCGTAGTGCACGAAGTGACAAGCGTGGGGGCCATATTCCTAGCCGTTCAATTCGTCAGCGCGCGCTTGCGCGGCGGCAAAGTCGAGGTCGCCCGAGTAAATGGCGCGGCCGCAGATGACGCCTTCAACGCCGTCGTCTTCAACGGCGCACAAGGCCTCGATGTCGGCCATGTTGCTCAAACCGCCCGAGGCGATCACGGGAATGCTCAGGGCCTGCGCCAGCTTGACCGTGGCGTCCACGTTGATGCCGCTGAGCATGCCGTCACGGCCGATGTCGGTGTAAATGATGGATTCGACGCCGTAGTCTTCAAACTTCTTGGCCAGATCGATCACGTCATGGCGGGTGAGCTTGCTCCAGCCGTCGGTGGCAATCTTGCCGTCGCGGGCGTCCAGTCCAACGATGATGTGACCGCCAAACGCCGTGCAGGCGTCCTGCAAAAAGCCGGGGTTCTTGACCGCTGCGGTGCCGATGATGACGTAGCGCAGACCGGCGTCGAGGTAACGCTCGATGGTGTCCAGGTCACGGATACCGCCACCCAGCTGCACGTCCACCTCGCTGCCCACTTCTTTCAGAATCTTGCGAATGGCCACTTCGTTCTTGGGATGCCCCGCAAACGCGCCATTCAAATCGACCAGGTGCAGGCGTCGCGCGCCTTTGGCAACCCAGCTCCGGGCCATGACGGCCGGATCTTCGCCAAAGGTGGTGGATTGGTCCATGTCGCCTTGTTTGAGGCGAACGCAGTGGCCGTCTTTTAAGTCAATTGCAGGTATTAAAAGCATGATGCTTCAGAGTGGTGGAGGAAGGGAAACAACGAGAAGCTCGGAGGGAGCAAAGAGGTCAGGGATTCCAGTGAAGGAAGTTTCTGTAAAGGGACAAACCGTGTTCGGCACTTTTTTCGGGATGAAATTGCGTTGCAAAAATATTATCGCGCGCAATGGCCGACGTGAAGCGGCTGCCGTAGTCGGTCTCGCCCACGCTGTGGCGTGGATCAGACGGCCGGGCGTAAAAACTGTGTACAAAGTAGAAGTAGCTGCCATCGGGCACCTCGCCCCACACCGGGTGCGGCACGCCACCGTGGTTGTTGCGATAGACCTGGTTCCAGCCCATTTGCGGCACTTTGTAGCGGCTGCCATCGGGTTGCAACTGGCCTTCGAGGTCGAACTTGATGACTTCACCCGGGATCAGGCCCAGACAGGGGGTGTCCAGTTCGGCGCTGTGATCCAGCAGCATCTGCATGCCGACACACACGCCCATGAGCGGTTTGTTCGCTGCAGCATGCAACACGGCGGACAGCATGCCGGACTCAACCAGCTCACGCATGCAGTCACGCATGCCACCCTGGCCCGGCAGCACGACACGGTCGGCGGCCAGCACTTCTTCAGGTGTACGCGCCCAGACGACCTCGACGCCCGAGCCTTGCGCGGCATGGATGACGGCCTGCGACACGGAACGAAGGTTACCCATGCCATAGTCGACCACGGCAACGGTTTTCTTCAGGGTATTGATTGCTATTGAATTCATAGCTACTTACCCACGGTTACCGGGGGCTAGAGGCCTGTTTGGCATAAATTTTACAAAGAACCCTTGGTCGACGGAATGGTGCCCAGCGCGCGCGGGTCAAACTCCAGCGCGGAGCGCAAAGCGCGGGCGAAGGCCTTGAACACGGTCTCGGCCTGGTGGTGAGCGTTTTCGCCGCGCAGGTTGTCGATGTGCAAGGTCACAAAGGCATGGTTCACGAAGCCCTGAAAAAACTCATGCGTCAGTTGCGTGTCAAAGGCGCCAATCATGCCGCTCTTGAACGGCACGTTCATGACCAGACCGGGGCGGCCGGACAGGTCGATGACGACACGGGACAGCGCTTCATCCAGCGGCACGTAGGCGTGGCCGTAACGGCGAATGCCTTTTTTGTCGCCCACGGCCTTGTGCACGGCCTGGCCGAAGGCAATGCCCACGTCTTCGACCGTGTGGTGGCCGTCAATGTGCAGGTCCCCCAGGGCATGGATGTCGAGATCGATCATGCCGTGGCGGGCAATCTGGTCGAGCATGTGGTCAAAAAAGCCGATGCCGGTGTGCAGCTTGGCCGCGCCGGTGCCGTCCAGATTGACCTTGACGGTGATTTGGGTCTCGGCCGTGTTGCGGGAGACTTCTGCCGTGCGGGGGCCGGTGGCAGGCGTGGGGATAGAGGTGGTCATAGTGATTCTTGAAGGGCGGCCAGCATGCGCCGGTTTTCGTCGGCAGTGCCAACAGTCAGACGCAGGCAATGGGCCAGCAATGGGTGCATTTTAGAAACGTTCTTGACCAACACCTGGCGCGATTTCATGCCGTCAAACGTTTTTTGCGCATCCGGCACCCGCACCAGCACCATATTGGCGTCGCTGGGGTAGGCCCGGATACCAGGCATGGCGTGAAGTGCTTCCAAAATAATAGCGCGCTGCGCACAGATATCAAGGGCTTGCGCCGCAAACACCTCTTGGTGCTCAAGCGCAAACAAGGCGCACTCGTAGTCCAGCACGCTGATGTTGTAGGGCGGACGCACCTTGTCAAACTCGGCGATCAGAGCCTGGGGGCCCATCATGTAGCCCAGGCGCACACCGGCCAGGCCAAACTTGCTGAGCGTACGCATCAGCAGCACATGGCTGTGGCGCGCCAGCCGGTCGATGTAGCTTGTGCAGGCGAACGGCTGGTAGGCCTCGTCCATCACGACCAGACCGCCCTGCTCACCCACCGCGACGATGATCTTCTCAATGACCGTGTCATCCCACAGGTTGGCGGTGGGGTTGTTGGGGTAGGCCAGGTAGGTGATGGCGGGCCGGTGCAGGGCAATGGCGGCGAGCATGGCGGCCTCGTCCAGTTCAAAGTCCGCCGTGAGGGCGACGCCGTGAAAGTCCAGCCCCTGCAACTGCGCGCTCATGGCGTACATGACAAAGCCCGGCAACGGTGCCAGCACGCTGGCTTTTTTGAAGCCGTTGGCCGCGCTGGGAGGCACGGCACAGGCCAGCGCCACCAGGCTGATCAACTCATCGGAGCCATTGCCCAACATGAGCTCGAAGCCCTCGGGCATGCCCGCGTAAGCGGCCAGCGCATGGCGCAGGTCATTGACCCGGCCATCGGGGTAACGGTTCAGCGCCAGCGCGCCCAGGCGTTGGCCCAGGGCCGTCTGCAATGCGGGCGCAAGGCCATGGGGGTTCTCCATGGCGTCCAGCTTGACCATGCCGGTCGAATCCTGCACGGCATAAGCATGCATGGCCCGCACGTCTTCGCGGATGACCTGGCGCACGGGTGTGACTGAGGCGTTCATGAACTGGCGCGCATCGGGGGCACAGAGGCCAGACGCAACTCGGCCGCCCGCGCGTGGGCCTGCAGGCCCTCGCCATACGCCAGCTCAGCGGCAATCAGGCCCAGCGTCTGGGCGCCCGCTTCGCTCACTTCAATCAGGCTGCTGCGCTTTTGAAAGTCGTAGACCCCCAGGGGGCTGGAGAAACGGGCCGTGCCGCTGGTCGGCAGCACGTGGTTCGGTCCGGCGCAGTAGTCGCCCAGCGATTCGCTGGTGTAGGCGCCCAGAAAAATGGCACCTGCGTGTTTGAGCAGCGGCTCCCAGCGGTGCGGGTCGCGGCTGCTCACCTCCAGATGCTCGGGGGCGATGCGGTTGCTGATGTCGCAGGCTTCTTCCATGCTGCGGGTGTGGATCAGGGCACCGCGGCCATTGAGCGACTTGGCGATGATCTCGGCCCGGGGCATCTCGGGCAGCAGGCGGTTGATTGAGGCTTGCACCTCGTTGATGTAGGCTGCGTCGGGACACAGCAGGATGCTTTGCGCCAGCTCGTCGTGCTCGGCCTGGCTGAACAAGTCCATCGCCACCCAGTCAGGCGGCGTGCTGCCATCGGCCAGCACCAGAATCTCGCTGGGGCCGGCAATCATGTCGATACCGACCGTGCCAAAGACGCGGCGCTTGGCTGCAGCGACATAGGCATTGCCCGGGCCGGTGATCTTGTTCACCGCCGGAATGGTGGCGGTCCCAAAAGCCAGCGCAGCCACCGCCTGCGCACCACCGAGGGTGAACGCCCGGGTCACGCCAGCCACATAGGCCGCGGCCAGCACCAGCGGGTTTTTCACGCCCTGGGGCGTGGGCACCACCATGATGATTTCACCCACCCCGGCCACATGCGCGGGGATGGCGTTCATCAACACGGACGACGGATAAGCCGCCTTGCCACCCGGCACATAAATGCCGACACGGTCCAGCGGCGTGACCTTCTGGCCCAGGAGGGTGCCGTCTTCGTCGTGGTAGCTCCAACTCTCGCCACAGGCTTTTTTCTGCGCTTCGTGGTAGGTGCGCACGCGCCGGGCTGCGGCCTGCAAGGCCTCGCGCTGGGCGGACGGGATGGCGTCGAACGCGGCCTTGAGTTCGGCCTGCGTGAGCTCCAGTTCGGCCACGGTCGAAGCCGTCAGGCCGTCAAAGCGCTGCGTGTAGTCCAGCACCGCGGCGTCACCGCGCGCCTGCACGTCCGCCAGGATGTCTGCCACCCGCTGCTCAATGGCCGCGTCGGCCTCGGCGGACCAATGCAGGCGCGCCTTGAATTCAGCATCAAATGTGCCGCTAGCCGTTGATAAATAAGCGGGAGTAGCTACTAATTTCATAGCAGTATTAAGCGGATGAATAAGAGGCGTCAGGGAACAATGGCCGATGCAAACGCATCGATGATCTTGCGAATCGGGGCCTGTTTCAATTTCAGGGCCGCCTGGTTGACCACCAGACGCGAGCTGATGTCCATGATGTGCTCGACCTCCACCAGGTGGTTGGCCTTGAGCGTGTTGCCGGTCGAGACCAAGTCCACAATGGCATCGGCCAGGCCCACCAAGGGCGCGAGTTCCATGCTGCCGTAGAGCTTGATCAAGTCCACGTGCACGCCTTTGGCAGCGAAAAATTCGCGGGCAATCGCCACGTACTTGGTCGCCACCCGCAGGCGCGAGCCCTGCTTGACGGCCGAGGCGTAATCAAAATCGGCCCGCACCGCCACACTGATGCGGCACTTGGCAATTTGCAGGTCCAGCGGCTGGTAGAGCCCATCGCTGCCGTGCTCCAGCAGCGTGTCGCGTCCGGTGATGCCCAGGTCGGCACCGCCGTACTGCACGTAGGTGGGCACGTCCGTGGCGCGCACCACCAGCACACGCACATCGGGCTGGTTGGTGGTGAGGATGAGCTTGCGCGATTTTTCCGGATCTTCCAGCACCTCGATGCCGGCGGCCCGCAGCAGCGGCAAGGTCTCTTCGAAAATGCGGCCCTTCGACAACGCCAAAGTAATCATTTCACTCTTTCAATATCGGCACCCAGGAGACGAAGCTTGGCTTCCATCTGATCGTAGCCCCGGTCCAGGTGATAGATGCGTTCCACCAGGGTTTCGCCTTCAGCGACCAAACCCGCAATCACGAGGCTGGCCGACGCCCGCAGATCGGTCGCCATGACGGTGGCGCCCGAGAGCTGCGCTACCCCCTCCACCACCGACACTTTGCCGTCGATCTGGATGTTCGCCCCGAGGCGAACCATCTCGTTGACGTGCATGAAACGGTTTTCAAAAATGGTCTCGGTCACCTTGGATGTGCCATGCGAGATGCAGTTGAGCGCCATGAACTGCGCCTGCATGTCGGTCGGAAAACCGGGGTACTCGGTCGTCCGGAAGCTTTGGGCTTTCAGGCGTCCCTGGGACTGAACGCGAATGCCGCCCTCCAGCTCGGTGACCGTGGCACCCGCATCGCGGAGTTTTTCCACCACGGCTTCAAGGTGCTCGGCACGGCCATGCTGAAGCACCACGTCACCGCCCGTGGCCGCAACGGCGCACAAAAAGGTACCGGTCTCGATCCGGTCCGCCACCACCTGGTGTTCACAGCCATGCAGTTTGTCGACGCCCTGGATGCGGATGCGGCTGGTGCCGTGACCTTCAATCTTCGCGCCCATCTTGATCAGCATTTCAGCCAGGTCAGGGATCTCGGGCTCTTGCGCCGCGTTCTCCAGAATGGTCTCGCCTTCGGCCAGGCAAGCGGCCATCAGAAAGTTTTCGGTACCGGTGACGGTGACCATGTCGGTCGCGATCCGCGCGCCTTTGAGGCGGGTGCGGCCTTCGGGCAGTTTGGCGATCATGTAGCCGTGCTCGACCACGATCTCGGCGCCCATTGCGGTCAGGCCCTTGATGTGCTGGTCCACGGGGCGTGAACCAATGGCACAGCCGCCCGGCAAAGACACCTTGGCGTGGCCAAAACGGGCCAGCAAGGGACCCAGCGCCAACACCGACGCCCGCATGGTCTTGACCAATTCATATGGCGCTTCAGGCAAGGTCAGCGAGCCGCCATCAAGGCGCACGGTCCCGCCCTCATCGCGCTCGACACCGACACCCATGTTGCCAATGAGCTTGAGCATGGTGGACACGTCCTGCAAACGCGGGACATTGGTCAAGGTCACGGGTTCGGCCGTCAGCAGGGCGGCGCACAGCTCGGGCAAAGCCGCGTTCTTGGCGCCGGAAATCAGCACCTCACCATGCAGTTGTCGACCGCCGCGAATCAATAATTTATCCATAAAGTCAGTTCAAAAAGTTCAGGTCCACAGGCGCGATCCACCCGTTCAAAACACCATCATTTGGCCAATGCCGCCCATTCGGATGGCGTGTACGTCTTCATCGACAGGGCATGAACCTCGTCGTTTTGCATTTTGTTGCCCAGCGTGGCATACACCTGTTGATGACGTTGAATGGCACGCTTGCCATCAAATGCGGAGGACACCACGGTGGCGTACCAGTGGCGGCCGTCGCCTTCAAGTTCGATGTGTTCGCACATCAAACCCGCGGTAATCATGTCTTTGATCTGGTCTGCAGTCATGTCAACAATCCAAAAAATGTAATTCGCGTCAACCGCGGATTTTGTAACCGGTGCGAAGCAGGTAGATGGCCACAGCACTCACAAAGGCCAGAGAGCCCCCCACCACCGAAAAACTCAGCCAGGGCGACACATCGCTCACGCCGAAAAAGCCGTAACGAAAGCCATCAATCATGTAGAAAAACGGGTTCAGGTGGCTCACGCGTTGCCAGAAAGGCGGCAGGGAATGAATCGAATAGAAGACGCCACTGAGAAAGGTCATGGGCATGACCACAAAATTCTGAAAGGCCGCCAGCTGGTCAAACTTCTCGGCCCACAGGCCGGCGATCAGGCCCAGCGTGCCCATCAAGGCAGCACCCATCACGGCAAAAACCAGTATCCACAACGGCGCCACAAAACTGACCTCGGTGAACAAGGCCGAGACACCAAACACCCCCAGACCCACGACCAGACCACGAATCACCGAAGCGCCCACATACGCCACAAACCAGTTCATGTACGAGAGTGGCGTGAGTAGCAAAAACACCAGGTTGCCCATGACCTTGCTCATGATCAGCGACGAGGAACTGTTGGCAAACGCGTTTTGCAACAAACTCATCATCGCCAGACCGGGCACCAAAAAGGCGGTGTAACTGATCTTGTCGTACACCTTGACATGGGACTCCAGGGCGTGCCCGAAGATCAGCAGGTACAGCATGGCCGTCAACACCGGACCTGCCACCGTCTGGAACGCCACCTTCCAGAAGCGCAGCACTTCCTTGTACAACAGTGTTTGCCAGCCGGTCACGAGAGAGCTCCTGCGGACTGATTTTTCGCGTCTTTGTTCTTGTGCATCACATCCAGAAAAACGTCTTCCAGATCGGCCTTGCGAATCTCGACGTCGTGCGCCACCAGACCGGCCTCGCGCACCGCGGCAAGGTAAGTTTCGATCTCCAGCGCGTCGTGGGCCGGGAACTGGACAATTCGGCCGGTGATGCGCGCCTTGTCAGCCAGCAGCTGGGGCAACTCGCTGTCCACCTTGAAGCGCAGCACATTGCTGGAGGCCGCCTTGAGCAATTCACTGGTGTGGTCCAGCGCCACGATGCGCCCGGTCTTGAGCATGGCAATGCGGCCGCACAAGGCTTCGGCTTCTTCCAGGTAGTGCGTTGTCAACAGCACGGTGCTGCCTTGTTTGTTGAGTTTGGCAATGAACTGCCACAAGGTCTGGCGCAACTCCACATCCACACCGGCAGTGGGTTCGTCGAGCACGATGACCGGCGGCTTGTGCACCAGGGCCTGGGCCACCAGCACACGCCGCTTCATGCCACCCGAGAGCTGGCGCATGTTCGAGGTGGCCTTGTCGGCCAGACCGAGGCTTTCCAGCAGTTCATCGATCCAGGCGTCGTTGTTCTTGACGCCAAAATAGCCTGACTGGATGCGCAGCGCTTCGCGGACACTGAAAAAGGGATCGAACACCAGCTCTTGTGGCACCACACCCAAGCTGCGACGCGCCTGCGCGTAATCCGCCTGCACATCATGACCCAACACCGAGACCTTGCCCGATGTGGCACGGGCAAGCCCCGCCAGGATGCTGATCATGGTCGTCTTGCCCGCGCCGTTGGGGCCCAGCAGACCAAAAAACTCCCCCTCCTCGATATCCAGGCTGACGCCATCGAGTGCGAGAAAAGTGCTGCCTTTGGGACCGCGCGGGGAGGGATACGTCTTGGAGACGGACTGGAATGAGATAGCGGGCATGGAGTCCGCTATTTTACGGTCGTCGGCAACTCGGACGACAACAGGTCAACAATCCCGTAAAGAGACGCCAGATTGCCAAGCCGCTCAGGCAGACCGCGAACCGAAAAAAGCTTGCCCAAGGCCAGACTCTCGCGCCGGAACTCCAACAACACGGCCAGGGCGGCAGAATCAAAGCGCGTCAAAGCCGAGGCATCCACCACAACGTCCGAGCCCGACTGGGCACGCAAACCCTGCACCAGCATGCGCAAGCATGCGGTGGCCTGCGATTGCGTCAGCTCTTCAGGCAGTACCAGCACGCTCAACCCTTCTTGCCGTTGGCCTTGTTACGCTCAACCAGCGTCGCGATCAGGCCATTGATACCCTTGGCATTGATTTCCTGCGCAAACTGGCTGCGGTAGGTTTCCACCAGCCACACACCGAGGACGTTCAGGTTGTAAATCTTCCAGCCGGCGCCTTCACCTGGCGTTTTCTCAAGCCGGTAGTCCAGTTGGATCGGGTCACCACGGCCTTTGACTTCGGTACGCACCACCACCTCTTTGTCTTCAGGCGCCGCACGCAGAGGCTTGACCACGATGGTCTGGTCATTGACCTGGGTCAGCGCGCCCGCGTAGGTGCGCACGAGCAAGGTCTTGAACTCCTCCTGCAGGCGTTTTTGCTGCTCGGGGGTGGCCTGGCGCCAGGCCGGGCCCACGGCGGAAGCCGTCATGCGCTGAAAGTTCACATTGGGCATGACGCGTGTATCGACCAGACCGATGATGCGGGACACATCACCCGCCTGAATGGCTTTGTCCGCCTTGATGCTGTCCAGCACATCGGTGGACAAACGCTGAATCAGGGCCTCGGCCGACTCATCGGCCGCACTGGCGGGCAAGGCGAGCAGGCTGGCGCCACTGAGGGCCAGGACAGTCAACAAACGGCTTAAAAAACGACGGTTCATGGTTTGGCTTTCTCATCGCCGGGAACCCCGGCAGTATTTAACGCGGCAGGTGCCGGATCAGTTAACACATCGGTCACAGGCAAGCTGTAGTCCTGCAGGGTGTCATTCGACTCTTCTTCTGGCGGGTTGCCGTCAAAGATGGCACTGCGACGGCTTTGCAGGTAAGCGTCACGGGTGAAGCTGTATTTATCCAGTGCCACCTGGTCCAACATGGCGCTGGCCTTGAGCAAACCGGCGCGTTCGTCGACAAGACGAACCACCGTTGCCGTGTTGCGTGCTGGCACATTGCTCATGCCGGAGACCAAATCACCGGCCATATCGACCGGCAAGGCCGCTGTGTCGCGCACGGTCGAAGAGCCGAAAAACGGCAGCACCAAATAGGGCCCGGCACCCACCCCCCAGTAGCCCAGGGTATGACCGAAATCCTTGGTGTGCTTTTCAATGCGCATCTCGGAGGCGATATCCAGCACGCCACCCAAGCCAAAAACCGTGTTGGCGGCGAAGCGGAAAAAGCTGTCGCCGGCGGCTTCGCCCTTGAGTTGCAAAGCATTGTTGACAAATGACCAGGCATCCTGAACATTGTCAAAAAAGTTCCCGATTCCCAATTGCACCAAACGCGGCACGCCGTCGCGGTACGCGGTTGCGACCGGCTTCAGAACAGCCACGTCGACCGCATCATTGAACTGGTAAACGCCCCGATTCCATGGCTCCAGGGGATCACGCGGATTGGCGTTCGGGCCACTGGCGCAAGCCGTGAGCGACACCAGCACCAGCACCAGGCTGGTCGATCGAACCCGCCTCGACACAACGGGAAGGCGGACAGAACACACGCTCATTTTTTCACCTTGGCGCCCACCGGCGAAGCGGCAGCAGGCGTGCTGGTGTCAGCGGCCTTGCTGTACAGAAACTGACTGATGAGGCTCTCCAACACCACAGCAGACTGGGTGCTGGAAATCACGTCACCGGCGGCCAGGGTTTTCTCGTCCGCCCCGGCCTCGATGCCCAGGTACTGCTCGCCCAGCAAACCGCTGGTCAGTATCTTGAGAGAACTGTCTTTTGGAAAGGCATAACGGCTCTCCAAGGCCATCGTCACACGCGCCTGAAAGGTTTTGTCATCAAAGGTGATGCTCTCCACACGGCCCACCACCACGCCGGCACTGCGCACGGCAGCTTTGGGCTTGAGCCCGCCAACATTGTCGAATTTGGCCTCCACCGAGTAGCTTTTCTGGAAGCTCAGGCTCAACAAATTGGCCGACTGCAATGCCAAAAACAAAATGGCCACGGCACCAATCAATACAAACAGACCCACCCACACATCATTTTTCGAGCGTTGCACCACACTCTCCCTAAATAGTAAACATCATGGCGGTCAGGATGAAATCCAGACCAAGAACTGACAAGGAGGCCACTACCACCGTCCGGGTCGTGGCGCTCGCGACGCCTTCAGGCGTCGGCTGGGCTTCAAAACCCTGTAACAGCGCGATAAAGGTCACCGTAAAACCGAAAACAATGCTCTTGATGACGCCATTGCCCACGTCTTGCCACACATCCACGCCGCCCTGAATCTGACTCCAGAATGAACCGGCGTCGACACCGATCATGAGCACACCGACCACCCAGCCGCCAATGATGCCCATGGCGCTGAAGACAGCCGCCAGCAGGGGCATGGTGATGACACCCGCCCAAAAACGGGGCGCCAGAATGCGTTGCACCGGGTCCACCGCCATCATTTCCATGACGCTGATCTGCTCACCGGCCTTCATGAGGCCAATCTCGGCCGTGATGGACGTACCGGCACGGCCGGCAAACAGCAGTGCGGTCACCACCGGCCCCAACTCCCGAACCAGGCTGAGCGTGACCAGCAGGCCCAGGGCTTCAGACGAGCCATAACGCTGCAGGGTGTAGTAGCCCTGCAGGCCAAACACAAACCCGACAAACAAGCCAGACACCGCGATGATGGCCAGCGAGTAGTTGCCCAGGAAATGCATCTGGTCACGAATCAGGCCAAAACGTTTCAAGCTGCCAGGCAGCGTGGTCAACAAACGCGCGAACAGGCGTGCCCCCTGCCCCAGATCAGCGAGCTGACGGCGCGCGGCAAACCCGACATCACGCGGTTTGTACCAGCTCATGGCCTCACTCCCTTCTCGTGAGGACGTTGCACCGCCACGGCGCCCAAACCAAAGTCTTCGTCAATTGTCGGCCCCGGGTAGTGGAAACGCACAGGCCCGTCCGGCAGCGCGTTGACATACTGGTAGACCAGGGGGTCGGCGCTTTGGCGCACTTCATCAGGTGTGCCTTCACACGCAATTTTTCCGTTGGCGAGAATGATCACGTGATCGGCAATCGCAAAGGTTTGTTCCAGCTCGTGGGACACAAAAACACTGGTCAACCCCATGGAGTCATTGAGCTCGCGAATCAGGCGTGCCGAAATGGCGAGAGAAATCGGGTCAAGCCCGGAAAAGGGCTCGTCGTACATGACCAGTTCAGGATCCAGCGCAATCGCACGCGCCAGGGCAATGCGTCGTGCCATGCCGCCCGAGACTTCACTGGGCATCAGGTCACGCGCGCCGCGCAAACCGACGGCATTGAGCTTCATCAGGACAATGTCGCGAATCAAGGCTTCGGACAGGGCGGTGTGCTCACGCAGCGGAAACGCCACATTGTCAAACACCGACAGATCCGCAAACAAGGCGCCAAACTGGAACAGCATGCCCATGCGGCGACGGGCCGCATAAAGCTGCGTCTGGTCCATGGGTGTGACGTCTTGCCCATCAAACAGCAACTGCCCTGATTGCGCCCGGTTTTGACCGCCAATCAGCCGCAGGATCGTGGTCTTGCCACCGCCAGAGGCACCCATAAGCGCCGTGACTTTGCCACGCGGAATGGACAGGGACACATCGTCAAGAATCACCCGCTCACCATACCCAAAGGTCAGGTGACGCAGTTCAACAAGAGATGGGAGGGTATTGGACGCCATATTAAAAAGAAAGGCCGGGGAACGCCCGGCCCTTGGATCATACGGGATTACACCTATTCTTCAGGTGGCACCGTGGCATTGGCACGACATCAACGCGGCAGGTCGCTGAATCCCATTAGAAACTCATCGACCGAGCGCGCGGCCTGACGGCCTTCACGGATCGCCCACACCACCAGGCTTTGGCCGCGACGGATGTCCCCCGCGGCAAAGACTTTGGGCACATTGGTCGCGTAGCCACCCGTGAACTCGGTTGTCGCCTTGGCATTGCCACGCGCATCCTTGTCAATACCGAAGGACTCCAGGATGGAGGCCACCGGGCTGATAAAGCCCATAGCCAACAGCACCAGATCGGCCGTCAGAACCTGCTCGCTACCCGCCACTTCGACCATCTTGCCGTCTTTCCATTCCACACGGACGGTTTTCAAACCAGTGACCTTGCCTTTTTCGCCAATGAACTCCTTGGTGGAGATGGCGAACTCACGCGTGCAGCCTTCGTCGTGGCTGGAGCTGGTGCGCAGCTTCAGTGGCCAGTAGGGCCAGGTCATGGGGCGGTTTTCTTCCGCCGGGGGTTGAGGCATCACCTCAAACTGGGTGATGCTGACCGCGCCGTGGCGGTTGCTGGTGCCCACACAGTCAGACCCGGTGTCGCCACCGCCAATGACGATGACGTGTTTGCCGTCGGCACGCAGTTGGCCTTTGAGCTTGTCGCCGGCATTGACCTTGTTCTGCAGTGGCAGGAACTCCATGGCGAAGTGAATGCCATCCAGCTCACGGCCCGTCACGGGCAGGTCACGGGACTGCTCGGCACCACCGGTGAGCAAGACCGCATCAAAGTCTTTTTGCAACTGCGCAGGCGAAATCGTTTCTTTGGCCCAGTTGATGACTTTCGAGCCCTTGGGCAACTCCCCCACCATGACGCCGGTACGGATGGTGACACCCTCTTTTTGCAGCTGCTCGACACGGCGGTCGATGTGCGACTTCTCCATCTTGAAGTCGGGAATGCCGTAACGCAGCAAGCCGCCAACCCGGTCATTTTTCTCAAACAGGGTGACGTCATGGCCCACGCGGGCCAGTTGCTGGGCGGCAGCCATGCCAGCGGGGCCGGAGCCCACCACGGCAACTTTTTTACCCGTCTTGTGCTTGGCGGGGCGAGGCGCCACCCAGCCCTCGGCCCAGGCGCGGTCGATGATGGCGTGCTCGATCGACTTGATACCCACTGCGCCGTCATTCACGTTCAGCGTGCAAGCCGCCTCGCAAGGTGCGGGGCAGATGCGGCCGGTGAACTCGGGGAAGTTGTTGGTGCTGTGCAGCACTTCAATCGCATTCTTCCAGTCGCCCTGGTACACCAGGTCGTTGAAATCAGGAATGATGTTGTTGACCGGGCAACCGTTGTTACAAAACGGGGTGCCGCAGTCCATGCAACGTGCGGCCTGCACCTTGGCTTGCGCGTCGTCCAGACCCACCACAAACTCTTTGTAATTCTTCAAGCGCTCGGCCACGGGCTTGTAGCCCTCTTCGAGGCGCTCAAACTCCATAAAACCAGTAACTTTTCCCATATTTTTACTCCATGGCGGGGCAGCCCTTTGGCGCGGCCCCCAACCTAACAAGTTTCAATTGGTTCGCGCCTTATTTGGCTGGAACCGCTTCTTTTTTTGTAGCTGCTTGCGCACGGCTGATCTGGGCTGCAGCCTCTTTTGGCAAAACCCCTCGTCCACGTGCATGAATCTCGCCCAGGGCACGTTTGTACTCGTTGGGGAAAACCTTGACGAATTTCAGGCGGGACACACTCCAGTTGTCGAGCAACTCGCGGGCACGCTTGCTGCCGGTCCAGCGGTTGTGGTCTTCAAGCAGTTTCTTGAGCTGCGCTTCGTCACTTTGGCCACGATGCCAGAGGGCTTTGTCCAGCGCCGCTTCCTGCTCTGCAGTGGTCAGCACTTTTTCCATGGACACCATGGCGGTGTTGCAACGCGTCGCAAACTGGCCGTCTTCGTCATAAACGTACGCCACACCACCACTCATGCCCGCGGCAAAGTTGCGTCCAGTCTTGCCCAGCACCGCCACCGTACCGCCGGTCATGTACTCGCAACCGTGGTCGCCCGTGCCTTCCACCACTGTGGTGGCGCCCGACAGACGCACCGCAAAGCGCTCGCCACCCACGCCACTGAAGAAAGCTTCCCCACTGGTGGCACCAAACATCACCGTGTTGCCCACGATGGTGTTGCGCACCGCTTCGCCGCGGAAGTCAATGCTGGGGCGCACCACAATGCGACCGCCCGAGAGACCCTTGCCGGTGTAGTCGTTGGCGTCGCCAATCAGGTACATGGTGATGCCCTTGGCCAGGAAGGCGCCAAAGGACTGGCCACCGGTGCCTTCCAGCTGGATGCGGATGGTGTCATCCGGCAAACCTTCAGGGTGCACCCGGGTCACCGCGCCGGAGAGCATGGCACCCACGGAACGGTTGACGTTGCGGGCCACTTCCATGAACTGCACTTTTTCGCCCTTGTCGATGGCAGCGCGGCTCTTGGCGATCAGCACGTTGTCCAGCGCCTTTTCAAGGCCGTGCGCCTGCTCCAGTGTCTGGAAGCGTGGCACGTCCGCAGGCACGTTCGGCATCGCAAACAAGCGGCTAAAGTCCAGGCCACTGGCTTTCCAATGGGCAATGCCTTGACGCATGTCGAGCAGGTCGGCGCGGCCAATCATGTCGTCAAACTTGCGGATACCCAACTGGGCCATGATCTGGCGAACTTCTTCCGCAATGAAGAAGAAATAGTTCACCACGTGCTCTGGCTTGCCGGAGAATTTCTTGCGCAGGGTCGGGTCTTGCGTGGCCACACCGACCGGGCAGGTGTTGAGGTGGCACTTGCGCATCATGATGCAGCCTTCCACCACCAAGGGAGCGGTAGCAAAGCCGAACTCGTCAGCCCCCAGCAGAGCACCAATGGCGACGTCACGGCCGGTCTTCATCTGGCCGTCGGCCTGCACGCGGATGCGGCTGCGCAGACGGTTGAGCACCAGGGTTTGCTGGGTTTCGGCCAGACCAATTTCCCACGGGCTGCCGCAATGCTTGATGGACGACCAGGGCGATGCGCCCGTGCCGCCGTCATGCCCGGCGATCACCACGTGATCGGCCTTGCACTTGGCAACGCCGGCAGCGATGGTGCCGACGCCGATTTCAGCCACCAGCTTGACGCTGATGCCAGCGTGCGGTGCCACGTTTTTCAGGTCGTGAATCAGCTGCGCCAAGTCTTCGATCGAATAAATGTCATGGTGCGGCGGGGGCGAAATCAGGCCCACGCCCGGCACCGAGTGACGCAGACGGCCGATGTACTCGGACACCTTGCCACCGGGCAGCTGTCCGCCCTCACCCGGCTTGGCACCTTGCGCCATCTTGATCTGGATCTGGTCGGCGCTGGTCAGGTACTCGGCGGTCACACCAAAGCGGCCGGATGCGACCTGCTTGATGCGTGAGCGCAAGCTGTCGCCCGCCTGCAACGGCATGTCCACCTCGACCACATCTTTGCCGATGATGTCAGCCATGGTCTGGCCTTGCTTGATCGGAATGCCTTTGAGCTCGTTGCGGTAACGGGCCGGATCTTCACCGCCCTCCCCCGTGTTGCTCTTGCCACCAATGCGGTTCATGGCGACGGCCAGCGTGGCATGGGCCTCGCTCGAAATAGAGCCCAGCGACATGGCGCCAGTGGCAAAACGCTTGACGATTTCCTTGGCGCTTTCGACTTCGTCAATCGGAATGGCCTTGGCCGGATCGATCTTGAACTCGAACAGGCCGCGCAGCGTCATGTGGCGCTTGCTCTGGTCGTTGATGAGTTGGGCGTACTCTTTGTACGTATTCCAGTTGTTGGAACGCGTGGAGTGCTGCAGCTTGGCAATGACGTCGGGTGACCACATGTGCTCTTCGCCACGGGCACGCCAGGCATACTCGCCACCGGCATCGAGCATGGTTTCCAGAATGGGGTCGTCGCTGAAAGCGGCCTTGTGCATGCGGATGGACTCTTCAGCAATTTCGAAGACACCGATCCCTTCCACGCGGCTGGGCGTCCCGGCGAAGTACTTGGCGATGGTTTCCGTGTTCAGGCCAATGGCTTCAAACAACTGGGCACCGCAGTAACTCATGTAGGTGGAGACTCCCATCTTGGACATGATCTTGGACAGACCCTTGCCCACCGCCTTGACGTAGTTGTAGATCGCCTTGTCTGCGCTCAGGTCGCCGGGCAGATCCTTGTGGATGCTGGCCAGCGTTTCCATGGCGAGGTAGGGGTGCACGGCTTCTGCGCCGTAACCGGCCAGCACGCCAAAGTGATGCACTTCACGCGCGGTGCCGGTCTCCACGACCAGGCCAGCGGTGGTCCGCAGGCCTGCACCCACCAGATGCTGGTGAATGGCGCTCAGGGCCAGCAGCGCGGGGATCGCTACTTGCGTGGCGCTCACACCGCGGTCGCTGATGATGAGGATGTTTTTACCGCCCTTGATCGCGTCCACGGCTTCGGCACAGAGGGATGCCAGCTTGGCCTCCACACCTTCGTGACCCCAGGCCAGCGGGTAGGTGATGTCCAGCGTGTAGCTGCGGAATTTGCCTTGTGTGTGCTTCTCGATGTCGCGCAGCTTGGCCATGTCGGCAAAGTCAAGCACCGGCTGGCTCACCTCCAGGCGCATGGGCGGATTGACCTGGTTGATGTCCAGCAGGTTGGGCTTGGGGCCGATGAAGGACACCAACGACATCACGATTGCCTCGCGGATCGGATCGATCGGCGGGTTGGTCACCTGCGCGAACAACTGCTTGAAGTAGTTGTAAAGCGGCTTGTTCTTGTCAGACAGCACGGCCAGCGGGCTGTCATTGCCCATGGAACCAATGGCTTCTTCGCCCGCGGTGGCCATGGGGGCAATCAGGAACTTGATGTCTTCCTGGGTAAAGCCAAAGGCCTGCTGGCGATCCAGCAAAGTGACTACGCTTTCCGAAGCGCTGGCGGGCTCGCCCCCGCCGACCACATCATCCAGCTTGATGCGCAAGTTCTCGATCCACTGCTTGTAGGGCTTGCTGTTGGCCAGATTCGACTTGATCTCTTCGTCGTCGATCATGCGACCCTGTTCCAGGTCAATCAGGAACATCTTGCCGGGCTGCAGGCGCCATTTGCGCACGATCTTGTTTTCGGGCACGGGCAACACGCCGGACTCGGAACCCATGATGACGAGGTCGTCATCGGTGATGCAGTAGCGCGAAGGACGCAGGCCGTTGCGGTCCAGCGTGGCGCCAATCTGGCGACCGTCGGTGAACACGATGGAGGCCGGGCCATCCCACGGCTCCAGCATGGCGGCGTGGTATTCGTAGAAGGCCTTGCGGCGCTCGTCCATGGTGGTGTGCTGCTCCCAGGGCTCGGGAATCATCATCATCACGGCCTGGCTGATCGGGTAGCCGGACATGGTCAACAGCTCAAGGCAGTTGTCAAACGTGGCGGTGTCGGACTGATCGGCAAAGCTGATGGGATACAGCTTTTGCAGATCGGCGCCCAGCACGGGGGACGACATCACGCCTTCACGCGCCTTCATCCAGTTGTAATTGCCCTTGACGGTGTTGATCTCACCGTTGTGCGCCACATAGCGGTACGGGTGCGCCAGCGGCCACTCGGGGAAGGTGTTGGTGGAGAAACGCTGGTGCACCAGACCCAGGGCGGAGATGCAACGCACGTCCCCCAGATCCCTGAAGTACACGCCCACCTGGTCGGCCAGCAACAAGCCCTTGTACACCACGGTACGGCTGGACATGCTGGGCACGTAATATTCTTTGGAGTGCGTCAGCTTGAGGCGCTGGATGTTGGCACTGGCCGTCTTGCGGATCACATACAGCTTGCGCTCCAGCGCGTCCTGCACGATCACGTCGTTGCCGCGCCCGATGAAGACCTGGCGCAGGATGGGCTCTTTTTCGCGCACGGTGGGCGACATCGGCATGTCGCGGTTGACCGGCACATCGCGCCAGCCCAGCAACACCTGGCCTTCAGCCTTGATCGCGCGCTCCATCTCCTGCTCGCAGGCCAGACGGGACGCGTGCTCCTTGGGCAAAAACACCATGCCCACGCCGTATTCACCGGGTGAAGGCAGGGTCACGCCTTGCGTGGCCATTTCTTCGCGGTACAGCGCATCGGGCAACTGAATCAGGATGCCGGCACCGTCGCCCATGAGCTTGTCGGCGCCCACGGCACCCCGGTGGTCCAGGTTTTCAAGAATCTTGAGGGCATTGCGCACGATGTCATGCGACTTGGTGCCCTTGATGTGCGCCACAAAACCAACGCCGCAAGCGTCATGCTCTTGGGTGGACGAATACAAACCGTGTTCCTGGAGATGCTTGATCTCGGCAGCCGTTGTCATGGCGCGCTCCTATAAGTGACAGATTTCTGAAGAATACCGCAATGCAACAAAAGTGCCAAGCAGAATAATTGGGGTCAGATTCTAATTAATTGACAAGTAATTAGCTTGTTTTTTAATTGGGGACATATCAAAAATAATAGCAATATCCGCATGATTGACGGCCGCTACAGCCTGTTTTATCTTCTATTTTTGGATTGAAACAGGTCGTCCGGCATTGCCTTTGACCACGCGCCGCTGCGTTCTTTTTTGTAAATCTGCGACAAAATCGGCTTCACCCAGCGCCCAACCGCTTAGCGCAGCATCGGTCAAGGCCGTCTGCTGCACCGCGCTGATACCACTTTGCACCAACTCTGCGTATGCCGCCTCCCGGGCAAAGGGGGTGTTACCGAGTTCCCAGAACAAGGCATGCGGGGTGATCAGTTTGTCAACGCGCTGCCCCGTGTAGTGGCCATGGCTGGACCACGGGTAGTCTCGCGCCTGCGCCACCAGACCCGCCCGCACCGGATTGAGGTCGATGTAGACCATGCAGGCGAGCAAATAACGCTCGGTCTGGATCAGCGTGGATTTGTAGCGCCCCTCCCACAAGGTGCCACTGCGCTGCTGCAGGTCATTGAAATAACGCACATAGCGCCTGCCCACCGCCTGCATCATCTGCGGCAAGCCCTCGGCTGTTTGGGGCGTGGCCAGCAGATGGAAATGATTGCTCATCAACACATAGGCGTGAATGGCCACCTGGAACTTCTCGGCGTTTTCATGCAGCAGATCCAGCAGGGTCTGGTAGTCGGCTGCGGACGCAAAAATGGGTTGCCGGTTGTTGCCCCGTTGAATGACGTGGTGCGCAAAACCGGGCAGCGTGAGGCGGGGGAGACGGGCCATAAAGGTGCAGTAAAAAGTGACTGCACCATCTTAATTGGAATCTGACCCCGAATTAATTTCAGCGAGGTGCCTTGGTGACGCGAACCTTGCCGCCCGTGGTGACCAGAATGACGGCATCACCGGGAACCAGCACTTCAGCACCTTTGGCCTGCACGATGGCACGCCGGTCGCCGTTTCTCAGCTGCACCAGGATCTCCACCGCCTCTTCGCGCGTGCCCATACGCTCAACCGCGTTGCCAGCCACGGCGCCTACCACCGCACCGAGCACGCCAACAATGGCGCTTTCCCGGTACCCGCCGACACCGGCACCCGCAATACCGCCCACCACACCGCCGGCGGCCGCACCCATGCCCGACTGGTTGCCATCCACCGTGACAGCGCGAATGGACAACACACGGGCATCGAGCACTTCCGACATGCGCTGGGTATCGCCACGCTGAATAACGTCGGGGCTGCTGCTGGCGCAGGCGCCAAGGGCCGCGACCACCATCAGGGTCAAACTCAGTTTCAGGGCTGGTTTCATCGAAAACTCCAAAAGCAAATAATTAAAAGATAACGCTACCGGCTAGAACGTGTCAGGCCGGGGATTGGTTGTCCATGGCGTGGTCCAGACTATTGTCTTCGGGCAGCGTAAAGCGGGTATAAAGCAGGTCGGTCAAGCCGAACTCCTTCAACAGATCCCTCAAACGCTGCGCCGCAGCACGTTTGGGCTGGCCCAGGTAGCGGGCGATGATGAGCTCGTTTTTCATGCTGTGCTCCCAGCCCACCAACTCGGTCACCGTCACCTGGTAGCCACGGGCCTCCAGGTACAGGCAGCGCAACACGTTGGTGATCTGGCTGCCCATTTCGCGCGTGTGCAGCGGATGGCGCCAGAGTTCTGCCAGCGGCGTGCGGCCCAGGCTGAGGGCCTTGCCGGCATTCAGGCTTCGCGCAATTTCAGCTTGGCAGCACGGCACCAACACCATGAATCTGGCACGCTTTTGCAGGCCAAAGGCAATGGCATCGTCTGTGGCCGTGTCGCAAGCGTGCAGTGCCGTCACCATGTCAATGCGGTCGGGCAGTTCGTCCGAACTGGCGGACTCCGCCACGCTCAGGTTCAGGAACGACATGCGGTCAAAACCGAGCCGCGCCGCCAGCTCGCGTGACTTCTGGACCAACTCAGGGCGGGTTTCAACGCCATAGATATGGCCCGTCGCCAGCGCCTTGAAAAACAGGTCATAAATGATGAAACCCAGATACGACTTGCCCGCGCCATGGTCGGCCAGCGTCGGCCCGCCCTCTTTGGCGGGCAACTCCAGCAGCAATTTTTCGATGAACTGAAACAGGTGGTAGACCTGCTTGAGCTTGCGCCGCGAGTCCTGGTTGAGCTTGCCTTCGCGGGTCAGGATGTGCAGCTCCTTGAGTAACTCCACCGACTGACCGGGCCTGATTTCCGGGGCCATGGCACCTGCATCAGTTGCTGACGGCCGGGACTTGAGCGAAGCGCGATCGCCAACAGGGCGGTCATTATTCTTTGTTTTCATGGCTCGATCTTGCCACGCCCGACACCCAGCGCCGCCCAGCCCGCCGTACCGAGGCGCTCCAGGGTTTGGATGTTTTGCTCAAAAATCGCCTCGGCCTCGGGAAAGGCCTCCACGGCGCGGTCAATGCTGTCCTCACGCAACAGGTGCAGCGTGGGGTACGGCGCCCGGTTGGTGAAATTGCTGATGTCGTCAGGGTCGGTCCCGTCAAACTGAAAGTCCGGGTGAAAGCTGGCGATTTGCAACACACCGTCCAGCGCCAACTCAACCAGGGCTTGATCAGCCTTCGCCAAAAAATCATTGAAATCGAAGAAGCTGGCCAGGCAGTCAGGCGCTATCAAAAGCGTAGTGTCTCTCGCAGATGGGGCCTGGGCTACAAGCTCCTTTAGCTCAAAAACCAGATCCTTCAACAGCTCTTTGGGCTTGCGCGCCTGGCTCACCGCGTAGTGAATCTGTCCTTTGACATGCACGCTCTTGGCGAAGGGGCATAGGTTCAGGCCAATCACCGCCCGCTCCAGCCAGACGCGGGTATCGTTGATGGCCCTGTGGGCGGTGTCAGACATGTCGGTCTCCGGGGTTCAGGAAACTGCTGGCTTGCCCGACGATCAGCTTGGCCAGCTGGTCCAGCAAGGGCGCCTGAATGTCTTTGGCCGGGTACACCGTGCTGGTCACCTCGAAACCCAGCGCATTGTTGACGCGAAACAGGAAGGTTGCGTCCTGGTGGTTGGCCGTGATGGTGACGCTGCCGCGGGTCTCGGTCAGGTAGTCAAACCGGATGGCCTGCAGGGTGTTTTTCTCGGGGTGGCGCACATTGACGCGCTCGTGTTGGAGGGTGCTCACCTTCAGCGCCGCTTCAATCTTCTGCAGCATCGGCGGAAAGTTGGCGCTGACGCTGCCGGCCATCGGCCTGCCATGCTGCGGCACGATGCGCCAGCCCATGGCCATGTAATCAAACACCTCTTGGTCAAACAGTGTTTTCTTGCGGGCGTCCACACGAAAATCGACCAGCTTCATGGGTGGCCACGGAGTTTTCCCGTCCAGACTGAGGGCCGGGCCTGCGGGTTCGATCACCGTGAGCTGTTTGGCCAGATCAGCCAGGTACAGCCAGGTGGTTTTGGCCCCGGCCTCGGTGAGCTTTGAATTGAGCGCGTTGTGCGTATGTTGCTCGCTCTGCTCGGCCTGGCGTGCGCTGGCTTGTGATTTAAGTTGGTTGAGAAAACTCAAGACGGGTTCCTGGTGTGGGGGTCGGGTGCCGCAAATTATTGCAGCAGCTTCAAGCCGGTAAGGCGTTCGTGCTCGCGCCCGGCAAAGCGGTCGGTCATGCCGGCAATGTAGTCAGCCACGACGCGCGCCAGGGCGTTGGCCTGCTCGGGCTCGCCGCGTGCAGCGTCGGCGCGGGCCAGAAAACCGTCGCCCATTTCCCGGGGGTCGGCCAGGTAAGCCGCAAAAAGCCCGCGCACCACCCGCTGCGCCTGCCCCGTCATGTGCATGACTTGGGGGTGGCGATACAGGTGGCGCAGAAGGAAGGCCTTGAGCGCTTGCGACTTGACCCGCATAGCCTCGCCAAAACACAGCAAAGGGGGCAACTGGCGCACCTCGTCGACACTCTGCGGCGCGGCCACCGCCAAGGCCGACTCACTGGCGGCAATCACGTCATAGACCTGGGCACTCAGCATGCGGCGAATGGTCTCGTAGAGCAGGCGGCGGCCCTGAACCCGGTCCCCCAACTGCGGGAACTCGCCCAGGGTTTGACGCCTGAAGTCGTCAAACAAGGCCACGTCCTCCAGTTGTTCCAGCGTGATCAGCCCGGAGCGTACGCCGTCGTCAATGTCATGCGCGTTGTAGGCGATCTCGTCCGCCAGGTTGCACAACTGGGCTTCCAGGCTGGGCTGGGTGCGGGCCAAAAATCGCTGCCCTACCCCGCCCGGCTCGCTCAACTCCAGCTGCTCTGCATTCGCACGGGAGCAGTGCTTGAGAATGCCTTCACGCGTCTCAAACGTCAGGTTCAGGCCGTCAAACTCAGGGTAACGCGCCTCCAGCGTGTCCACCACACGCAGGCTTTGCAGGTTGTGCTCAAAGCCGCCAAAAGTGCGCATGCAGTCATTGAGCGCATCCTGCCCCGCATGGCCAAACGGGGTGTGGCCCAAGTCGTGCGCCAGCGCAATGGCTTCCACAAGATCCTCATTGAGCACCAGCGAACGGGCAATCGACCGCCCCAGTTGCGCCACCTCCAACGAATGCGTCAAACGCGTGCGAAACAAATCACCTTCGTGGTTGAGAAACACCTGGGTTTTGTAGACCAGCCGACGAAACGCAGTGCAGTGAACGATGCGGTCCCGGTCCCGCTGGTACTCGGTCCGCGTGGGGGCCGGCGCCTGCGGATACCG
Source organism: Rhodoferax sp. LS1R11 (assembly GCF_056521395.1). Lineage (NCBI taxonomy): Bacteria > Pseudomonadati > Pseudomonadota > Betaproteobacteria > Burkholderiales > Comamonadaceae > Rhodoferax > Rhodoferax sp. LS1R11. The sequence goes on from NZ_JBWMAW010000009.1 coordinate 108,734, forward strand.
TCTGCCGCGCGATTGGGCGGGATCACAGGCAAAAGCAGCAAGGGTCATAAATTTATATAAAACAGGGCTCTAGCCCAGGTGGAACGTGCGCAAGTAGCTATTATTTTAATAGCAATCAACCGCAGCACAGGTCAATCACCGAGCGCACCATGGCCTCCGGTGCGCTGCGCATGGCCGCACTGGCCGGACCGTCAATGACGACGAACCTGATTGCTCCGCCTTCGGCTTTTTTGTCCACCTGCATGAGTTCAAGGTAGCGCCCGGCGTTGTCGGTGGCCGACAGCTGTGGCCCCTTCACGGGCAGGCCAGCCTTCTGAATCAAGGTGGTCAGGCGTTCCACAAAGGGCAAGTCGACCAAGCCCAGCTGGTGCGACAGATGCGCGGCCATCACCATGCCGCAACCGACAGCCTCGCCATGCAACCACTCGCCGTAGCCCAGCCCCGCCTCGATCGCGTGACCAAAGGTATGGCCAAAATTCAGAATGGCACGCAGCCCCGACTCGCGCTCATCCTGCCCCACCACCCAGGCCTTGATCTCGCAACTGCGTTTGACCGCATGGGCCAGCGCTGCGGGCTCGCGCGCCATGAGCGCGTTGATGTTGTCCTCGATCCAGCTTAAAAAGTCCAGATCGGCAATCGGGCCGTACTTGATCACCTCAGCCAGCCCGGCACTGAGTTCGCGCGCGGGCAAGGTCTTGAGCGTGTCCAGATCACACACCACCTTGAGCGGCTGGTAAAACGCGCCAATCATGTTCTTGCCGGCCGGATGGTTGATGCCGGTTTTACCCCCCACCGAGGAATCAACCTGCGCCAGCAAGGTGGTGGGAATCTGCACAAACGGCACACCGCGCATGTAACTGGCCGCCGCAAAACCGGTCATGTCGCCCACCACACCACCGCCCAGGGCGAAGAGAACGGTTTTCCGATCACAGCCGTTTTTGAGCAAGGCATCAAAAATCAGGTTCAAGGTCTGCCACGTCTTGTATTCTTCACCGTCAGGCAAAACCACCAAGTGGATGTGCTTGAACTTGTCATGCAAGGCCTTGTGCAGACGCTCCGCGTACAAGGGCGCAATGGTGGTGTTGCTCACAATCAGCGCGTGCGTAGCGCCAGGCAACTCGGCATAACTCAGCGGATTGTCAAACAGCGAGCCGCGAATGGCGATGTGGTAACTGCGATCTTTCAGATCAATCGAAACGGTTTGGAGGTCTGGGGCGTTCATACCCATGAGTTTAGAGGCTCTTGGCCAGGCGTCACCGGCCTGGGCACTGCGGACAGGCGGAGATGCAAGGTCAGTGGCTGTTCACCACACCGGCCAGCTCCAGCTGCATCACAATCATATTGACCAACGTGGCCACAGAAGGCCGACCGGTTTCAATGATGAAATGAGCAGTTTGCCGGTACAGCGGATCGCGGAGGGTATGCAGGTCACGCAGACGCCCCAAGGGGTCGGCAACCTGCAGAAGAGGCCGGTTCACGTCATGCCGCAGGCGCCGAAACAACTCGTCGGGCGACGAGTTCAGGTAAACCACCTGGCTTCGTTCATGCAGGTTCTTGCGGTTCGCAGGACGCAACACCACACCACCGCCTGTGGACAACACACACTTGGGATTTAGCGTGAGCTGGTCAATGACCGATTCTTCGACATCACGGAATCGGTCTTCCCCCTCGCGCTCAAAATACTCACGGATTGAGCAGCCCAGTTGCTGCTCAATCACATGATCCGAGTCAAAGAACGGAAGTTGAAGCCGCCGGGCGAGTTGTCGCCCGACGGTGGATTTACCGGAGCCGGGGAGGCCGATGAGGGCGACACTCAACTTTAGAAGTGAACTAGATTGCACCGAGGAGAGGATCAAGGCACCGTGACAGCGAAAGAACTTGTTTTGCTGCTCGATCCAGAAGCAACCGTCACCTTGAACAGCACAACTTCACCGCCATTGCAGTCTTTTAAGTTCGCCACGTGACTGGTGGGCTCTGTTGTACTTCCAATCTGGCTACCAACAATCGTTGCAGCACATGTACTCAACGAATTAGAGCTGATCACCTCAGTCGCAAGCGTTGCATCCGCAGGAAGTGGATTGCCATCAAAGTCTGCCAATCGGACCAAAATTCCGCCTCGAGTTGCACTGAGTACCGCTGTCTGCATACCCGCGGGAATGGATGAGTCGTAGCCACCTGGCTGGCCAATCTCGCCGCCAGAGAAAACAATCACCATCTCGCGACGGACTTTGGTAGCACCATCCCAAGCCCCATTGCAGGTTCCCGCCACCGATAGTCCTGCGTTGGAATTGGTCGGGCAGGCAGCACTGCCAATTGATCCGGAGGGCATTGGATAAAATTGCTCCCCTTCATTGGTCACTGTAACGAGATTCGTATAGGCCGCAGCAAATGTGCCGCTCTCATCTTTATCCATATACGGTGAGCCAAGATCTTCAAACAGTTCACCCGCGTCATAACGGTTGTTGTTGTTGGCGTCAACAAAGTATTCTTCACCATCTGTATAGGCCAGCACTGTCACCCGTCCAGGTCGGGGGTCGCCACCAACCGCGGACGAACCCATCGGCCGATAGTCTTGGCCAACCAAGCTGACACTGCACCGGCCACTGGCGATCAAGCAGCTGCTCAACCCCGCTGAATTGATCTGACCGCCTTCACTGACAAAGATGATTTTTGTACCATCGGGCACAGGGTTGCCTTGTCGGTCGGCAGCAAACACGGAAATCGTGACACTATTTCCATTGAATTTCGATGTGAAGTAGCCGCCAGCATAAAAGTTGAACTGAGAAGCCGAAATATCGAAAAACCGCTGTGTTGGAAGACCAGTTTGAACAGTCAATAGATTCGAGTTGGTAAAGATCGTCGTATTGCTCGCGAGCTCTGCCCTGACTTGGACCGAAGCAGGCAAGGTGCCAGCGCAGACCGAGAAGCTAATACTTCCATCTGTAGATGAGGCACCTGTGGACGGCGATCCACAAAAGTTGATGCCCCCATCTGTATTCGTCAACGTAGCGTTTACATTGATGCCCGGAACGCCAGCGCCCACAGAATCGATCACTTTGAATTTGACGATGGAAGTGTTCACCCCAGCAGACCCCGCTTGATAAAGCAAATTGGGAGTTGCACTAACGAACTGAAGACCCGTTACCGGGGGAGCCGTCACGGTAAACGCAGCACTCTGCGTGAGTCCACTTGCCGATGCGGAAACACTGCAACTGCCAGTACTAGTGGTCTGAACAACTGCAGATGCGCGACCGTTGGAGTCCACTAGCGCTGAAGCTGGCGAAGCTGTCCCGCACAAACTGGTGAAATTCACTGCCACCGAATTGGATGTCGCAGCCAATCCGTTGACTGTGACATCAACACTGACATTGATCGATTGCCCTTTTTGAACACTGGTCGGTGAAACCGTCAGCACGGAAAGCCCGACGGTTCCTGGCGTGATTTGAACTTCGTAGGTCTGGGTCAACGCAATCGTGTCTACCAATGCAGCCGCAGTGGCCAGAACCGGTCCGGATGAACTGACGTCGGCGGGTGTAATTCGCATCAACACAACACCAGAACTGTCTGTCAACTGAGCGCCGCTGCTGGGCACCAAAACTGCTTTCGTCGAGTCAAGCGTGACGGTGACCCGTGTGTAAGGGACGACTGCACCAGCCGCGTTTTTGACGACAATTTTCAAATATTGCGCTTGTGTCTGAGACAGACTATGGCTGGTCACTTCAACTCCAGCAGCATCGACTACCGTCAGCGCCATCGTAGGCTTTGCTGTTGTTGTCGATCCGGACGAGCCGGATCCCGTCGAAGAGCTTCCCGATGAGGTCCCCCCGCTTCCACCACCACCACCACAAGCCGTCAAACCGGCCACCACCGCCAAACTCAATACATATTTCAGAAAATTCATATCCCTATTCCTCAAGTTCTTTTTTCTTTATCGTCAAGTGTCAGCGCGACGCCTTGTCTGCAACCACTTTAGGTGTAATAAAAACCAGCATTTCCTGCTTGTTTGAAATCTTGGAGCGGCTCTTGAACAGATTACCGACGCCGGGCAAATCACCGAGCAAAGGTACTTTGGTTTCACTATCGCTCTCGGTCAATTCAAAAATACCACCAATGACCACGGTTCCGCCGTTTTCAACCAGCACCTGGGTCTGAATGTGTTTTGTATTGATTGCAAAGCCAGCCGCCGTTGACTGGCCCACCGTGTCTTTGTTGACATCCAGCGCCAGAATGATGTTGCCCTCCGGCGTGATTTGAGGTGTCACTTCAAGTTTCAAATTCGCTTTACGGAACGCGATCGATGTCGCTCCGCTGGCAGAGGCCACCTGATAGGGCAACTCGGTACCCTGCTCAATCAGCGCCTTGATTTGGTCTGCGGTCACCACTCGGGGGCTGGACACCACCTTGCCTTTGCCGTCGGCCTCAAGCGCTGACAACTCGAGGTTCAGGAATCGATTGGCGGCTGAACTGAAGATAGACAACGCAAAAGTCGCGGGGTTATAGCCGTTTTGCCCCACTGCGGGCAAGTTCACGAAGTTGCTCGTGAGGTCATTCGTGCCGCCTGCGCCACTGCTTGCGACTGCATTGGAATAGCTTGAACCAAAAGCAATGCTGTTGCCGCCCCCCAATGTATAACCACCCGTGCCGCCGTTTTGAGCACGCAGGTCATTGCCACCCAGCTTGACGCCCAATGATTTTCCAAAGGTGTCCGAAGCCTCAACAATACGCGCTTCAATCAACACCTGGCGCACGGGGATATCCAGCTTGGCAATCAGTTGCTGAACCTGCTCCAGTTTGCTTGCAATATCAGTCACAAACAACTGGTTGGTGCGGGCCTCAGAAATCGTGCTGCCACGAGGGCTCAGCAAACGGGAGCTGTTACCACCTGTACCGCCACCCGTTGCCGTCAACTGCGCCGCGACTTCAGATGCCTTGGTGTAGTTCATCTGAAAGGACTGGGTACGCAAAGGCTCCAGGTTTTGAAGGGCTGCGATCGACTCCAGCTCCAGTTTTTCCTTGGCGTTGATTTCGTCTTTTGGCGCGATCCAGAGCACGTTACCGGTTTTGCGCATGCCCAAACCCTTGGACTGCAAAATAATGTCAAGCGCCTGATCCCAGGGCACATCCTGCAGACGCAGGGTCACCGAGCCGGTGACAGAGTCAGAAGTGATGATGTTGAAATTCGTAAAGTCAGCGATGACCTGCAGCAATGACCGAACTTCAATGTTCTGGAAATTGAGTGACAGTTTTTGCCCTGTGTAACCGGGCCCTTGTGTCAGCTTGGCTGGATCTACTTTGAGCGGTTTGACCTCCACCACAAATTGGTCGTCACTCTGGTAAGCGCTATGGACCCATTGACCCTTGGGCTCAATGACCATACGGACGCGATCGCCAGTTTGGAACGATGTAATCGTCTGCACCGGGGTTCCAAAATCAGACACGTCCAGACGGCGACGCAATCCCTCAGGCAGCGAAGATTTCATGAACTCAACAACCAGAGTTTGCCCCTGCTGGCGAATGTCCACACCGACTTGGTTGTTGGGCAAGGACACGACTACACGCCCGGAGTTTTCGACTCCACGACGGAAATCAAGGTCTTTGAGTGGCAGGGTGTCTCTAGCACGATTTTCAGAAAAAACCTGTGGCGCGGCGGCAAGAGGGGCTGTCGCAACAACCGCGTCCAAAATAACCAGCAATGATTTACCCTGCAATTGGGCTTTGTAGGGCGTAGACTGCTTGAGATTCAACACAACCCGCGTGCGATCCCCCGCCTGCACCACGCTGACCGACCTTAAATTACCTTGATTGATTTCGACCGTGGAACGCCCCATCGCATTTGAAATACCCGGAAAATCAAGCGCGATTCGGGCTGGTGACTGGATCGAAAACCCGGTTGGGATCGCGTTCAGCGGCTGTGTCAGGTCGATTTTGACAATCTCAACACCCCCCTGAATTGACCCGGACACGGACTCAATGGCGACAGGCTCCTGCGCATGGGACGAAACAGACCCAAGCGCGAGTACCGCAACCATACAGACACGTTGCCACATTCGCGTCACCAACCTATAGTTCTGATTATTCATTTCGACCTCTCTTGCAGCTGCAAAGTAGCTGTGCGTTCAATCCACTCGCCCACAGCGTCCTGCACAATTTCACGCAGCATGACTTCTGTCTCGTTAATTTTGGTCACCCGACCGTAGTTCTGACCGAGATAGTTGCCAGGTCGGACTTGGTACAGCAAGTTTTCGACTTTCACCAAGGCCACAGGCTGCCCCGCTTTGGACAAACTACCGACCAGCGACATGCTGTCCAGCGGGAACGACTCAAGAGCCTCTTTCCGGCGAGCCAACTCAGGGGCAATCAATGCACCATTGGATGCAGCCTGAGTGGATTCCCGTTTTAGCGCCTGGGTCAACTTTTGAATGCTAAAGGGCTCGATCGCGGTGACTTGACTGTAACTTTCCGGCTTGAACTGTTTGGGTTCAGAAATCGGTGTAATCCGCGGCTTGGTCTGGCTCTTTTGCTCCGTCATCCATTGACGCAACTCATCTTCTGTCGACGCCCCACATCCGGCAAGCGCCAGCGCAACAACGATCATGAACAATCTGCAAGAAAAAATCATTTCTTGACTCCCTTCGACACGGCCGCTTTTTGCTGCGCCGCAACTTCATCCAAGTCAAGATAGCGAAATGTCTTGGCCGTGGCTTCCATCGCCAAAACACCATCCTTCGATGGCAGGATTGCCAGATTATTCAGCGTCACGATGCGGGAGAGATTGGCGATATCAGAGGCAAAAGCGCCAATGTCGTGGTAACGGCCTGTCACTTTCACGGCGATCGGAAGTTCAGCGTAGTAGTCTTTAACACTGACTTGCCCTGGGCGAAACAGGTCAAACTGAAGACTGCGCCCCAAGCCCGCCTGGTTGATGTCAGACAGCAACGCATCCATCTCGGCTTTGCTTGGCAATTGTTTCTCCAATTGCGTCACGTATTGCTGAACCTGTTCACGTTGCTTCTTCAGCGCTTCAAGGTTGACTGCCTTGCCCAATTTGACCGTGTACTCTGCGCGCAACGTCACTTCTTTCGCCTGTTCGATCTCAAGCTCTTCTTGTGAAGTACTGAGCCACAAGAACCAAAGTGCCACAACGACAACGGTGGACACCGCAATAAAAAGCAAGTTGCGCGGAATCGCAGGCCACAGTGACGGATCTTTCGGATCGAGGTTGCGGAACTGCCCAAGCAGCTTTTCCTGCAATGCGGGAAAATCAAAATCCATTGATAGTTTGCGTGCCATGGTGCCGTACTCCTACTTTGATACAGGAGTTGAGGCAGCAACCATGGGGGTCACTGCCATTGAGCTTGGCGCTGAACCGGGAGCTGGCGTACTGGCTGCGGCTTGCGCTTTTTCGGCTTCGCTGGCACGAACCAAGTGCACACGAATGGTGAAGTTGGAAACGCGCCGCTGCTCCCGAGGCGTCAAAGCGACGGAACCCGCAATGATCTCCACGAGCTCCGGCTTGGAGAACCACGGGGAATTGTTACCCAAATTGCGAAGCAGCTCGGACACCCGTTCGTTCGACTGGGCAACGCCCTGCAACGCCACACTCTGGTTCTCTTGCTTCATGCTGGCGATGTATACGCCATCGGGAAGTTGTTTGACGATCTCTGTCAACAAATGCACAGGCATGTTTCGGTCGGCCTGAAGGTCTTCTACCGCCTGCTGGCGTGCGCGCAGAGCGGCGATCTCAGCCTCTAGCCCTGCAATGTCTTTGATTTGGTCATCAAACCGCTTGATTTCACTCTGAAGGAGTTGGTTTTTTCCCTGCTGATCAGCAATCTGCCCCTGATACCAAAGAAAGACCATGCCGGCAATCAAACCACCTACAAGGGCCGATGCCCCCAAACTCACGTTAAAAATATCCCGGCGCCGCTTACGCGCAACCTCACGGTGAGGAAGCAGGTTGATCAAAATCACTGCATGAACCTCCGCAACGCCAGTCCACAGGAGGTGAGGTAGGACGGTGCCTCGCGCGTCATTTTCTTCAGCCGAACACCATCGCCCATTGTCATCCCCTCAAAAGGATTGACCAAAGTGCAGGAAAAGGTAGTGTGTTGGGTAACAGCGGCCGTCAAACCTGGCAATGCGGCAGAACCACCTGCCAACATCACAAAATCTACCTTGTTGTGAGGCGTACTGGTAAAGAAAAACTGCAAGGCACGCCCAATTTCCTGCACCATGCTTTCCACAAAAGGCTTCAAAACGCTGGCTTCGTAATCATCCGGCAACTCACCACTTCGTTTCTTGCTCTCCGCCTCTTCCAGCGAGAACCCGTATTGACGAACGATCAACTGCGTCAGTTGAGCCCCACCAAAGGCCTGATCGCGGTCATACAGGACTTCGTCGTTGCGTATGACTTGCATGCTGGTGGTCAAGGCCCCAACTTCAAACAGGGCAACAATGCTGCCTACGCCTTTGTTGGGCAGATTTTCAATGAGGCGCGCCGTGGCCAGGCGAGAGGCATAAGACTCCACATCAACAATCACGGGATTCAGACCGGCTGCCTCTGCCAAGCCCTGAATGTCCTGAACCTTTTCACGGCGGGATGCGGCAATAAGCACCTCAATATCACCGGCAGAAGATGCACTGGGCCCAACAACACAGAAGTCGAGGCTCACCTCGTCCAAAGGAAAGGGGATGTATTGATTGGCCTCGGTCTCGACCTGAAGCTCCAACTCCTGGTCAGACATGCCGCCGGGCAGGATGATTTTCTTTGTAATGACGGCCGAAGGCGGCAACGCCATGGCCACATTCCTGGTCTTGGCTCCACTCTTCTTGACCAATCGACGGACGGCGTCAGCCACTTCATCAAATTTTTCGATATTGCCGTCCGTGATCCACCCGCGCTCAAGCAGCTCGATCGCACAGCGCTCAAGCACCAAATTACCAGCCTTGTCGTGACCTAACTCGACCAATTTGACACTGGAAGAACTGATGTCCAAACCCAGCATAGGCGCGGGTTGACGGCTAAACAACGACCCCAAAGAGATCAAAACTATCCCCTGAAACAGGCCAATCGAGGATCAGCGAAACTTAAGAATTCACTTCAATGCTATCAGCAAGCTCGTTGTATCGAAAGGTTTTTTCAACCCGCTAAAAATACGACCGTTGTCTAAAGCAGACGTTCTGCGTTGCATTGTCTCAAGCATTTCGACACAAAAAGACACAGATGAAGTGAAACATGTCGATAGAGGATACTAGTGCGCCGAATCATCAAAATTATAATAACGCGGTGATCCAACGAAGTTTTTATGCCATCAAAATCTCCGAATTCTGCTAGCAATCAGCCTACTACCCCCAGCTCATCACTCCATTGGCTACTGCGCATCGCGCTGTGGGCGGCGGGACTATTGGTGGCAGGAATCGTGTCAGTACTGATCATCATCGGGATCGCACTGGCGGTCGCATTTCCAAATTTGCCGGACGTATCGGCATTGCAGGATTACCGGCCCAAACTGCCTTTGCGGGTGTTCACAGCCGAGGGCAATCTGATTGGTGAGTTTGGTGAGGAGCGTCGACAAATGACGCCCATCAAGGAGATTCCGAAGGTGATGACCGACGCCGTGCTGGCCATCGAGGACTCGCGCTTCTACGAGCATGGTGGTGTCGACTACAAGGGTGTTCTACGGGCTGCACTGGCCAACCTGGGACGAATCAAAAGTCAGGGGGCCTCCACCATCACCATGCAGGTGGCGCGCAACGTGTACCTGTCGTCCGAAAAAACGTACACCCGCAAGATTTACGAAATTCTGCTGACGTTCAAGCTGGAACACACGCTGACCAAGGACCAGATTCTCGAGATCTACATGAACCAGATTTTTCTGGGAAATCGCGCCTATGGTTTTGCGGCCGCGTCGGAGGCCTATTTCGGGAAACCGCTCAAGAACATCTCCATTGCAGAAGCGGCAATGCTCGCCGGCCTGCCCAAGGCCCCTTCAGCGTACAACCCCATTAGCAATCCAAAGCGGGCCAGGTCCCGTCAGCTGTACATCATTGAACGCATGCAGGAAAACGGGTTCATCACAGCAAGCGAGGCGGAAATAGCGAAAAAAGTAGAACTGCAGGTCAAATCGAACTCTGACAACACCAAGGTTCACGCCGAGTATGTAGCCGAGACGGTGCGTCAACTCATGTTTGCCCAGTACGGTGATGAAACCTATATTCGTGGCCTCAATGTGTACACCACGCTCAGGGCCGCGGACCAGGAAGCGGCGTACAAATCATTGCGACGCGGCATCATGGATTTTGAACGGCGCCAGATTTACCGGGGACCCGAGAGTTTTGTGACCTTGCCGTCCACAGTCCAGGAGATGGAAGATGCCATTGACGACGCGTTGGGCGAGCATCCGGACAACGGCGACATCATGGCCGCCGTCGTGTTGGACGCTGACAGCAAAAAGGTCACGGCCATACGCCAGAACGGGGAGACCATCGAGATCACTGGTGATGGCCTCAAACCAGCCCAGTCGGGTCTGTCTGACAAGGCGGCTCCCAACATCAAGATCCGGCGCGGCGCCGTCATTCGCGTCGCCAAAACACCTAAAAACACATGGGAAATCACCCAGTTGCCGGAGGTGGAAGGTGCGTTCGTGGCGCTCGATCCGCGGGATGGTGCCATCAAGGCACTCGTGGGCGGCTTTGATTTTGAGAAGAATAAATTCAATCACGTGACGCAGGCCTGGCGTCAGCCGGGCTCCAGCTTCAAGCCGTTCATCTACTCCGCAGCGCTGGAAAAAGGATTTACGCCGGCCACAGTCATCAATGATGCGCCGCTGTTTTTTGAGGCTGGCGTGACGGGTGGACAGCCCTGGGAACCCAAGAACTACGATGGCAAATTCGAGGGACCGATGACGATGCGCCGGGGGCTGGCCAAGTCGAAAAACATGATCTCCATTCGCATTTTGCAGTCCGTCGGCGCACAAAAAGCACAGGAATGGATCACTCACTTCGGCTTTGAGGCTGACAAACATCCGGCCTACCTGACGATGGCCTTGGGTGCCGGTTCGGTCACGCCGATGCAGATGGCGTCTGCCTACTCGGTGTTTGCCAATGGCGGTTATCGGATCAACCCCTGGCTGATCAGCAAAGTGACTGAGCAAAAGGGCAAAATTCTGGTTGAAACCATTCCGCCTGCGCTGGATGAGTCATTTCGTGCGATTGATGCCCGGAACGCCTTCATCATGGACAGTCTCCTGCAGGAGGTCACCCGTACAGGTACGGCGGCATCCGCTCAGGCGATCCTGAAACGGCCTGACTTGTACGGAAAGACCGGCACCACCAACGACTCCATGGATGCCTGGTTTGCCGGCTTCCAGCCGACTCTGGCGGCGGTCACCTGGATTGGTTATGACACCCCCCGCAAACTGGGCGACAGGGAAACCGGCGGTGGCTTGAGCCTGCCCATCTGGATTCGTTTCATGGAACAGGCCTTGAAGGGCGTCCCGGTGATGGAACCCACTGCGCCCGAAGGGGTTGTGAACTCAGGCGGCGAGTGGTTCTACGATGAATACGTTCGGGGCGCAGGCATTAGAAGCTTGGGGCTTGAAAGCAGACCGGCCGGCGATGCGTCGCCGGGTGCCGAACCCCTGCCCGAGGCGGACGAGAAGAAACAAATCATTGATTTGTTCAAGAACTGATCAGAGCGCTGCCACGGCAGGCGCCCACAGCACGGTGGCAGGGGCCTAACTCCCAGTCAGGCCGAAAACGCGAGTTGGCAACCGGCTTGTTCGCTTGCGAATTTTGAAAGATTGGCAAAAAACTCGCCCTGGCCTTTGGTATCCATCCACTGTTTGCTATCAAATGTATAGTGGTAGCCGCCGGACTTGGCCGCCAGCCATATTTCATGCAAGGGCTTTTGCAGGTTGATAACGATCTGGCTGTGGTTTGAAAAAACCAGTGTCACCATACCGCCCGTGCGCTGGTTGTCGATGTCAGCGAGGTCCTCGTCGTTGATTCGGTCACAGCCAGCCTCCACGGCTTTGAGGAGGGTTTCTGCGTGATCCATGAATTCTGAGTCGGTCATTACAATTTCACCATGTTGCTTTTCACCAGAATTTTAGTCAGTCCGCTTGTCCTTGGCGTCAGTGCGGTGAGCTTGTCAGGCTGCGGCCAACAAGGTTCCCTGTATTTGCCCACGGAAGCGGCCGCCGCCCATCGCGCCACCTTGCCAGAAACGCTACTGCCATCAAGGTCTGGCATAGCCACAAAGCCTGTAGCGCCCCCTTTATCCAGCCCCCCTGCTTCGGCAACTTCACCCGCGCCCCAATGACACCCCAAAATCTTCCCGGCCAACCTCATATTGCTTACCGGGGCAATGAACTGTTCACAGAGGAGGTGCGCTTGAGTGACCTGGCCCAAACGCATGGCACGCCGCTGTTTGTGTATTCCAAGGGCGCGATGTTGTCGGCACTTGCCGCCTACCAGCGGGGGTTTGCCGGACGCCAGGTTCAAATCTGTTATGCCATGAAGGCCAATCCCGCCTTGGGCGTGATTCAGGTGTTTGCCGAAGCGGGCTGCGGTTTTGACATCGTTTCTGCCGGTGACATGGACCGCGTCATGGCGGCGGGCGGCCAGGCCAGCAAGATCATCTTCTCGGGAGTGGGGAAAACACGCCTGGAAATGCGTCGTGCATTGGAGGCAGGCATTGGCTGCTTCAATGTCGAGAGCGAGGCTGAACTTGAAGTCCTGAGTGAAGTCGCCTTGTCCCTGGGCGTGAAAGCGCCTGTCAGCATTCGCGTCAACCCCAACGTCGACCCCAAAACCCACCCCTACATTTCCACCGGGCTCAAAGGCAGCAAGTTTGGTGTGGCCCATGACCGTGTCGTTCAGACCTACCTGCGCGCCGCCGAACTGGCGGGCGTACGCGTTGTCGGTATCGACTGCCATATCGGGTCGCAGATCACCGAAGTCGAGCCCTACCTGGACGCCGTGGACCGCATGCTGGACTTGGTGCAGGCCATTGAAGCGGCAGGCGTGCCACTGCATCACATTGATTTCGGAGGCGGGCTGGGCATCAATTACAACGACGACACGCCGCCTTCTGCTGACGATCTCTGGAAAAAGATGCTGGCCCGACTGGACACCCGTGGTTATGGCGATCGACAACTGATGATCGAACCTGGCCGCTCCCTGGTCGGCAACGCAGGGGTGTGTCTGACCGAGGTGCTCTACCTGAAGCCCGGCGAGCAAAAAAACTTCTGCATCATCGACGCGGCGATGAACGACCTGCCCCGCCCTGCCATGTACCAGGCCTTTCATCAAATCGTGCCACTGGCGTCACGCGCTGGTGCCACAACGACTTACGACGTGGTCGGTCCCGTGTGCGAAAGCGGTGACTGGATTGGCCACGACCGCGCCTTGGCGGTACGGCAAGGTGACTTGCTGGCGGTGATGTCCGCAGGCGCTTACTGCATGAGCATGGCCAGCAACTACAACTCACGGGGGCGTGCGCCCGAGATTTTGGTCGATGGCGCACAAAGCCATGTCATTCGGCAGCGGGAAACGATGACGGACCAGATGCGCCAGGAGAGCTTGGTCGGACAAATGCCCAACGCTTAAGCACAGGGATGGGTCATGCCTGACGGCGCCCTCAGGCATGACCCATCCGGTTTTTTTCTGATGAATTTCGGACATATTTTGCTATATTTTTTATAGCTACTACAGCACAACCCGCCTGGGCTACAGCCTCTTTTTCTTTAAATACTGCACCAAACGCCAGCCCAGCAGGGTGCCCAGAATGGCGGCGTAGACAAAGACCTCGGCAAAATTGTTTTTGCCTGCGCGCATCCAGAAGAAATGCAACAGCGCCAACCCGGCCACCCCATACACCAGCTTGTGCAGAAGCTGCCAGCGTTTGGCGCCCAGGGCCTTGATGGCTCGGTTGAATGACGTCAGGGCCAGCGGCGTCAGCAGCACAAAGGCGGAAAAACCCACCAGGATGAAGGGCCGCTTGGCAATGTCTTTGGCAATGTCCGCCACCTCAAAACCCATGTCGAACCAGCTGTAGCTCAGCAAGTGCAACACCACATAAAAATACATGAACAAGCCCAGCATGCGTCGAAACCGCGCCAGGGCCGGTGTGCCGGTGATCACGCGCAGCGGCGTGACGGCCAGCACCATGCACAAAAACCGCAGCGTCCAGTCGCCCGTGGCACGCACCAGCGCTTCAGCCGGGTTGGCCCCCAAATGGTTGCCAATGGCCGCGTACACCAGCCAGACAAATGGCAGCAGCGCCAAGCCAAAAACCACGGGTTTGGCCGCACGGTGCATCAGCAGAGTCTTCACCCCCCACTGCGCACGCGGCCGGGCGAGGGCAACCATCAGAAAAGCTTTTTCAGGTCCATGCCCGCGTACAGCTGGCCAACCTGCGCTTCGTAGCCATTGAACATGAGCGTCTTGCGCTTTTTGGCAAACAAGCCGTCTTCCCCAATACGACGCTCGGTGGACTGACTCCAGCGCGGATGATCCACCGCGGGATTGACGTTGGAGTAGAAGCCGTATTCGCTGGCCGCCGCCTTGTTCCACGCCGTGGCAGGTTGTTTGTCGGTGAAACGGATTTTGACCAGGCTCTTGCCGCTCTTGAACCCATACTTCCAGGGCACCACGAGTCGCACCGGCGCACCGCTCTGGTTGGGCAACACCTCGCCATACATGCCGAAGCTGAGCAAGGTGAGCGGATTCATCGCCTCGTCCATGCGCAGTCCCTCCACATAGGGCCATTCCAGCACGCGGGAACCGACAAAAGGCATGGTTTTGGGATCGGCCAGCGTGACGAATTCAACGTATTTCGCGCTGCCTAGTGGTTCGACCCGTTTGATCAACTCGCTCAACGAGTAGCCCACCCACGGAATCACCATGGACCAACCCTCGACGCAGCGCAGCCGGTAGATACGCTCCTCCTGCGCACTGAGCTTGAGCAGGTCTTCCAGGTTGTACTTGGCGGGTTTCTTCACCAGCCCTTCGATCTCAACCGTCCACGGACTGGTCTTCAGGGTGTGGGCGTTTTGCGCCGGGTCCGACTTGTCGGTGCCGAACTCGTAGTAATTGTTGTAGGTACTGGCGTCCTTGTAGTCCGTCAGCTTTTCCATGGTGATGGCGCCGGGCAGGCTGGATTTGACACTGCCCAAGGCTGCCAGTTTTCCGGGACGGGGCGTCACCGCGGCATTTTGTGCATGTGCCTCGCGCATGGCCCAAGACGCCATGGCGGTGCCTGCCACGCCGCTGGCCATCAGCTTGATGAGATTACGACGCCCTTCGTAGACACCTTGGGCGGTGATTTCACTGGAAACCGGATGGGAAAAGCCATCGCGATGGTTCTTGATCAGCATGGTGCAGTCCTCGTTTAAAGCTTGGTCGGGGATGGAGACCTCTTCTTACAAAACCACAATGCAATTCCCCACGACCGGATTGAATCAGAGCGTTCCGTAGCTGTGCAAGCCACTCAGGAACATGTTGACGCCGATAAAAGCGAAGGTTGTGACGGCCAGCCCCGACAACGCCCACCAGGCGGCGACCGTGCCGCGCAGGCCCTTCATCAAGCGCATGTGCAGCCAGGCGGCATAGTTGAGCCACACAATCAGAGCCCAGGTTTCTTTCGGGTCCCAACTCCAGTAGCCACCCCAGGCTTCGGCCGCCCACAGGGCGCCCAGCACCGTGGCAATCGTGAAAAAGGCAAAGCCCACCGCAATGGACTTGTACATCACGTCGTCGAGAATTTCAAACGAAGGCAGTTTTGAAGCGATTTGGCGCCGCCCGAACAGAATGCCACCCACGATCAGGGCCGAGATACCAAAGTACACCGCCCAGTAGTCACTCATGCCACCGACCGCAGATTTGCGAAACACAATGGGCTCAAAACACAGCACGATGCCCAGCAGCCACAAGGGCGCCAGCTTGTACCAGCGCGTCTCGCCAGCCTGTTGCTTGATCAGATAAGCGAATGCCACCATGGCGGCCAGGGCAAACGTACCGTAACCGATGAAATTGGCAGGTACATGCAGCTTCATCCACCAGCTTTTGAGCGCGGGAACCAGCGGCTGGATCTCATGCGCGCCGCGCACCAAGGTGTACCAGAGCAGAAAACCCACCGCCGCGCTAACCACCAGCATGACAAAAGCCCCCAATGCCCGGGTTTTGTACTGCGCCTCAAAGTACAGGTAGAACGCCGCCGTCATCCAGCAGAAAAGCACGAACACTTCATACAAATTGCTCACGGGAATGTGACCCACATCGGCGCCCAGCAAATAGCCTTCGTACCAGCGAACCATGGTGCCGATCAAGGCCATGCCAACCGCCACCCACAAGAGGCGCGAAGCCACCAGCGACATCGCGTCACCCTGCCCCGGTGCGAACATGCCAATCCAGTAAAAAATGGTGCTCATGAAGAACAGCATGCTCATCCACAGGATGGCCGACTGGCTCGACAAAAAGTATTTGAGCCAGAACACGCTGTCGGCGCTCGCCAGGCTGCCCTGGTAAGACACGATGCCCAGCAGGGAGAATCCCGCCACCGCCAGCATCAGCACGCGCAGTGGACGCCAAAACCAGGCCAGCATGATCGCGCTGGGTATGGCGCCCAACAAAATGCCTTTTTCATACACATCCATCGCCGCGTTGTAACGCGAGAAGGTGTAGAGCCCGGCCACCACCACGATGACGGCAAACAGCCAGTCAAACCAGTTGCGCTTGGCAAAATAACCCTCATTCAGGGTCAAGGTGGTGCTGTAAGTTGTTGAAGCGGTGTTCATGTCATTCTTCCTTGATTCCAATCAGCTTGAATTTCAGCTGCTCAAATTCGCGATCGCCATCCATCGTTTTGCGGTTGCTTGACAGCGCCATCGTGGCGGCGGACTTGTCGCCACCGTCACGTGGCGCAAGCCAGACCCAGAGCCGCCGCTCGCGGATATAGAGCATTGCAAAAACGCCAAAAATCAACAAGGCACAGCCCAGGTACACGATGTTTTTGCCGGGCGCCCGGGCCACCTGGAAGACGCTGGCCTGCACTTGCGTGAAGTCCGCCAGCTGCATCACCATGGGCGAAGGATAAACCTGCGCATCGCTCAGTGCCAGCACCGACTGCGTCATGAACGCCTGCGTCTTGTCATTGGGCTCGAAAGGTTTCATCCCGGCGCGCTCGCGCGTAATCTGGGCCATTTCATACAGGACGCCGTTCAAAATCCGAATCAGCACATCGCCCGCTTTGGCCCGCTCGCCTTCCGGCACATTGGTTTCCAGGAAATCGGCCACGGCCTGCAAACCGCCCGTGGTCTTACCGTCTTTGCCTGGCTCCGCACCTGAAAAGAGGGCCAGGGCGCGCGCGGCAGACACGGTCAGGGGTTTGATCAAATCCGGACGGCTGGCATCCACGGCATGTGACACATAGCGTTTCACCGCCAAATCACGCACGCCAGCGTCCATCAAGGCAGCGCGCAGCCGGAAGAACTCGTCGGTCGAACCCTGCTCATCGGCCGGGACTCGAAGATAGCGAAAGACCTCCGCTGGCGAGTCGCGTAGGCCCATCAGGAAAACCGGGGCACCATCCCCCATGTCCACGGGCAACATGTAATTGTGAAACTCTCGCGCCTGCCCTGACGCATCACGCAATTTGTAGGTGATGCTGGGGCCGACATTGCGCAACTCCTTCTTGGCGTCTGCCTTGTTCGCGGCACCCAGGCGGGAATCAATCGACTCCCGCAAATCCACCTTGCGCACATCCACTGCCGTGACCCCATTGCCCGCAAAGTTTTCAACGTTGATGACCCGCAAGCCGGTGTACTCCAGCGTGAGCTTGTCATTGCCATTGCTCAACTGGGATGAACTGCCAATCACCCCTTCAATCTCAAACGGCTTGGTCGCTGCATTCATGGGCAAGGCCTTGAGCTTGACCTTGGAACCCCCGTCATCAAAGCTCGACTGGTAAATCTCCACCCCTTTGTAGTTGGCGGGATGGTTCACCTCGACACGGGCCGGTATTTTTTCACCTGTATGGATATCGTGAATGACAATATCGCTAGCAAACAGCTTGGGCATACCGGTAGAGTAGTACTCCACAACAAACTTCTTCAGCTCAACCGCAAATGGCAACTCCTGCAAGAGGATGCCGTTGGACTGGTTGAGCACCGCTGTACTGGACTGCGTGCCCTCGGCCACCACAAGATTCGCCCGAAACGTCGGGTTGCGCTCGCTCAAACGGTGCTCGGGCTTGACGTCAGCCATCATGCCGCCGCCGTTGTAAACCGTCTTTCCGTTGAACCACATCTGGGCCCGGACGATCAGGTCACCGTCCAGCAAGCCGCCCAGGCAGACCAGGACAATCGCGCTGTGCGCGGCGATGTAGCCAATTTTATTCACGGCGCCCGCCTTGGCCGCCACCATCCACCCGATTGCGCCCTCTTTGTCGCGTTGTTGCAGCTTCACTTTCCAGCCACCGCCCACCAGCATGTGGCCAATGCGTTGGGCCGCCTGTTCGGGAGTTTCATTCAAATCAGCTTGAGCCCGATGCCCAAAAGCCTTCAGGCTTTGTTCACGAATATTCTCTTTGTAAGTTCTGAGATCTGTGAAAATTTTGGGGGTGTTGCGTGCAATGCACAGCGAGGTACTGATGACCAGGAACGCGAGGATCAACAAGAACCACCAGGCGCTGTAGACCGAATACAGACTGACGGCACCGAAAACCTGTGACCAGAACGGTCCAAACTGGTTGACGTAATTGTTGGCTGGCTCATTTTGTTTGAGCACGGTGCCAATCACGGAAGCAATGCAGATGACGGTCAACAAAGAGATGGAAAACCGCATTGATGACAGCAACTCCACCGCTGCGCGAGTGACGCGGGAACCGGATTTGAGTTCTAGACCTTGGGTGGAGACTGTCATTTCGAAATTGTCGTTAACTCAAAAAAAAAGGCAGGCCACTTCAACATGGACCTGCCCCGTTAGGGTTGGGAGTCTGCAATTAGTTCAATGTAAAACCAAACGCATTCACCAGCAACATGACGGCTTAGCGCAGCCCCGCCACATAGTCAGCGACGGCCCTGATTTCGCGGTCATTGAGCTTGGCCGCAACTTCGGACATTTGCACGCTGTTCTTGCGCGCACCATCACGGAAAGCGGTTAACTGTACAACGGCATAGTCAGCATGCTGACCACTCAAGCGGGGATATTGAGCCGGGATACCCGCACCATTGGGGCTGTGGCAACCAGCACAGGCGGGCACCTGGCGATCGGCAATGCCACCGCGGTAAATGCGCTCACCCAAAGCCACCAGGTCTTTGTCTTTTGCAAAACCGGTCTTGGCGGTCTTGGAAGTCAACCAATATGAGATGTTTTTCATGTCGGCGTCGCTCAGTCCGGCAACCATGCCCGACATGACCGCGTTGGCGCGTTTGCCAGACTTGAATTCCTGCAACTGCTTGACCAGATACTCCGGGTGCTGCTGAGCCAGTTTGGGGTTCACCGGAATGCTGGAGTTGCCGTCGGCCGCGTGGCAGGCGGCGCAGGCGACACCGAAACTGGCCTCGCCCTTGACCAGATCCGGCTTCACCGCTTTCACGGGCTCCGCCTTGGCCTCGGCGTGAGCCGCAGCAGGCTTGGCTTCTTCAGCCAAGGTCGAAAAAGTGGGGGCAGCCAGTGAGGCAGCAATCAGAAAAGAGGCAAGCAACTTCATATATGGAGGTGTCGAGTCAGGTGAGCAAAACTGCATGATTCTACAATGCTGGTACGGGTCTTCCCGCTTTAATACATGACTACCAACTCAAAACCCCTGGCTTCGGCCCCCAAAACGCCGTCGCCGGACACCGCACCCAAGACCGCGGCCAACATCGCGCTGGGCTGGCTTCACACGGCCAAATTCCTGACCACCGCACCTCAACTGCATTTTTTGCCCGCCATGGACGTGCCCGAAATTGCTTTTGTGGGCCGATCCAATGCGGGAAAATCCACCTGCATCAATACCTTGACACAGCAAAAGCAGCTCGCTTTTGCATCGAAAAGACCGGGACGCACCCAGCACATCAACCTGTTTGCCCTGGGCAAGCAGGGCGTGACCGATGCGGTGCTGACCGACTTGCCCGGTTACGGCTATGCCGCTGTGCCCAAGGCCGACAAGATTCGCTGGCAACAGGTGATGGCCAATTACCTGGTCACGCGTGAAAATCTCAAAGGCATCGTGCTCATGTGCGACCCACGCCATGGTCTGACCGAGCTGGACGAAATCTTGCTCGACGTGGTGCGCCCCCGCGTTGAAGAAGGCCTGAAATTTCTGGTGGTCTTGACGAAAGCTGACAAACTGAACCGCGCCGAGCAAACCAAGGCGCTGTCCATCATGAAGCTGCAAGCCGGCGGTGGCGAAGTCCGGCTTTTCTCGGCACCCAAGCGCCAGGGTATTGATGAAGTCGCCACCCTGCTGTGGCAATGGGCGCACCCGGACGCGGAGCCCGCCCAGAGCTAACCCTCTGGCCACAACGCCGCGGTCCCAGAGGCGACTGTGGCAACCGGGGCATCATCGTAATCTCGGCCCGTTTGAATTCACAAGGGCGGACCGCGATGATCGAAACTTTTGCACAGCCACTGCCCCACGGCATCACCCTGAGTTGCCGGGCCAGCGGCGAGCGCGGGCGCCCAGTACTCCTGTTTCTGCACGGCTTCCCGGAGGCGGCTTTTGTGTGGGACGTGCTCCTCGAACACTTTGCACGCCCGGAAAACGGGGGCTACCGCTGCGTGGCGCCCAATCTGCGCGGGTTCGAGAAATCCAGCGCACCGACCGAGGTGAGCGCCTACCGACCCAAACACCTGATTCAGGACATCGCCGCGCTGATTGCCATGGAGACGCAAGGCGGTCCACTGGCCGCACTGGTCGCCCATGACTGGGGCGGCGCGGTGGCCTGGAACCTGGCCAACCAGTTGCCCGAACTGACCCAAAAGCTGGTCATCATCAACTCGCCGCATCCCGGGACTTTTTTGCGGGAACTCAAAGGCAACCCGGCCCAACAGGCAGCCAGCGCGTACATGAACTTTCTCATTCGTCCGGATGCCGAGCAACGCCTGGCAGAAGACGACTTCCGACGACTCTGGGAATTCCTGACCCGGACCCCCAAAGGCACGCAGGATCCCGATTGGCTGACCGACAAGGTCAAGGCACAGTACCGGGAGGTCTGGACAGCAGGCCTGACTGGCGGGTGCAACCTCTACCGCGCCTCCCCTTTGCGCCCGCCGCGACCCGAAGACCCGGCTGCGGCCAACATCGACCTGCCGCTCAACATGCTGACCGTGAGTTTGCCCACGCTGGTCATTTGGGCCCTGGACGACATCGCGCTGCCACCGGTCCTGATTGAAGGCTTGGGCCAGTATGTGACGCACCTGACTGTCCGGACCGTGCCCGATGCCAGCCACTGGGTGGTGCATGAACACCCGGCGTTACTGGCCCAATGGATCGCTACATTTCTGTCGAGCGAATATGCTACCAATTAGATAGCTACTACCGCACACCCTTCCTGGGCTAGAGGCCAATATCGTCAATATTTTCAATAAACACCCGGGACACCCGACGGTCGATCTTTAAAGCGCTTATGGACCCAAAAATACTGGTCCGGCATGGTGTCAATGAACGACTGCAGGCGAAGGTTCATCAAGGCGGTATCGGTCCCCACATCGTCGGTGGGAAATCCAGCCCAGGCGGGCATGACTTCAACTTCATAACCCCGGGCGGTCATGCGGGTGATCACCGGCACCACCTTGGCACGGCCCAGCTTGGCAAAACGCGACAGCGAGGGCACGGTGGCCGCGGGCACGCCGTAAAACCGAACAAACACCGACTCTTCCGGGCCAAAATTCATGTCAGGCAACAAATACAGCGGGTCGCCAGCCCTCAGTGCCGCCACGATGGTCTTGACCCCATCGACCCGCCCGAACAAACGGGGATGACCAAACCGCTGGCGCCCCGCCAAAATCCACCCGTCCAGCACCTTGTTGGCCTGGTCGGTGTAAATAGTGGTGAAGTGGCGTGGGAGTTGTTGCGTCAAAGCTGTCCAACCGGCATCCAGCCCGACAAAATGGGGTGCAAAGATCACCACCGGGTCACTGCCCTGCAGTTCATGGAGGGCACCAGTCAGGGTCAATCGCTTGCGGTTGATGGCCTCAGACCCGTGCCAGAGCCAGCCCCGGTCCATCCAGGCCTGCGCGAAATGCACAAAGGTGCAAATCGTCAGTGCCCTGATCTGAGGTTCGGTCCGATCCGGAAAACACAGGCGCAAATTGGTCTGGGCCACGCGTCGTCGCGGCACCGCCAGCGCATACAGTGTCCAGCCCAACGCCCAGCCCAATGCACGCACCCATGCCAGCGGCAAACGCCCCATGACATGCATGACATAAATCCCAAGACGGCTGAACATCACAGTTCCTGCCGCGGCTGCTTGTAGCGCGCGTAGCCCCACAAGTATTGCTGGGGGCAGACCTGGATCAACTCTTGCAGGGCCCGGTTGATGACTGCCAGCGCCTGCTCGCCCTCAGAGGGCAGTGCGGTCAACAAGGGCCGCACATGCACCCGGTAGCCTCGGCCCCAGGACAAACGCTCGCCCCAAGCCATCAGCACGGTCGCACCGGTTTGCTGGGCCAGTCGCACTGAGAGCGTCATGGTGTAGGCGTCGCGACCAAAAAATGGCACCCACAGGCCCATGCCCAGCGGAGGCACCTGGTCTGGCAACAGGCCCAGACATTGCCCCTGCTTCAGGGCCTTGATCATCTGTTTGACACCGGCCAGTGTGGTCGGCGCCGTGTTGAGGCCGGGGCGTGTGCGTGCCTGGCTGACCAAGTCGCGCAGCCACGGCTGACGCGACGGACGAAACAACACGGTGATGGGATGACGCCCCTGCCCGTAGCGCTGGGCATAGGCTTGGGCGGTGATCTCAAAACATCCCAGATGCGGCGTCAAAAACACGACACCGCGCCCCTGCGCCAGTGCGTCGTCCACAAACCGGGCGCCATCCCACGCCACCGGCACGGGCCGCCCCAGCCACAGGCGTGGCAATTCGGCCACCAGCTTGCCGCTTTGGGCAACAGCCCCGAACCACTGGCGCCAGCCCAGCCCGGCTTGCCGGGCATTCGCCAGGAAGCGCCGGCGGTATACCCCGGAGGCCAGGAACACCAGCCATCCCAAGCCCGCACCCACGCCATGCGCCAACCACAGCGGCAGTGCAGACATCATTTTGAAAAGTGTGATCATCACTGGGATAAAATCAAAGAGTCGCTGAGTTATGGAACTACTTGCAGGGCGACACACAGGGCGGTTCGCAAGAGCCGCCATTGTGCCTTGTCAAATTTGACGAATCTGCTAAAGCGTTCGCCGAAGCCTCCCAGCCCAAGCAACGCGGTCTTGAACTTGTTGCAACTGCTGCTGATTGGAGCTTTTTAATATGGCGAACGATTTTCTCTTTACCTCCGAGTCCGTCTCTGAAGGTCACCCCGACAAGGTGGCCGACCAGATTTCCGATGCCATCCTGGACGCGATCTTCAAGCAAGACCCCAAGTCCCGCGTGGCCGCTGAAACCTTGTGCAACACCGGTCTGGTGGTGCTGGCCGGTGAAATCACGACCAACGCGCATGTGGACTACATCCAGGTAGCGCGTGACACCATCAAGCGCATTGGCTACGACAACACCGAGTACGGCATCGACTACAAGGGTTGCGCCGTGCTGGTGGCCTACGACAAACAAAGCAATGACATCGCCCAGGGCGTGGACCATGCCAGCGATGACCATCTCAACACCGGTGCTGGTGACCAGGGCCTGATGTTTGGCTACGCCTGCAACGAAACACCCGAGCTGATGCCCGCGCCCATCTACTATGCCCACCGCCTGGTCGAGCGCCAGGCCCAGTTGCGCAAAGATGGCCGCCTGCCCTTCCTGCGGCCTGACGCCAAGAGCCAGATCACCATGCGCTATGTGGACGGTAAACCCCACAGCATTGACACCGTGGTGCTCTCCAGTCAGCACAGCCCCGAAATGAGCGACGGTACCAAGATGAAACCCGCCTTCATTGAGGCGGTGATTGAAGACATCATCAAACCCGTGTTGCCCAGGGAATGGCTGACGGCTGACACCAAGTACCTGATCAACCCCACCGGGCGTTTCGTCATTGGGGGACCGCAAGGTGACTGTGGCCTGACCGGGCGCAAGATCATTGTGGACACCTACGGCGGCGCCTGCCCGCACGGCGGCGGCGCCTTCAGCGGCAAAGATCCCACAAAAGTGGACCGCTCCGCCGCGTACGCAGCCCGTTATGTGGCCAAGAACATCGTGGCGGCTGGCCTCGCGCGTCAGTGCCAGATTCAGGTGGCCTATGCCATTGGTGTGGCCAAACCCATGAACGTGACGGTGTACACCGAAGGCACCGGCGTGATCTCCGACGACAAGATCGCGGCACTGGTGCATGAGCACTTTGACCTGCGCCCCAAAGGCATCATCCAGATGCTGGACTTGCTGCGCCCGATTTATGAGAAGACCGCAGCTTACGGCCACTTTGGCCGTGAAGAGCCTGAGTTCTCGTGGGAGCGGACCGACAAGGCGCAAGCACTGCGTTCAGCCGCCGGCCTGTAAGCTGACTCCACAGGCAGACCTCAACGCATGAAACTACAGACACAACGCTGGATAGACCGCTGGATGGGCCAGGCCCTGTGCGCTGTCGTGTCTGTGTGGGCCAAACTCATGATGGCCGGACGGCCCGCTGCCACCTTGAGCCGTGAGCCCCGCCACATCCTGGTAATCCTGTTGTCCGAAATGGGCAGTGTGGTGCTGGCTGGCCCCATGTTTGCGGCGCTGCGCCAGCGTTACCCCGGCGCCACGCTGCATGTGCTGCAACTCAAGAAAAACCAGGAAGTGGCCAAACTGCTGGGGCTGGCCCAAGCCGAACACCTGCATTCGCTGGACGACAGCGCAGGGCTCGGTTTGTTGGGGGATATCTGGCGCGTCAGCATGGCACTGCGCCGGCTGCCGCTGGATGCCGTGATCGACTGCGAACTGTTTTCCCGCATCAGCAGCCTGATGTCGTACATGAGCGGTGCGCCGGTGCGTGTCGGCTTCACGCCGCACACGCAAGAAGGCTTGTACCGCGGCAGCTTCATCAACAAGGCCATTCCCTACAACCCGTACCAGCACATCAGCAAGCAATTTTTATCGCTGGTCGATGCGCTGGAAGCGAATGGCATGCCGCGCAACAAGGCTGCGCCCATTCGCGAAATGCCGGTGGACACGCAACTGTCGGTGCCGTTTGAAGCCGCCGAGCTGCAAGCCTACCGCAGCAAAATGTTCACGGACCATCCAACACTGCAGGGGCGCAAAATTGTGCTGCTGTATGCCGGTGGTGGCCTGCTGCCCGAGCGCGCCTGGCCCGCTGCACACTATGCCCAGGTGGCGCGTGGCCTGTGCCGGGCCGGACATGCCGTGGGCCTGATTGGCTTGCGTGACGACGCCCAGTTGGCCAAGGACTTGTTGACCCAGATCCAGAGTGAATTCTGTGTGGACCTGACGGGCTACACCCGCAGCATCCGTGAACTGCTGATGCTGTTTCATGGTGCCGATTTGCTGATCACCAACGACGGCGGCCCCGGCCACTTTGCCAGCCTCACGCCCATTCGGACCATGGTGTTTTTTGGCCCGGAAACCGGTCGGCTGTACGGCCCACTCGGGCCCCGCGCCACCGTGCTCGAATCGGGCATGGCCTGCTCCCCCTGCCTCAGCGCCTACAACCACCGCGAGACTTTTTGCGATGGCGACAACCAATGCCTCAAACGCCTTGCCGCCGACCCGGTGCTGGCCGATGCCTTGCAGGTTTTGAAGCCCTGACAGGCCCCATTCATGCCCCTGTCCCGACCCACATCACGCGAGCGCCTCTGGGCGCTGATCGACTGGTTGCACAGCTTTCGCTATGTGCGCTTTGGCTTGGTGGGCGCCAGTGGCACGGTGATCAACCTGGTGGTGCTGTACAGTTTTCAGGAGCACCTGTTTCGCTTCATCGAACCGGATCGCACCCGACTCTATGCGTCCATGGCCGTGGGCATTGCCGTCTCCACCGTCAACAACTTCACCTGGAACCGGCTGTGGACCTGGTCAGACCGGCTGCACGCCACCTCCACCGAGCAGGAGCAAGCCATCACCCTGCGCAATTTGCTGGCCCAACTGGGCCAGTACGCAATGGCCTCCTGGCTGGGGATTGCCCTGCAATACGGGCTGGCCCTGTGGCTGGCGCATTTTGTGCCCTACCTGCTGGCCACAGTGCTGGCCATTCTGCTGGCCAGCGTGAGCAACTTTCTGGCCAATGACCGCTGGACCTTTCGCCATCGCCCGGAAAAATAAGGCATGACCTCTCGCTCGCTGGACCCGCTGCAACACAACCGGTTGAACACCTCCACATGGGCCTGGCTGGCCATGCTGCTCCAGGCCGTGTTTGTCTACGTGTTCGAATTGGGTGGCCAGTACGCGCCCACCAACGGCGACGAGTTGGTTTACACCCACATTGCCCGTCTGACGGCCGCTTCCGGCCACTGGTTGCCGCTGGTGTCCGAACTGGACCACATGCGCAACACCAAACCGCCCCTGCTGTTCTGGCAGGCGATGGTGGCGGGCGACTGGGGAAACCACTGGAGCCTGGGCGCCTTGCGGCTGCCCAGCCTGATCTATACGCTGCTGATTGCTGGCGCGGTAGGCTGGACGGTGCGACAAATAACGGGCAACCTGCGCACTGCCTGTTTGGCCGCCTGCGTGTACCTGGCGTTCTTTTGCACCTTCCGGTTTGGCCGCACCTACCTGACCAGCGCGCCAGAAACCTTCTGGCTCAACCTGCCCCTGTTCGTGCTGCTGTGGCAGCGGCTGCGGGCCCCTGCGGCATCGCCCGTGGCCAGCCTGAGCTGGCTAACCCACGCCGGGTTTGGTGTGGCGCTGGGCCTGGGGCTCGCCTACAAATCCTTCGCGCTGATTGCGCCCGCAGCCGCCACGCTGTGGTGCGCGCAGTTGCTGAGTTCGCCCGTGTTGAACTGGCGGGTGGTGATTCAAACCACAGGCAAAGTGACGTTGAGTGCCGTGATGGCACTGGGCATTTTTGCCCTGTGGTTTGTGCTGGACCCGGATCCGGCGGCCGTGTGGCAAGAGTTTGTCATCGGTGAGAACGCCGGAAAGATGAACAACAGTGCGGGCTACTGGCAGACCGCATTGCGGGGCGGTGGCTTCAGCATGTGGGCGCAGTTGCTCGCCTATGTGCAGAACGCGGGTCTGCTGGCGTTTGTCGCCCTGGGTCTGATCTGGGTCGGGCTGAAGACGCTTCGCCAACGCCTGGGGCAAGCTGGCGCCGTCCGCAAACTGTCACCCTACATGGTGGTTTTGCTGGTCTGGCTGGCGGTATGGCTCATCGTCTTCACGCTGCCCAGCCAGCGGTCGGCCCGTTACGTCATTCCCGCCATGCCTGCGCTGGCCATGATGATGGCGCTTTTGTGGGAGCGTATTGCACGGGGATGGTTTGTGCTGTCCTTGCTGTTGTGCGGTATTTTTATCGGTGTACTGGGGCGCATCGCCTGGGCCGCCCATGAGGTGGGCATGGGGAGCAGCCTTGCGTTGGGCGTGACAATGCTTGCTGTTGCCATCAGTCTTGGCATCGTCTCGGCCGGTTTATGCAAACCAGGCTGGACCCAGGCCTGCACTCTGGCGGCGACGCTGGCGGTTTACGCCTGCTTCAGTTTCACCACCATGCCCCTGAACGGCGCATCCGGCCACTATGAGTTGTCAACGGTTGCCGCCCTGCGCGGTGCACGTGTTGCGGTACCCAACGGGTTCAACGGGCAATTTGAGCGCTTCCAGTTTTTGCTGCCGGGCAACCGCTTTGAAGCCTACGACCTTGACGACAAGACACACGCCCAACCGGGTTTGATGGCCGCTGAACTGACGCGTTTGTTGTCAACTTACGATGCGGTGGTGTGGTGGCAGGCTGAGCCGTCCGAACAGGCACCGCCTTGTGCCCCCGCGTGCACCGTGATCGGCTCGCGCTGGGAAGTCAAAGGACGCCACCGGAGCGGCGAAATCACACTCGCCAACCTGTGGTATCCACAAACGTGGTTATTCAGGCGCGAATGGGTGGTGACCGGCGCCAAGCCGCCTTCACCCAACGCACAGCCCTGAAAAGCCACGACACCTGCAGAGCAACCCATAACCACGGGTCCAGCAAGGCGTCCCATACATTGCCGGTGGGTAAACGTGTCAGTACAAACAAGGCTAAGACAGCCAATACCATGGCGGGGGCACTCAGGCGCGCGGAACGGTGCGCTGCCTGTCCCCCGGACAGCGTCCACAACAACACGATGAACACGGTCACGAGGGCAAATGACGCCGTGCCAAAACCCCACGCGTAAACCGAAACGGGCAGCCAGGCCAGCGTGTCCAGCAACAGCACCCAGCCCAGCACCACGGCGCAGATCGTCAAGACCTGCAAGATGCCCCTCTCCCCTGCGCTTATGGCAAGGCCTCGCACAGGCTCGCGGCGCAAGAGGGTGAACAGATAAACCAGGCCCATGACACCACTCACCAGGCTGGGGGTTTGAAATGCCAGGCCCAGCCAGTAGGCGGGAGAAAGACTGCCAGGCACCAATGTCCAAACCATCACGCATAAAACCACAGCCAGCCGGTAAGACCGCACAAGTTTGTATGCCAACAGCCCTGCCCCGCTACCCAGCACAAGGGCCCAGATCACCTGCAAAGCGACACGCGTAGCCAGAGGGTTGGGCCACAAGGGGTTGTTGGTTGCGAGAAAGTTGCTCAACAACGAATTCATATCCATCGGGTTTGAAGATCTCAGTTGGGGCTCGCGGCCACAGAAAACCGCTGCCATGCAATGCGTTGGCGTTTGTCGGTGTAACTCACCCACAAGCTGCTCTCTGCCCAGACCATGGCCGGGTACGAGAATTCATCCTGGCCTGAGCCGTGAGCCAGCGCCTGGTCCAAGGACCAGGTTTGGCCGTCTGCTGAACTGCTCAGATCGAGTGCCAAACGTGAATAAGGCGAGGAATTGTGGGCCAGGAACATACGCCCGGAGGCCAGCGCCAGGCCTGCAATCGAAGAATCCGGGTTATGCAGGGCCAAATCGGGCAGGTCCGCCCAGGTCTGCCCGCCGTCCACTGTTTGCGCCACCGCCACCCGACCCTCAGGACGCTGGTCACGCATCAGGGCCAGCCAGCGCGACTCGCTGGACATCAACAAAGTGGGCTGTAGCAGGTGCTTGCGGCTGGAGATCCGGGCCATGCCCTTGAATTCACCCTCGGCGTCAAACCGCAAGGCCACCGGGTACTTGATCCCCAGTTCGAAATGTACTGGCAGCACCATGCCGCCGTCCGCCAGGGCAAGCGGCGCAGTTCGCACCAGAAAGCTGGTGTTCCACAACCACGACAAGGGCAGCACGCGCACCACATCAAACGACAGTGCCGAGAAGTCGGTGCCCTCATTGCTTTGGCGCAAATGCACAATGCGCGCCGCTGCCCAGCCACCCAGACCCGTCGCCACCACAAACAAATGAACCTTGCCCCCGCCATCCAGCCAGGCCACCGGGTTGCCTAGTCGCCGGACACCAAAACCCAGTTGCTGGCCTATCGCGTGCCGGTTCACCACAAAGCGCGCCTCGCTCCACTGCTGCGTGGCACGGTCAAATTGCGAAGCGGCAATTTGGACGTCGGGGGCACTTTCGACCGTGCCGGCAAACCAAAAAGCCATCAGTGCGGCTGGATGCCCCGGCAGCATGGCCAACAGGCTGCTGGCGTGAGCAGCCGGGGTATTGGGCGGCATGGGAATGTGACCTTGGCGGATAACGCTCAATATCGGCTTTGCTGATAAGCCATGGTCAATTTGCCTGATGGCAAAGGCTATTCGCGGCATGTAGGGTCGACCAAGTGCGTCCACAACGACCACAACGAAGCAGAAAATCAAGCCCGCAACAAGCCTATATACGATCAATTGAGAAAAAATTGTAGGACTCAAATTGGGATGATTTTCTTCATGTCTGCACCAAAGTCAAAGTCGCCAATCAGAAAGCCTCTGCACTAAAAATACTTGATTTTAATTTTCAGCAACCAATAGCAGACAAGTCACACGCAAGACGCTCACTTTGCGCATTCGCGAAATTGATTTACAACACCTCTATTTTAAAAGGGCTTGGACTTTCCCGCGCACATTTTCGGGGGGGTTCGCGGCAAGTGAGCGCTGGAGTGCATGTTTTCCATCATCCGTCTTGCCAGCAAGCAGTAGGGCAGCACCTAAGTGATACAAAGTTACAGCGTCATCCGGCATTCCACGAGAAGCCTGCTCCAACATTGGCAGTCCTTTTTCAAGCTCCTTATTTAGCACTAACGTCCATCCATAGGCGTCCTGAAAGACGGGATCTCGCTGTCCGACTTTGTAAGCCTTCTCAGCATATTGTTTGGCACGTACCAAATCACCGCTCTCAGCCAAACCAAGAGTCATGCCACTCAATGCTGGAATATAGGCTGGATTGGCGTCAAGAATAGTCTTGTACAAGGTCAACGCCTCTTTTCGATTTCCTAAGGAATCATAAAAACCGGCCAATTCATATTGAAGTTGAGCATTTCCAGGATTCACCCCAAGCCCCGTCTTAAGGGTATTCTCTGCTCTCGTCCGATCATTTAGGCTCATATAAACGCCCGCTAGATTTATCCACGAGTTGACAGAACCAGAATCCAGCAAAGTAGCTTTTTTCAAGTGCTGCTCAGCAAGCGGAAAAGCTTTTTGAGATCGCTCAATTTGACCTAGCAGTGAAAAAACCTGTGCATTCTTAGGTGTTTTGACTACCAGCTGTTGCAACAAAGTTTGTGCTCCGGCTGGATCTCCCATATGAAGTCGGGTCTCCGCCAACAAATACGCTACGTCTGGGTTATCAGGGTACTTTTTGAAATAACCGTCCATGACCTTCCCCGCATCCGCAGCCTTACCCGCCGAAACATTGACGGCAATCAATGCAGTCAAAACGCCAGGCAATTCGCTTTTTGGAGCTATTGCGGCAAGGCTTTCCAATTCTTTCAAAGCAAGCGCAGTTTTACCTTGTACGGCATAACTGCGCGCAATCATTAACCCCGCACGACCGGAATAGACGGGATCTGACTTAACAAGGGCTTGCAAAATATTTCGAGCACCCTCAGGATCGGTATCGAATTTTGCATTTGCCATCAGATACCTAAAATCTGGATTGTCCGACTTTAGACTGTGCTCGAGGCTATGGATCAAGGGATCTGCTTCGTCACGGCCAAGCTTGATATAAGCAAGTGCGAGTTGCATTTTTGCCGCTGGGCCCAGCGGGCCAGCACCCGCTTTAGACACAAGTGGCGCCATGAGGCGCACGACGTCTTGATTTCGATCGGTAGCGCTGTAAATGCGGCTCAGAGCAAGATGTGTTTCAGTCAGTGAGTTGACAGGCAGTCCGTTGCCCTTGATAGCAGCCAAGTAATGAACGCTAGCCGCTTTCAAATTCCCTCGCTTTTCCTCCAACCATCCAAGATACCGCCTGGCCAAAGGCTCCCCGTCAAGCATGGCTATTGCAACGTTCAGCTTAGCCTCCCCCTGCTGAAGCTTTTCCTGAAGCAGAAGCGACACACCTAGTTTTGCCATTACACCCGGGTTACGGGGATTCAATTTAAGAGAACGCTCAAAAGAAAGTGCTGCAATTGTGTAGTTTTTATCCTCCAACAAAAGAATGCCAGCTAGCTCGGGACCACGAGCATCATTCGGGTACTCCTTGAGGAATTGCGCCAACTTGGCCTTTGCTTCGGTTCGTTTGCCCTGGTTTAACAGCTTCACCGCTTCAGACAAAATCGAAGAATCACTCCAAGGATCTAACGGATTTCCAAGAACCTGGGGCGCGTCACTCTGGGTAATTGGAAAAGCGGCCACTTCAGCAGGCGTTGCAGCAAAAAATGCAAGAGTGATCAAACAAGTGAGTGACATGCGTGACATGAATTAATCCTTTAATTTTTTAAGCAGACTGAAAGCTCAGTTCGGCAAATCGCTAGTCATCAAAACGCCACTGAACTCAACAGGCATCCGACATCTAAAACTCATAACCAGCATCCGTGATAACAGGCATCAACACATCCAATGCTTCTCTATCGATGAAATCCAGAAAATTTCGATAACGTCTTTTTGAGGTCTGGTAAACCGCTCGATTCACTTGAGCATAACTTGCAGTCCGCGCAATGCGTTTACTTTGATTGAAGTTGAGGCACTCAGGCTCCCAATCAAGCTGCAAGGCGCCAAGAAGATGCCTCAGAACCGATTCCGGGTTGGAGATCAAGTCTTCATACCGGATTTGCAAAAAATTCACTCCAGGCAGTTTGCTCATTGTTTGCGCGTGTCTCCAGGAGTCCACGAACATTTGAGCCGTATCAATTATCCTGTGGGACCACTCGTTGCCAAATTGAAATGGCGTGAAATACGCCGAAACCACAGCGTCTAGCGGATGACGAATGACATGGACAATTTGCGCCTCAGGAAACAATACCCGTATCAGTCCTATTCGCATCAAATTGAGTGGCATTTTGTCAGTGGCGTATTTGATTCCCTGTGCCTGCCCGACGTGACTGCGGGATACATCAAGATAGCTTTCTCGCAATTTCAGCAAACGTTCATTGCGACTCAAGTCATCCAACTCAACCAGGTCCTGCGGATAGCCTGGACGACTGGCCTCTCGCTCAATTGATGTGTCCAATTCACCACAGGGAACAACAAGGGAATGGCACCCAAGCATCTGCTCCAAGAGGGTTGTCCCCGAGCGAGGAAAGCCGACAATAAACAAGGGCGTCGGAGTAACCAACTGCGGTCGGAATGACCACGCAGTCAATCTGTCGGGCGTTATCAGCGAACGCTCCGAGCGGAGCACTTGCTGCGCAGCACTGTGGTCATACTGGTGCAGGCTTAAGCCCGCAAGAAGCGTCTTACTTTTCGCATAGGCGTCGAATGATTCGCGATATCGACCAAGCATCTCCAACACTTGACCTTGTTCCGCCCAATAGGCAACGGCTGATTTATTCGCATTGGCTTGAATATTGTGTGCCGTGAGCACGTCTAACGCATTCGCGGGCTGATCCCGCCGACGCAACACTCGCGCAAGGGCAACAGAAGCGGTCAAATTATGAGGGTCGCATCTCAGAGCCTTCCGGGCCGAGGATTCAGCCGCATCCAACCGATTGTCCGATTCCTGCATGGTGGCCAAACTGGCCCACAGCTCAGCGACAGCAGGCGCAGCGATGGTCGCCAACTGAAAATACTCAATCGCCTCATCAATGCGCTGCGTAAGATAAAAAATTTGCGCAAGGTTATGGCACGCAACGAGATTGTAGGGATCGCTCTCCAGCGTAAGGCGGTAGTGCCGCTCCGCTTGATTGAATGCTCTTTGCTCAAAAAGGCAGTTCGCCAAATTGCTCCGGGCGGGCAAGAAATCCGGTTTCAAAGCCAACGATTGTTCAAATGCGGTGGCAGCCTCTGTGTACTGAGCCAATGCTGCAAGGGCGCACCCAAAATGATAAAAAGTGGCTGGATCAACAAGGCCCAAGTCTATTGCCCTGCGCATAGCGGCAGCTGCATCTGCATGCCTCCCATTTTGCATTGCAACCCACCCCAGCAAATAGGGGTGCATCGCGTTATTGGGTTCAATTCGAATCAAATCAGTGAGCAGTTTTTTGGCTTGCGAAAGTTTCCCTTGCTGTAGAAGAATGAGCGCATGACTTGCGTTGGCCGCTGTCGACGCAGGAGAGTCAACTGATTTGACAGACACAGCCAACACATGGCAACAATGCTTGTATTTTTTTCCACTGCCGCAGGGACATTGGTCATTTCTTTTTGGTGAAACGTCAGTCATACGTTTTGGAAATGATGAGAGTAAGTGAATAATTTTGAAGCAAAAAAAAGCTCCCCTGACAGGGGAGCTTATTATCAGGTCAAGGCGGAAAATATTATGATTTACGGCGACGCGAAACCACACCAAGTCCCAAAATAGCCAAGCCGAGCAGATACAAGCTATCAGGTTCAGGAACAGCATTGCCGTTCGGGTTCGACAGGTTGACGGTGATTGTTCCGTTATCAGACTTTTGACCGTCTGACGCTGCAACTTGGTAGAGATAGGAACCTACCGCGCATCCGGCTGTGTTCCATGCAAAGGCCTGTGACGCGGCATTGAAAGTCGGTGCATTGCTGCAAGTCCCCAACGGGTTCAGTAGACCAATATCAGTCCAAGTCAAGGTGTTGGTTGGAAGTCCGTCGTCAACAGCTGTTGCAACTATGGAAACAGTAGAACCGACCAAGGCGTTGATGATGACATCGTTCACACTGGGAGCCAAATTGCCAGCAGTTGCTACCGCATCAAATAGCCACTCAAACTCTACAGAGCTTCCATCAGAAGCTTTGATGTTTCCGCTAAATGCCGCGTCAGCACCCGCATTCGAGGTGTTGTCAGGATAGTTGGCCAGTGTTGTGGATCCAATTGGAATGCTCAATGCGCCCGTCAGAGGGTCGATTGTGAATCCGGGAGGTTGAGAAGAAATGCCGGCGTTGAGAACTTGATCGTACGATAACGTCAGACCCGCACCAGCAATTGCATCCAAATTATCGTTGTAGGCAGTTCCACGCACAACTTCAGGCTGAACATTGGAGAAGTTGAACAGAATCGGGGTATTGGCAGTAGTGCCATTCCAGAAGATGCCTGAATTCAAAGTCCAGGTATTGGAAGAACTGTTGATTGGACCTGAAACACGGCAGCAGTTGCTCGCACTGAAGGTGTAGAGGCCAGCACCTGTCAGTTGGCGGGAGAACACCTCGCTCACCTTGGTGAAGCGCGTGTCGGACGTATCGAGGACGCTGGAGCCGACCTTTGAAAACGTACTTATGCTGTTCACAGCATCAACAGCTGTAGGACGCCAAAATGTAGTCGCATTTACAGTAATCAATCCGCTAGCTGTAACCGAACCGACCAAAGCGCCACCGCGGAAATGCGATGCTTGCGCTGAAGTCCCAAGCAGGGCTACTGCAACCCCGGCCGCAATGGCGGCAATTTTGAATTTTTGAGCACTCATTTCTTCTCCTTCATTAAAAAATTGACACTATTAAGAACTTACTTACCGGGAGCCGATAAAATAAATCCAAGCAAAAAACGAGCCGTTTGTTAGAGAATTTTTAACCTGATATAAAAATCAATGACTTAGGTCCCGAAAAATAGCTTTTAGGTTGGATTCATGTGAAGTTTTGATTTAAAGTGTAAAAAAAATCGACGAGCGAATTTGGCGTGTAGCGTTCGGAAATCCACTTAAGATGAAAGGGCGCACGAGTAACGCAACTTCGCCCTGCCGTAATTTTTGATGAACTATTTACAGTGCGTTTTGCAGTCGTTTGGTTGTTGTGACAGGCAAAAAATATCAGCTATGAATGACACCATTGCTTGCGCCGCTGCCAAAGACAAATCATTGGCGTGGCAGGAATGAACCAGTACAGTTTTAATCCTTCAACCGATTTGCACACACAAGCCCTGTCGGTGAGCCGCCCTGCGCGCGAGAAGCTCAATGGTCACAAAGGCAGTGTTGTCTGGTTCACGGGGCTCTCGGGTGCGGGTAAATCAACGATGGCTAACGCGCTGGAGGTCGAACTTCATCAAAAAGGCCTGCGCACCTACCTTCTGGACGGCGACAACGTCCGCCAGGGCCTGAATCGGGACTTGGGCTTTAACGACGCGGACCGCGTGGAAAACATCCGCCGCATTGCCGAGGTCGCCAAACTGATGATGGATGCCGGGTTGATCGTGATGACGGCCTTTATCTCGCCCTTTCGCAAAGAACGCGACATGGCGAGAGAACTCATTGGGACAGAAAATTTCATCGAGGTGTATGTCAGCACCTCGCTGGCGGTGTGTGAGCAGCGCGACGTCAAAGGGCTTTATAAAAAAGCCCGCAGCGGGCTGTTGCCGAACATGACGGGCGTGGGCAGCCCG
Source organism: Rhodoferax sp. LS1R11 (assembly GCF_056521395.1). NCBI lineage: Bacteria > Pseudomonadati > Pseudomonadota > Betaproteobacteria > Burkholderiales > Comamonadaceae > Rhodoferax > Rhodoferax sp. LS1R11. The sequence goes on from NZ_JBWMAW010000009.1 coordinate 144,788, forward strand.
TATGAAGCCCCCGAGCATCCCGATATTGAACTCAGCGGGGCCAACGTGCCCCTGGCGCAGGCCGTCAAAAACATAGCAGCCCTTGTCCTGCCGGTGCGTTGAAAACGCGGGCGGGCCCTCAATGAAACTCCCGGCTCTGCGTGGCCAGTCCCCCCAGCAAGGGCGTCAGATCGCGCAGGTGGCCGGCAATCAGGTGGCGCACCTCGCCCCCGCTCTCCTCGTCGCGTTGCCACATGCCGTAGACCGCCAGCAGGCGTGACTTGAGCAGTTCGTTGCGCTGGCGCTCGCGCAGGCTTTTCCAGACGATCACATTCACCGAACCGGTCTCGTCTTCGAGGGTGACGAACACCACGCCCTTGGCGGTTTGGGGTTGCTGGCGCATGGTGACCAGCCCGCAGGCGCGGACCAGCCGTCCGCTGGGCAAGTCGCGCAGTTGGGTGGCCGTGAGCAGCTTCATTTTTGATAGCTGCTCCCGCAGCAACGACAAGGGGTGGCGGCGCAAAGTGAGTCCCGTAGCGGCGTAATCAAATACCACTTCTTCGCCCTCGCTGGCGGCGGGTAGCAACAACAACGCTTCCATCACCGGCACGCTTTTCAACAACGGGGGCGCCGCTTGCAGGGCAGCGGCATCCCACACCTGCTGGCGGCGGTGGCCCGACAGGGCGGCCAGGGCGTCGGCTGCGGCCAGGGCGTTGAGGTCCGCCTGATCCAGCACGGCACGCAGCGCGAGGTCTTCGGTGCTGGTGAAGCGGGCGGCGGCGCGGGCGATGGTGAGGCGTTCTGCAGCGGCTGGGCTCAGGCCGTCCACCAGGCAAAGACCCAAACGCACCGCAGCCCCCTCCAGCGTGCAGTCCCATGTGCTGTGCATCACATCCACGGCCCGCACTTCAACGCCGTGCCGCTGGGCGTCTTGCACCAGTTGGGACGGTGGGTAAAAGCCCATGGGCTGCGAGTTGAGCAAGGCGGCCAGAAAGCAGGCGGGTTCGTGACGTTTGAGCCAGCAGCTCACGTAAGTCAATTGGGCAAAGCTGGCGGCGTGGCTCTCCGGAAATCCGTACTCGCCAAAGCCTTCGATCTGCTTGAAGATGTTTTCGGCAAAGGTGGCGTCATAACCATTCAGCACCATGCGGTCCACCAGCCGGTCGTGAAACTTGTGCACGCCGCCTTTGCGCTTCCAGGCAGCCATGGAGCGGCGCAGGTCGTCGGCCTCATCGCCGGTAAAGTCAGCGGCAATCATGGCGATCTGCATCACCTGTTCCTGAAAAATCGGCACCCCCAGCGTGCGCTCCAGCGCCTGGCGCAGCGCCGGATACGGGTACACCACCTGTGCCGGGTGCAGCCGGTTTTGCAGGTAGGGGTGGACCATGCCGCCCTGGATGGGGCCGGGGCGCACGATGGCCACCTCCACCACCAGGTCGTAAAAACAGCGTGGCTTGAGGCGCGGCAGCATCGACATTTGCGCCCGGCTCTCGATCTGGAACACGCCCACGGTGTCGGCCTGGCAGATCATGTCAAACGTGGCCTCATCGTCGGGTGGAATGTCCTGCATGCGCAGAACAGTGCCGCGCTGCTGGCCGACCAGATCGAGGCAGCGGCGAAGGGCACTGAGCATGCCCAGGGCCAACACATCGACCTTGAGCAGGCCCATGGCGTCCAGGTCGTCCTTGTCCCACTGGATGATGGAGCGGTTCGGCATGGCGGCATTTTCAACCGGCACCAGGCGCGTGAGCTTGCCTTGGGTAAGCACAAAGCCACCCACGTGCTGGCTCAGGTGGCGTGGAAAACCCAGCAGCTGGCGGCTCAAATCGAGCCAGAGGTCCAGCACCGCGGTGCCCGGTTTGTCATCCGCAGGACCCAGATGGTCCAGCGCGGATTGCAGCCGCTCGGCCAGCAACTCGCGGCTGTACATGCCGGGGTGCTCCTTGGCCATGGCGGTGATGAGGGCCTCGCCAATGCCCAGCGCCCGACCGACGTCGCGCAAGGCGCTGCGCGGGCGGTAGCTGATGACAGTGGCTGCAATGGCCGCGCGCTCGCGGCCGTATTTTTGGTAGATGTACTGGATGACTTCTTCGCGCCGGTCGTGCTCAAAGTCCACGTCAATGTCGGGCGGCTCGTTGCGGGCGCGGCTGATGAAGCGCTCGAACAACAGGTTGGAATGCGCCGGGTCCACCTCGGTCACGCCCAGGCAGTAGCACACCGCCGAGTTGGCGGCCGAGCCGCGCCCCTGGCACAGGATGTGCCGGCTGCGCGCAAAACGCACGATGTCGTGCACGGTCAGGAAATACATCTCGAACTGCAGCTCGGCAATCAGCGCCAGCTCGTGGTCCACCTGTTTCTCGACGGTGGGCGGCATACCCTGCGGGTAGCGTGTGTGTGCGCCTTCAAGCGTGAACTGGCGCAGTGTTTGCGCGGGATTCAGGCCGGGCAAGACGGTTTCCATCGGGTACTGGTAACGCAACTCGTCCAGGCTGAAGTTGCAGCGCGCGGCGATGGTGAGGGTGTTGGCCAGCAGCGCAGGCGGGTAAATCCGGCCCAGGCGCTCGCGCGAACGCAGGTGGGCTTCGGCATTGATTTGCAACGCAAAACCGCACGCATTCACCGTCGTCCCCAGGCGCACGGCGGTGAGCACGTCTTGCAGCGGCTTGCGCGAGCGCACATGCAGGTGCACCTGGCCGGTGGCCACCAGCGGCACACCAGTGAGGGCGGCCACCTGCGTGCGTTGGTGCAACTGCAGCGCATCGTCCGGCCCCAGCAGCAAGCTCACGCACAACCACAAATTTATACTAAATAAGCCTCTAGCCCTGATGGACAGTGCGCAAGCAGCTTCCATATTGATAGCAGATGGCAAGACCAGCAACACCTCACACCCTGCCAGCAGATGCCAGGGCGCGTCAGCCCACGTCAACCGGTACTGGCCTTTGGGCGCGGCCATGCGTGCACAGGTGATGAACTCACACAGGTCACCCCAGCCCGCCAGGTCATGCGGCAAGGCGATGAGGGTGGCGCCCTCCACCGCAAACTCGGCCCCCGGCAGCAATTTCAGCCCCCGCTTTTTGGCCTCAACATGCGCGCGCACCAACCCGGCGACCGAGCACTCGTCCGTGATGGCCAGCGCCGTGTAGCCCAGCGCCGCGGCACGCGCCACCAGCTCTTCCGGGTGCGAGGCGCCGCGCTGGAAGCTGAAGTTGCTGAGGCAATGCAGTTCGGCGTAGTCGGGCAAAGGGGCGAAAAGGGCTAAGGGCTCCATGAGGTTCGGTCACCACTGACCTCGGCAATGAAGCTTCGGATCACTGGTTTTGACAAATAACTGTTTATTCGTACAGTATAAAGAAATCATCCCAACCATGGGGTGAGGTTCCAGCATTTGCCATCTGGCGACTTGTGTTGCGTTGGGTCAACAGCGCACGGGGTCGGCTTCATAAGATGACTTGACACCAGAACCACCCACAGACAAATCCTCAACTCTGATGAAAAAAACCACCCCCCTCACCATCAGCATCGCCGTCGCCGCCTTGATCGCGGCCGGGTTGGTCTGGTGGCAATTCACCCGTGACATCGCGCAAGCGAAGGTCCGTGCCGCCCAGGGCGCGGTGGTGGCCCAAACCCGCTGCGGCCCCATTGAGTATCAAGAGGCGGGCGCCGGCACACCCGTGCTCATGGTTCACGGCAGCGGCGGCGGGCACGACCAGGGCATGGCCTTCGCGGCTCCTCTGGTGCGCCACGGCATACGGGTCATCGCCATGTCCCGCTTCGGTTATCTGGGCACGCCGATGCCAACGGAGACATCAGCTGCGGCCCAGGCAGATGCGCACGCGTGCCTGCTTGACGCGCTGGGCATTCAGAAGGCGGGAGTCATTGGCGGCTCGGCGGGCGCCTTGTCGGCGATGCAAATGGCCATCCGCCATGCGGACCGTGTCAGCGCACTCGCGTTAATCGTGCCCATTGCCTATAAGCCCAGCACACAGGCCGAGGTGGCCTCACCGCTGTCGCCCTGGGTCGGGAAAGTATTGATGCGGCTGATCAGCTCTGACTTCCTGTTTTGGGCGGGCCTTGAGGTGGCGCGCGACCAGATCCTCCGCATCGTTCAGGCTACGCCCCCCGATCAGGTGAAGGTCGCCAGCCCACAAGAACGCGCGCGGGTTTATGCGATGGCCGACAACATCCTGCCTGTGTCAGTTCGGGCCTTGGGTCTGGAGGCTGACTCACAACTGGCCAACGTCAGCACTCGCTACTCCCTGGAGCTGATTCGCGCCCCCACTCTCATCATCAGCGCACGTGATGACGGTTATGGCACGTTCGACGGTGCGCAGTACACCGCCAGCCAGATCCAAGGCGCCCGGTTCATCGGGTACAACACCGGCGGCCACGTTTTGGTCGGACACGACGACGAAGTACAGTCAGAATTGGTTAAATTGATCCTCACCTCAGCCAAACGCTGACGCACCATGAAACCGACCAAACAAGAACCCAGGAAACCGCGTCTGAGCGAAGTGATTTTGATTGGCTGCCTCTCCTTTGCAGTAGCTGCATTCGGCGTCTTCATCATCCTGCAGGAGCGGTCTGTCGGCAAGACACGCCAAGGCAGTATCGTGATCTCGGAGGGTTGGCCCGCCATCTGGAACGGCGTCTTTTTTTTCGGGTTCGCGATGATCATGCTGTCCATCGTTCTGCCCACGCGAATTCGATCCTGGGTGCTGGCGTTGGGCGCAGTCACCGCGATAGGGTCAGTGGTGCTGGCCTTGGTATGACAGACAAACGCCCTACGCAAACACCCCATGCAAATACCAGTCCGACCGCGCGCCCGCCAGGCGTTGCGCTCCACCCTGCCCGCCTAGCCGTTCGCGATAAATCCACAGCAGCCCCATCTGCTCGCTGCGCGCCAGAAAGTAGTCGCGCAGGGCGCACTCGCCATCGTCCTGGGCCACACCCCACCACCCGGCCTCCAGCCGCTGCGGGCCGGCCAGCAGGGTGAGGGGTCCCTCACACTGCGGCACGTGCTGGCGCACCGGCAGCTTCAGGGCTTGCGGCAGCAGCCAGGTGGGGTACAGGACATCGGTCTTTTCTTGTTTTTTTATGCCTTTTAGGCCTCTAGCCAAGGCAGGACGTGCGGGAGTAGCTATTGAATTAATAGCACGTTCAAATGAAGTGGAAGATGCCGTTCTTGATGCGGGCTGCCACACCTGCATGCGCTCGGGGCGGTGGTCGGCGCAGGGCACGGCGTGCAGCACGTGGTCGGCGCCCAGCCGGGCACTCAGTCGCTCCAGCAAATGGTGCAGGCTGTCGCCCTGGCGCACGTCGTCAGGCAGCAGGCTGGCCGTGGCGCCGGACAGGGCGGCGGTTTCCAGCGAGCGCAGGTGCAGGTACAAGGCCGGTGCGTGCAGCGTGACACGCGCCAGATGCTCGGCCAGCAGGCGCTGCAAATGGCTCATGTCCAACGTGGGCTCGGCGGTGCGCAGCACCAGGTGGCCCTGGGCGGCGTCTTGGCGGCGCACATCCATCTTCCAGCCCAGCTCCAGCGCCAGAATGCCGCGCTGGCGGGCCTGCAGCCACACGTGCAGTTGCGCCAGCAGGCGGCGCGCCCCAAACATCAGGGCCGGGGCGTTGTCGACACGCGCGGCCAGTTCGAGCTTGGCAAAAAAGACGTCGGGCAGTTCCAGCCAGGGGTACAACTCGGGCTTGTCGCCGTAGGCGCGGTCCAACGCATCCAGCAGGGGCGCACCAAAACGCCGTGCCACGCCGCCACGCGGCAGCGCGCGCAACTGGCCCCAGCAAGTGCAGCCCATGCGCGCCAGCGTGGGCAGGTGCGCGCGGGCGGCGGCCAACGTGGACAGCGGCAATTCATTCGGCTTGCGCGGCACAGACTTGGTCAGTTGCAGGCGGGCAAGCGCTATCAAAGATGTAGCTGCCTGCGCACAGTGGACGGAGGCTACCGGCTTGTTTGATGTAAATATATGGCGCAGCATCGCTTGGCGCCCGCCCAGCAGGCGCTCGCTGGCCGACACTTCCATGAGCAAGGCGTCTTCGAGCCGCGCCACCTTGGGGGTGAACTGCAAGGCCCACCAGCCCAGCGCCCCCAGGGGGTCGGCGAGCTGGGGGGCGGTCAAGGCGGCGTCGGCCTCTTCAGGCTGCGGCTGCAAGGCAATCCAGTGCATCACGCCCTCCTGGTTGAACGCCTTGCGCAGACGCGCCCTGCTCCGCACTCAAGGCCAGCAAGGTGGCCAGCCGTGCCGGGCGGGCTGGCAACTGCAGGACGTGCGCCAGCGGCGGGCCGCGCCGCTTGAGCACCTGCACCTGCAAGGCATCGAGCGTGCTGTCAGCCCCTGCCGAACCCGAGATCAGGAGGCGCAGCACGGCGGGCGACGACTCCCCTTGCGCCTGCGCGGGCCGCATCACGAACAACAATTTGTTGTGCGCCGCCGCGGCAATTTGGAGGCGGCGCAGTTGGTCGAGCCGCGCCTGCGGCAGCCAGGCCAGCACGGCGGCCACATCGGCACAGCGCAGGGCCTGCTCGGCCGCCCACAGGCGCTCGTTGGCCAAAGACGCCTTGACCCACAGCAGGCGTTGGGCATCAAAACCCTGCCCGCCCAAGCCCGGGCCAAACGGCACATGGGGCGCGCCCACCAGCAGCACCGGCCCGCGTTGTACCTGGCGCAAGGCGGGCAAGAGCAGGCGCCACTCCTGCAGGCCACTGTGCAGTTGCAAAATTTCACTGATGCCGCCCACCGGCCAGCCACCACCCGGCAACTGCGCGTCCAGCGCGGGGTGGCCCGTGGCCACCGTCGTCCCCATGGCGCTGCCCAGCTCATCGGCGCGCCAGACGGCGTCACCAAAGTCGGCAGCGGGATGGAGCAAGGGGCGGGCAGCCATGAGAAATCACTGATTTTTACTGTACAAATACACAGTATAGCGATTCAGGCGGGTTGGCGTCTTGTCTATTTGCGCAGCGGACATTCCCGCGCTTGTACGCCGAGTGATTCATACCATCGTGGTATGAGTGATACCAACCGAAGGTATTGGACCGCACAAGCAGCGATTCCTAAACTACCGTGGCGCATTGAAAAAACTACCTATTCAAACCAAGAGAGCAAGCTATGCAGGAGATACTTCATTTCATCAACGGTCAGTTTGTCCCATCCACCAGCGGTAAAACGTTCGAAAAACGCTCTCCACTGGACAACAGCTTGCTGGGCACGGTTGCCGAGGGCGGACTGTCTGAGGTCGATGCCGCCGTCATCGCTGCGCGGGGTGCACTCCAGGGTGAATGGGGCCGCATGAGCGTTGAGAAGCGTGTGGCCATGCTGCATGCCGTGGCCGACGGCATCACCCAGCGCTTTGATGAGTTTGTGGCGGCCGAGGAAGCCGATACCGGCCAACCCCACCATGTCATTGCCCACGCTTTTGTGCCACGCGGTGCGGCCAATTTCAAGGTATTTGCCGACATTGTCAAGAACGTGCCCACCGAGTCCTTCCAGATGGATACGCCGGACGGACGGGGCGCATTGAACTACGCCGTGCGCAAACCCAAAGGCGTGATCGGTGTCATCAGTCCCTGGAATGCACCTTTTCTGCTCATGACCTGGAAAGTGGGCCCGGCGCTGGCCTGCGGCAACACCGTCATCGTGAAGCCCTCGGAAGAGACCCCCCGAACCGCGACCTTGCTCGGTGAAGTCATGAATTCAGTTGGCATCCCGCCCGGTGTGTACAACGTCGTGCACGGATTCGGACCGAATGCAGCCGGTGAATTCATCACCCAACATGAAGGCGTCGACGCCATCACCTTCACAGGTGAGACGCGCACCGGCACGGCCATCATGAAAGCGGCGGCCAATGGCATCCGTGATGTGTCTTTTGAATTAGGCGGAAAAAATGCCGGAATCGTCTTCTCGGACTGCAACTTTGATGATGCAGTCGAAGGAATCTTCCGCTCCTCCTTCATGAACACCGGCCAGGTTTGTCTGGGCACCGAACGCGTCTATGTGGAGCGCTCCATTTTTGAGCCGTTTGTCGCGGCCCTCAAAAAGAAATGCGAAACGGTCCAATACGGACGTCCCAACGACCCAGGTGCCAACTACGGCCCACTCATCAGCCAAGAGCACAGGCAAAAGGTGCTGTCTTACTACGCCAAGGCCATCGCCGAAGGGGCCACCCTGGTAACTGGCGGTGGTGTACCCGATATGCCTACCGCGCTGCAAAGCGGCTTCTGGGTGCAACCCACCATTTGGACCGACCTGCCAGAGAGCGCATCGGTGGTGCAGGAAGAGATTTTCGGCCCCTGCTGCCACATCCGCCCCTTCGATACCGAAACGGAAGTCGTCAGCCTGGCAAACGCCAACCGATACGGCTTGTCCACCACCATCTGGACCAATGACCTCGGACGCGCCCACCGCGTGGCCCATGCCGTCGACGTGGGCATTACCTGGGTGAACAGCTGGTTCCTGCGCGACCTGCGCACCCCCTTTGGCGGCTCCAAGCAGTCCGGCATTGGAAGGGAAGGTGGCGTCCACTCCCTGGAGTTCTATACCGATACGCGCAACATTTGTATCAAGTTTTAAGAGGCAACATGGATCAACAAAAAATCGAAGCCTATGGAGATCTGCTCTATGAGGCCTGGCTGGCGCGGCGTGTGGTGCGCCCTTTGCTGGAAAGCGTACCTGGCATCACCATTGAAAACGCCTACGCCATTCAGTCCCGCATGGTCAACCGCCGAATCGACGCGGGCGAGTCCATCATCGGCAAGAAAATTGGCGTGACCAGCAAGCCCATCCAGGACTTCCTGGGTGTGTACGAACCTGACTTTGGACAACTGACCTCCGGCATGCTGTGCACCGAGGCCCAAGGCGTTGATCTGGGCCGCCTGATACAACCCAAGGCAGAAGCTGAACTGGCGTTTGTGTTGAAACACGATCTGGTCGGTCCTGGCATCACGGCCAGCGACGTGATCCGTGCGACGGACTATGTCACGCCCTGTTTTGAAATTGTAGATTCACGCATACAGGATTGGCAGATCAAGATTCAGGACACGGTGGCCGACAACGCCTCTTGCGGTGTCTTCATCCTGGGCGATGCCAAAGGCGATCCACGCAAACTGGACATCACCATGGCTGGTATGGTTTTGCAAAAAAACGGTGAACTCCACTCCACCAGCGTGGGCGTGGCGGTTCAAGGCTCTCCGGTGAACGCCGTGGTTTGGCTGGCCAACACACTCGGCCGCCTGGGTCTTCCTTTCCGCGCAGGCGAGATCATTCTCTCTGGGTCCCAATCTTCACTGGTTCCTGTCACCGACGGTGACGAACTGGTTTGCCATGTGGGCGGACTCGGCATGTGCCGCGCCCATTTCCATGGAAAGAGCGCTGTATGAACCCCACCTTGACCCGCGACAACATCTTGCTGCTGACCGACCGGATCGAAACGGCCCAACTGAATGCCTGCGCCATCCCCAAGCTCACCGACGATTTTCCCGGCATGAACCTGGCCGATGGCTATGCGGTGCAAATTGAACTGCGCAACCGATGGGTTGCACAGGGGCGGCGCCAAGTGGGCTGGAAGGCCGGCCTGACCTCCAAGGCAAAGATGATTCAAATGGGCGTGCATGTGCCCTCCATCGGCTTCTTATTGGCGGACATGGCCAGGCCCGAAAACTCGGTGGTGCAAACCAGTGACCTGGTGCATCCGCGCGTGGAGTGCGAAGTGGCGTTTGTAACCAAGGAACGTCTGGCCGGAGCCAAGGTCACACGCGACGAGGTGCTGGCTGCCACCGACTTCGTACTGCCCGCCATTGAAGTGATTGACTCGCGTTTCTCGGGCTTCAAGTTTGACCTGCCCAGCGTGGTGGCCGACAACGGATCTTCGGCACGCTATGTGGCCGGAGGTCGAGCGCGCTACGCCCACGAAATCGATCTGAGCACACTGGGTGTTGTCATGGAGAAAAATGGCGAAGTTGTCACCATGGGGGCCTCCGCTGCGGTGATGGGGAACCCGGCCGATGCCATTGCGCTGCTGGTCAAGGTACTGCACGAGCTCGGCGAAGACCTGCCCGCCGGCAGCTTTGTGATGAGCGGCGGCATCACCGAAGCCGTGGCCGTCAAGCCCGGCGACCACATATCAGCGCGCTACCAGGAACTCGGAAGTGTGTCCGTGCGTTTTGGCTAACAACCTGCCTGCCAGGCAACGCGCAAGCAAAGACAGTGCAAAGAAATAGGAGGAGAAAGATATGCCCATCATTGAGATGCATCTCATGACCGGCCGTACGGTCGAGCAAAAACGCCGTGTCGTTTCCGCCGTGGCAGAAGCCGCAGCCACTGCGCTGGGCGTCAGCAAGGACACCGTTCGCATCCTGATCACCGAACATGGTCTGGAAGACTTTGCTGTAGCGGGAGTGACCGCTGGCGAACGTGCCGAAAAGAAACCAATATCCTAAATTACGAGAAAGACAACATGAAAAAAATAAAATGTGCCCTGATTGGCTCCGGCAATATCGGTACAGATCTGATTTACAAAATCCAGCGTAGCAAGGTTCTGGAGCCGGTCTGGATGGTCGGCATTGACGAGAATTCCGAAGGCTTGGAACGCGCCCGCAGCATGGGCCTGAAGACCACCGCCCTGGGTGTGGATGGCCTCTTGCCCCACGTCCTGGAAGACGGCATTCAAATCGCTTTTGACGCCACCTCCGCCTATGTGCACGCCGAAAACTCGCGCAAGCTCAATGCGCTAGGCGTGATGATGATCGACCTGACACCGGCCGCCATTGGACCGCTGTGCGTGCCGCCAGTGAACTTGCGCCAACACGCCGACAAGTGCGAGATGAATGTCAACATGATTTCCTGCGCCGGCCAGGCCACCATACCGATTGTGAACGCTGTATCACGCATCCAATCCGTGGGCTATGCCGAAATTGTGGCCAGCCTTTCCTCCAAATCGGTAGGCCCGGGAACCCGCGCCAATCTGGACGAGTTCACCTTCACTACGTCCAATGCGATAGTGCAAGTTGGTGGTGCCAAGAAAGGCAAGGCACTGGCCATCATCAACCCGGCCGATCCACCGGTGATTATGCGCAACACCATCAACTGCCTGACCGAAGACGAGCCGCAGCAAAAAGCCATCATCGAGTCGGTGTTGCAGATGATCAAGGAAGTGCAAAAGTACGTCCCCGGCTACCGCCTGGTGAATGGCCCCGTCTTTGAGGGCAAACGCGTCACCGTATTCATGGAGGTCATGGGGCTTGGTGACTATCTGCCTAAATATGCAGGCAATCTGGACATCATGACGGCGGCGGCATGCCGGACCGCCGAGATGTTTGCAGAAGAAATAATTTCAGGAAAAATTCAGCTTAAAGCCATGGAGACCGTGTAATGAGTGATTCCAACCTTAAAGGCCGCAAGGTCTTGCTGCATGACATGTGCCTGCGCGACGGCATGCATGCCAAACGTGAGCAAATTTCGATTGAACAGATGGTGAAAGTTGCCAGCGCAATGGATGCAGCCGGAGTGCCTCTGATTCAGGTGACCCATGGAGGTGGCTTGGGCGGCAACTCCCTGCAGCATGGCTTTGCGTTGGCGAGCAATGAAGAATATTTACTGGCTGTTGTCCCCAAGATGAAGCAGGCAAAAATTTCTGTCTTGCTGATACCAGGCCTGGGCACCATGCGGGAATTGCAGTCTGCATACGATTGCGGTGCACGCAGCGTGCATGTCGCCACCCATTGCACCGAGGCGGACACCTCGCCACAGCATATTGCCTATGCGCGCAAACTGGGCATGGACACCACGGGCTTTCTGATGATGGCCCACCTGAACAATCCGGTCAACTTGGCCCAGCAGGGCAAGCTGATGGAGTCCTACGGGGCTCAGACCATATACGTCACCGACTCTGCGGGCTACATGCTGCCTGACGACGTCAAAGCCAGGGTCAGCGCGCTGCGTGAAGTGCTGAAGCCAGAAACGGAAATCGGCTTTCACGGCCATCACAACCTGGGCATGGGTATTGCCAACTCCATTGCGGCCATTGAAGCCGGCGCGAGCCGCATTGACGGCTCGGTGGCAGGGCTTGGTGCCGGTGCAGGCAATACACCCCTGGAGGTTTTTCTCGCAGTGTGTGACCGCATGGGCATTGAAACCGGTGTGGACCTCTTTTCGCTGATGGATGTGGCTGAGGACATCATTGTTCCGATGATGGATCACTTGGTGCGGGTTGACCGCGAGTCGCTCACGCTGGGCTTTGCCGGGGTTTACTCCACCTTCCTTCTGCATGCCAAGCGTGCCGAAAAACGCTTCGGTGTGCCTGCGCGCGACATCCTGGTGGAACTGGGTCGCAAGAAGATGATTGGCGGCCAGGAGGACATGATCGAAGACACGGCGATGACCATGGCCAAAGAGCGCGGACTATTGAAGGCCCACGCCGCTGGATTGGGACATTGACTTCATGAGTACAAAAGAAATTGCGGTGGTCATTGGTAGCACCGGTGCCATGGGCACGGTTATCACAAAGAAGTTGCTCGCGGCCGGTTTAAAGGTGGTCGCCGTTGCGCGTACGGACCAGACGCTGAAGGAATTGGCGGCCTTTTCCAATGACGTACGGCCCTGTGTGGCAAATATTGGAAATGACTCCGCCATCGATGCCATCCGCGCCTGCCTGGATGCCCCCGTGCGCATGGTGGTCCAAGGTGCCGGTGTTGCCACGGCTGGGGGTGTCTTGACTGCACCGACCGACGCCGTGGTGGATGCGGTCAACATCAAGGTGGGCGGCATGCTCCGACTGGTCCGTGCCGTGGACGCTCATCTGATTCGCGGCTCCCGGTTGGTGGCCATTGGAGGACATTACGGTTTCGAGCCGAGTGCCTATGCCTGTACGGCAGGGGTGGCCAATGCAGCATTGACCAATCTGGTGCGCCAGCTTTCGTGGGCCTATGGGGCGCGGGGTGTGACCTCCCACCTCATTGCCCCCGGCCCGGCAGATACCGAGCGCCTGCGACGCGTTGCCAATGACCGTGCGCTCAGAGATGGCCTGACGCCGGACCAGGTGCTGGACATCATGCGAACAGAGTCTGCCATTGGCGCATTTACCACACCAGAGCAAGTGGCCTGGGCCATTTCCACGATTCTGGCCCCTGAAGCGGATGCACTTGCAGGCAGCACCCTCTTCATGGATGCAGGCAGGCGCAAGGGTATTTCCTGAACGACAACACCATAAGGTTGAAGCAATGCCGATACTAGAATTTCATCTGGTCGAGAAAATTCACACCGATGCGCAGATAGCCGAACTGCTGACCTCTGCCAGTCAGATGTATGCTGATGTGTTGAAGAGCCCCATAGACCGTGTGCGTGTGTTCGCACACCTCCACAGCCCCAGCCATGCTGCCGTGGGCGGCAAACTGGTGGCAACAAGCCCGGTGGATGCGCCCTACTTTCACTTCCTGGTGCTGGAGGGACGCCCTGTCGATGAATGCCACCAGTTGTTGGAAGGCTTTACCCATCTGGTGGCGAATATCCTGGGCTCGGAGCGCGTCAATGTTCGCGGTGGCTGCTGGCCCATACCACCGCAATACTGGTCGATTGGCGGCGTGCCCGCCAGCCAGATGCGCTTGGCCGAAATTCAGAGCAGGCAGGCCAGCGCCGCGCCTTCGCTCACCACAGCCCCTGCCTAGACACCATATCCCATGAATGTATTTATTGTCCACGCCCATCCGGAACCCAAGTCATTTTCTTCGGCCCTGTGTTCCACCGCGTCCTATCACCTCCGATCGTTAGGCCATGAGGTCCGCGTCTCTGACCTCTATGCCACAGGCTTCAACCCGGTTGCCGCTGCCGCTGACTTTGAGAACCGCAAACAACCGGACTACCTGGTGTACGCACTGGAACAGCGCCATGCGAATGAAACCGACAGCCTGCCCGTCGATGTGCGCAATGAATTAGCCAAGCTGTTGTGGTGTGACCTGCTGATCTTGAATTTCCCCATATTCTGGTTTTCTACACCTGCCATATTGAAAGGTTGGATAGACCGCGTGCTGGTATCTGGCCTGGTGTATGGAGGCAAGCGCTTCTATGACCGTGGCGGCCTCTTGGGTAAACGTGTACTGCTATCAACCACCATTGGCGGCCAGGAACACATGCTATCGAAAGGCGGCATCCATGGGCCGCTCAACGACATGCTACGACCCTTGTTGCAGGGCACATTGGCGTATACCGGCATGACCGTTTTCCCGCCTTTTGTCGCATGGCATGTGCCTTACGTTAGCCAAGCTGCGCGTGAAACTTATTTGCACCAGTTCACCAAAACACTGGATGAACTGGACACATTGCAACCCATGTCCTTTCCCAAGCTCAATGACTTTGACGCGCAACTGCAGCCTTTGCGCCCTTAAGCAACAGAGGTAGTAGCCCGGTAGTCCCGCACCACCGTTAAAAAGGATTGCAACAACGGCGACTGATCGCTGGCCCGGTACAGACAACTCAGGTCAACCACCGCCTGGGGCGCGTCGGCCAAGGGCCTGTAGACAGTTCCCTCAACCCGTACGACGTTAGCGGCTGACTCAGGAATCAGTGTGATGCCAAAACCTCGGGCAACCAGCGCAATACCCGTGACGGCATCGCCCACCTCTTGCGAGATGCTAGGCTCAAACCCCTGCTGCTTGCAAAGTTCCAACACGCGGTCTATGAAGTTAGGGCGTCCTACATTGGGAAATAAAACCAGCGGGTGCTCTCCCAGGGCCCGAAAGGGAATAGCCGCTAATTTGCTCAGCGGGTGACCTTCTGGCAGAACGATGAATAGCCTCTCTGTAGCCACCAGCTCTCGGCCAATATCCGGCTCCGGCGAGGTCATGCGATTGAAGCCCACCGTGATCCTCCGCTGCCGCAGCGCCTCTATCTGCTCACTCTTGTTCATGGTGTGCAAAACGATATTGACACCGGGAAGCTTGCTCTTGAAGGCTTGAAGCAGCTTGGGAATAATGTCGTAAATCGCCGAGCCAAATATGGCGATATCAATTCTGCCGAGCTTGCCTTCGCCCGCGCGTTGTACGCGGTCAATGGCAGCCTCCAACAGCATGCGAATATTAGCAGCCTCTTCCTTGAACATCGCACCGGCCTGAGTAAGCTCCACGCCCTTGGCGGTTCGCACAAAAAGATCAACGCCAAACTCGTTCTCCAGTGCCCGTATATTTCGGGTGAGTGGTGGTTGGGAAATATGCAGCCGGGCTGCTGCCTTTCCAATATTTAATTCTTCGGCAACAGCCAAAAAATATTTGAGGTGGCGAAGATCCATGTATTTGTATCCAAGACAGGTGAGTGAGCCAACCCACGGCTTTAGTTAATCGATAGGTTGAATATTTTTATATTTACAGCCAAGCACACTTCATGCAAGTTCTGTTCCAGTGTCTCTGTGCGCATCTTCATCTCTGCGGCTAAGCACTTTGAGTCGATAGATCAACTGCGCTCGGCTGAGACCCAGAAGACGTGCGGCTGCAGACTGATTGCCGTCTGTTCTCTTCATGGCACTGGTGATCAGCGCCGACTCGACTTCATCGAGCGGTGTAATGCCAGCATCTTTTGACTCACCCAGCATCATCACGACACGCTGCCCCAAATCCTCCGTCGTGTGCGGTGTGCCTGCTTCCTGCTGCGACAGACTGCTGGCGCGCAGAGACCCGTCCCGGTTCAGTGTCAGCCAATCACCCTCCAACGCCTCCCCCCCTACAAACAAGTGAGTAATGTCAATTGCCCCGTCATCCGACGCCAGAACCACTCCGCGCTCCACCAGGTTTTCAAGCTCTCGAATATTGCCAGGCCAGTGGTAGGCCAACAGCGCGTCAATCGCCCGCCCTGTGAAGCCCGACACGCTACGCCCATCGCGTTGGTTGAACTTGCGCAAAAAGTAATTCATAAAAACGGGTATGTCTTCACGGCGCTCCCTCAAGGGAGGTACGTGCACCGGCAAGACGTTCAGCCGGTAGAACAGATCTTCTCTGAACGTCCCAGCCTTGACCGCCTCGCGCAAGTCCAGGTTGGTGGCAGCAACCACACGCACGTTCACTTTACACGGCTTGGTTCCACCGACGCGCTCTACTTCCCGTTCTTGCAAGGCCCGCAGCAACTTACCCTGGGCTGGCCAACTCAAAATTCCTATTTCATCCAGGAACAAAGTGCCGCCATCCGCGCGCTCAAAGCGCCCCGGTCGGCTCGACAGCGCACCGGTATAGGCTCCTTTCTCCACGCCAAAAAGCTCCGACTCAATCAACTCTTCGGGGAGGGCTGCACAATTAAGCGCAATAAACGGCCCCTGGCCCCGCGGCCCGATTCTGTGCAGGCTGCGTGCCAAGACTTCCTTGCCCACACCGCTTTCTCCCAAAAAGAGCACGGTCGCCTGGGTTTTCGCCGCTCTTCGCACCATATGACAAACCGCGTTGAAGCCAGCGGAGACACCAACGACATCCACGTCGTCAAGCAGAGATTGAGGAGATTGCGCGCTAGCCGGGCGATTCGCAACGCTTAGCCCACTGGTCAAACTATCGGCCCGCAAAGCGCGAAGGTCTACCTCCGCCTCACCCCACTCTTCCACCGGCTTGCCAACAATCACACAATGCGGCGCGCCATGAGCCATGCACTGCATTTCACGAAACATCACCGGGCGACCCATGAAGCGACTGACAAAGCCTGACGCGTAGGCCACTTGCTGCCAGCACGCAGTGCCGGCACCTATTCCATAGGTGTGAATGTGTTCCTCCGCTTCGACCGAACCATGCCAATTAAACTCACCGGAAAAGAGTCCACGCTCTACATCCGCTTCAAGGCGTACCGGTTCGACCCGCGCGACGCCTTCCAACATGTGCAGCCGTGGACCAACAAGGATCGCATCACTGGGCTTTGCAGAGCCCTTCAACTTGCGTGCCAAGTCTGCATCATGTGAGCCCGAGTTGTAGCCAATCCGAGAAATCAATCCACGCGCCTTGTCTATTCCCAGCGAATCAATCAGCTCACGCCGCAGCACCCCCAAAGCGGAAGCATGAAGCAAGACCATGCGCTGGTCATCCAGCCAGATGCGCCCTTCCTTCGCGCTGAAATGGATACGAGATGCCAGGTCTGAGAGAGACGCGTAGTCATCATTTTTGTTCGACTTTTTATGCGGTTCCGTCATTGCGTTCTGTTTCAAATAAGACACTTGTCGCATGGAATGCTATCTGAACAATGCATCAAAAGATACAGATGAACCAACAACATATGAAGAACCACTTCAGCCGTTCACATAAGCGCTCATATCTGGTAATTTTCATCGCTATTTCTCGGTGTTTTCCCTAGGTTATTCAAGCGTGGCACGGTCCTCGCAAATGACGATGCGCAAAGCAAATTCTGCGCGCTTCAGATGAGCGCCTTCATACACGTTGACGTCCGCACCGCGACACATCAGGAGACAAGAATTGACGGTTCTAAATTTTTCACGTTTGCGCAGTGAGTTACCGCGATTTGTGCGCGAGAGGCAAACGCGGGATGACGGATTTGTCGAGTTTGATTTCGCCATCGGCGACCCCGAACTCTCAGTCGATTTGATTCTTCCGGTTCTGGCCTTCAAAGAATTTTGCGCCACCAATCGCGTGCAATTCTTGACTGCCGAACAAGGGGCGCAGATTGACGCGGAACAAGCGAAATGGCGCTACGGCCTGCCTGGCCAGCAGGACTGAGCCCGGTCTGCATCCCCCATAAACCACAAGAGGAAACACCCATGACAGTTGAAATTCGTGTGCAGGCGGTCAAGCCCTTGCGCAACACCTATGGCCACATTGCCAGACGCTTTGGCGACAAGGCTGCATCTCGCTATCAGGAGGGGACCTACGACATCCAGTCCGAAGTCAACTACCACTACAAGCCGCTGTGGGACCCGGAGCGGGACCTGTACGACAAGCGCCGCACCGCAGTTAAAATGCAAGACTGGTACGCACTGAAAGATCCACGCCAGTACTACTACGGAAGCTGGACCATTGCCAGGGCCAAGCAGCAAGATGCGGTGGACCGACAAATAGAGTTTGCCGAGAAGCGGGAATTGCTGCGCTCCTTGCCAGACGCAGCACGCAAGGCCATTGTGTTTGCGCTCGTGCCTCTGCGTCACTTTGAATGGGGTGCCAACACAAACCTTTGTCTGGTCTCTGCCTATGGCTGGGGAACCGCCATCACACAGGCCGCCAGCATGGCCACCATGGACCGCCTGGGTATGGCGCAGCACATCTCACGTATCGGGCTGTTGGTGGATGGAAATTCGGGGGTGTCTTTGGTTGAGGCCAAACGCTATTGGACCGATCACTCGAATTGGCAACCCTTGCGCCGCGAAGTGGAAAACATGATGGCTCGCCGTGATTGGTTTGAAGTCATCGTAGCCCAGGCACTGGTTTCCGACAGCTTGGTCTATGCCCTGTTCTTCAACCAGTTCGACAGCAAGTTTTCGGCCGAACATGGCCCGGGCCTGTCAACGGTTTTGGACTATCTGACGCGCTGGCATGAGGAGTCCAACAAGTGGGTGGACGCTGTGCTGAAACCCGTGCTTGCCGAGAGCGATGCCAACCGCGAAATAGTGCAGCGATGGGTGAACCAATGGCGTGCTGCATTGGTGTTGGCCCTTTCACCGCTAGCACAAGACATCATGGGTCCTTCAGGCAGCGACGCGCTGGCTGAAGTCAACGCCAGGTTGGGCGCCCGCTTGGTAAAGCTAGGTCTTCTGGACCAAGGAGCCGCATTGTGAACGCCAGCACCCAACCCGTATTCATCGCCCTGCAGGCCAACAACGACACCCTGCCCATTGTGGAGGCCATTCTTGCAGACAACCCACTTGCAGTGGCGCATGAATACCCCGCCATGGTGAAGATTGACGCGCCCGGCCGACTGGTCGTGAAGCGTGAATCTGTCGAGGAACGCCTGGGGCGCGATTTTGACTTGCGTGAGCTGCAAATCAACCTGATCTCTCTGTCCGGCTCGCTGGATGAGACTGAAGACGAATTTATTTTGCAGTGGAACGCTGCATAAACCTCTAGAAAGTCTGCAATGACCACACCCCAAACACCTACCAAAAAACTCTCCCTCAAAGAGAACTACGTCCTGCTGACCCGTGATCTGGGCTGGAAGCCCAGCTACCAGACAGAAGACACCCTGTTCCCTGCCGTCAAGTTTGAAGGCATCAAAATCCACGACTGGGACAAGTGGGAAGACCCGTTTCGTCTGACCATGGATGCATACTGGAAGTATCAAGGCGAGAAGGAACGCAAGCTCTACGCCATCATTGATGCGTTCCAGCAAAACAACGGCCAATTCAATGTCAGCGATGCCCGCTACCTGCAGGCACTCAAACTGTTCATCAACGGGGTGATCGGCCTGGAATATTCGGCGCACCGTGGCTTCAATATTGTGGGGCGCGAGTTTCCCGGCGTGGGCACCCGCATTGCCGCGCAAATGCAAGCCATTGATGAGCTGCGTCATGCGCAAACCCAGATCCATGCGCTAAGCCATTACAACAAGTACTTTGCCGGCATGGCCGAATTTCCTCATCAGTTCGATCGAGCCTGGTACCTGTCGATTCCAAAATCTTTTTTCGAGGATGCGATTACCAGCGGCCCCTTCGAATACATCATCGCCATTTGCTTCTCGTTTGAGTACGTGTTGACCAATCTGGTCTTCATGCCTTGGATGTCAGGTGCGGCCTACAACGGCGACATGTCCACCGTATCTTTTGGATTCTCTGCGCAGTCCGATGAGGCGCGGCACATGACCCTGGGGATCGAGGTCATCAAGTTCCTGTTGGAGCAAGACCCTGCCAACGTGCCTATCGTGCAAGGCTGGATCGACAAGTGGTTTTGGCGTGGCTACCGTCTGCTCACCCTGATCGCCGCCATGATGGACTACATGCTGCCCAAGCGCGTCATGTCGTGGAGTGAAGCATGGGACATTTACTTCGAACAAAACGGTGGTGCGTTGTTTGCTGATCTGGCGCGCTATGGCATTCGCATGCCCAAGCACTGGGAAGTGACCGTCAAGGAAAAGGGCCATGTGAGCCATCAGCTCTGGAGCACCTTTTACCAATTCCGCCATGCTGCTGGTTTCCCCGTCTGGCTGCCATCGCCAGAAGAGATGGATTGGATGTCCCTGAAATATCCGGACACCTTTGACAAGTACTACCGCCCACGTTACGAACACTGGGCCGAACTTGAACGCCAAGGCAAACCCTTTGTGAACGCTACCCTGCCACAACTCTGTCAGACCTGCCAATGGCCGCTGTTGTTTACCGAGGCGGATGACCCGACTGAGATTTGCTACCGCGAAGAATCCTACCTGGGCGACAAGTTCCACTTTTGCTCGGACGGCTGCAAAGATATCTTTTGCAAGGAACCCGAAAAGTATGTGCACGCACACCTTCCTGTGCACCAGATCTACCAGGGCAACTACTTCAACGCAGGCGTCAATCCGGGCGCCCCTGACTTCAATCCGCTGGTCGAGGCGCTCAAATACATGGGTATCAATCCCGGTGTGGATGGCGGAGACTTCGCCGGTCATATCGACGCCGTGAATTGGGAGCTGTGGACCAAGCGGCCTGCCAATATGCATTCGCCGTCCACCCCCGACACATCACCAGAACTAAAGAGCGCCTAAGGAGAATGACATGAGTGTTACAGCAATTCGCCCCGACTACCACGGCGAGATGAAAGATACGGTTGACAAGTTTCACGGCAACCAGTTGCTCAATATTGGTTGGGACAAACATCTGATGTTTGCAACCCCGGTGTGCATTCCGGTTCCGCCCCAGATGCCATTTGGCGCGTTGATTGAGAAAGTTCTGCCTACGATCTATGGCCAACATCCTGATTTTGAAAAGATCGATTGGGCCACTGTCACGTGGACGCTCTCGGGGCAACCACTGAGGCCCGCGCTGGACAAATCCCTTGCAGACAACGGCGTCACGCATAAAGCCTCCATTCGCCTGCGAAGTCCTGGTCTGGATGGCCTGTCTGGCGTAGGGTTCTAGTTGCCATGGCTTACCAACTACTGATTGAACCCATCGGTCGAACCCTGGAGGTAGAGGAGGGACAGAACATATTGGACGCCTGCTTGCGAGCAGGCGTGTGGATGCCACACGCATGCTGTCACGGACTGTGCGCGACTTGCAAGGTCCAGGTGAAGGAGGGAGACGTGGAGCACGGAGACGCGTCTCCATTCGCCCTCATGGACTTCGAGAAGGATGAGGGCAAGACGCTTGCGTGCTGCGCCACCCTGCAGTCCGACGTCGTCATAGAAGCTGACATTGATGATGATCCGGATGCCCAATCGATTCCGGTTCGGGACTTTTCCGGCGTGGTGTCAAAGATCGTGACGCTGTCACCCACTATCAAGGCCTATTTTTTACAACTGGATGAGGCGCTTCCTTTTCAGGCGGGGCAGTACATCAACCTGCGCATCCCGACCTTGGGCATCAGCCGTGCATTTTCCTTGGCGAATCCACCATCAAGTGGTCAACAGGTAGAACTCAACGTGCGCATGGTTCCGGGTGGCGTGGGGACGGCTTATCTGCATGAGCAGCTAGAGGTTGGCGACGCCATCCATCTATCGGGCCCCTACGGACGATTCTTCGTGCGCAAGTCAGCGAAAGTTCCACTCCTCTTCATGGCTGGCGGATCGGGGCTTTCCAGCCCCCGCAGCATGATTCTGGACCTGTTGGAAGAGAACTTCGACTTGCCGATCACACTGCTCTACGGCCAGCGTACCCGGGACGAGCTGTATTACCACGAAGAGCTGCAAAGCTTGGCTGTCACCCATAAAAATTTCCACTACGTTCCGGTTCTTTCAGGAGAGCCCGTGGACAGTGCTTGGGAAGGCCACCGCGGCTTTGTTCATGACGCCTTGAAGCTGCACTTCAACAATGACTTCAGAGGCCACAAAGCCTATCTTTGCGGCCCACCCATGATGATCGATGCTTGCATCACCACCCTAATTCAAGGGCGGCTGTTCGAGCGGGATATTTACACCGAGAAGTTTCTCTCCGCAGCCGACGCAGAGCGAATTCGCAGCCCCTTATTCAAAGCCATTTGAAACACGAGGAACCTGTGATCACACACCTCGTCATACTCAGTGAAACCGGTGAGTCATTCCGTTGCGCCGCAACCGAGACCGCTTTGAATGCGCTAGCCAGGTCAGGAAAAATGGGCATCCCCATTGGTTGCCGCGGCGGTGGATGTGGTGTGTGCAAGGTCAAGGTTCTTTCCGGAGAATTCACCAAGCGCCCCATGAGCCGCGACCATGTCTCGGTGGATGATGAAAAAAATTGTCAGGTGCTGGCCTGCTGCATTCAACCCACATCCGATATACGTGTCCAAGTCATTGGGAAGATGCAACGCGCAATTTTCAGATACCGAGAAGTCCCCTGCGGGTCGGAATCGGCATAGACCTGCGTGCTGGGCAACAAAACCCTGAGCACAGCGAACAGCACCCTGTTACTGGCAAGCGGCCTTCTGAAAAAGGCCGCTTGCACCAGTGACGATTTACACCATTTGTCCCATCGGATCCACATATTCCTCTGTTGAGACAGGTTTCTCCTTGAGCAGGAAGTGCCCCAGAGCTGGCAGAAGAATCAGTGCACCTAGCATGTTCCAGATGAACATGAAGGCCAGCAATATACCCATATCGGCCTGGAACTTGATGGGTGAAAACGCCCAGGTAGCCACCGCAATTCCCAGCGTGATGCCCGTCAGCACAACAACGCGCCCCGTGAACAATAAAGCCTTGTAGTAAGACTCAGACAGGCTATCGCCCTGGCGCAAACCGGCCTGCGTTACCGTCATGATGTACAGGGCATAGTCCACGCCAATACCCACACCCAATGCGATCACGGGTAACGTGGCAACCTTGACTCCAATATTCAGAAAAACCATCAACGCCTCGCACAACACGGAGGTCAGCATGAGCGGCAGCACCGCGCAGATCACAGCGCGCCACGACCTGAAGGTCACAAACGCCAGAGCCACCACGGCCACATAAACCAGTATCAACATCTGCACGTTGGCCTTCTTGACCACAATATTGGTGGCCGCCTCAATGCCTGCATTTCCTGCTGCGGACAGAAAGTGGATCTCCTCTGAATCCTGCTCTTTGGCAAAGGCCTCAACGGTGGAAACCACCCGGTCCAGGGTATCAGCCTTGTGGTCCTTCAAATAGGCATAGACCGTCAGCAGATCGCAGTTTTGGTTGAACAGCTCACGCGGTGCCCGTGTGATAACTGCATTCAGCATATCCTGGCTGCGCGGAATTTCGTACCACTTGAGGCTGCCCTCGCTCAAACCCGCGGCCGCACGCTTGCTGATGGCCGCCAGTGACTGGGTGCCTTCGACACCAGGCAGTTGCTGCAGGCGGTACTCCAAGGCATCCACCTGGGTAAGTGTCTTGTACAGCGCGCATTCAAATTGGGGCGTCTTCACCATTACCACATAGGTATCGCTGCTGGCCGCGTAGTTGGTGGCAATATAGGCATTGTCGATGTTGTAGCGCGAGTCCTCGCGAAGTTCTGGTGCACCTGCATTGGTGTCACCAATTTTTAAGTGCGTGCTGACACCGAATCCGGCAGCACCGAGTACGACGGCGCCAACAACTGCAATCAGTGCCCATTTTCTTTGTGTAAACAGGTCCAAAAAGGCCCAAAAAGGATGCTTTCCGGTCTTGGAATCACTGCTTGTTTTCGGCTCTTCGGCTTTAAGGCTTCTGGCTGCTGCCGTGAGACTCACGCCAGTGTAGGACAGCAGAACAGGTAGCAATACGAGGTTGGTGAAAATCAGCCCTGCCACACCGATGCTGGCCGTAATGGCCAAATCCTGAATGACCTGAATATCAATGATCATCAAGACGGCAAAGCCCACCGCATCTGCGAGCAAAGCCGTCAAACCGGCCACGAACAAACGCCTGAACGTGTATCGCGCCGCCACCAGCTTGTGGGTTCCTCGGCCGATGTCTTGCATGATGCCATTCATCTTCTGGGCACCATGGCTCATGCCAATAGCAAACACCAGGAATGGCACCAAAATCGAATAGGGATCCAGCTCATAGCCCAGAACGGGCAAGATACCTAAAAGCCACACCACGGCCACCATGGAACAGAGTACGACCAATAGCGTGCTGCGCAAGCAGCGGGTATACCAATACAGCACCGCGGTGCAAACCGCAATGGCTGCGGCAAAAAACAGCAAAACTTGCTGCAGGCCGGTGATGAGATCGCCCACCACTTTTGCAAATCCATTGATATGAATTTTGAGTGTTGGAGTTTCGTATTTTGAGCGTAAGGTCTCTAACCTTTTAGACAACTCAGCGTAGTCAATGCGCTGCCCAGTCTCCACAACTTTATCCTGCAGTGGTACCAACACAATGCTTGATTTGTAGTTCGCAGCGACCAGCAAACCCACCTCGCCAGATCGTTCGGTGTTAACCCGGACCCGGTCTATGCTGTCAATGCTTGCGTCGTAGTCATCCGGGATGACGGGGCCGCCATCCAAACCCTCTTCCGTCACCCCAGTCCATCGGACGGAAGGTGTCCACATGGATTTCATATACGGTCGGTCTACTCCCGGGAACAGAAATACAGCGTCAGTGATTTGACGCAGTGTTTCCAGATACTTGGCATCGAAGATGGAACCCTCGGTGGTTTCAACCGCAATTCTCAGCGTGTTTCCAAGCCCGCCAAGCTCATTCTTATTGGCCAGATAGTTGGCGATATATGGGTGATTGGTCGGCAGCATCTTCTCAAACGCTGCATTGAGATGCAGGTTTCTGGCCAAAAAACCCAAGACCAAAGTAATTGCCAGGCAGGTAATCAGAATAAGCTTGCGGTTGTTAAACAGCGCCCTCTCTGCAATCGTTCCGGACTTTTGATCAAAGTCTGCGATGTCCTTGACGACAGGGCTGAGCGCTAGTGATGTGAGGTGACTCATGGATATTTCTTTGCAAGAATTTCTGGATTGATACGGGTAGTTCCTCGGGTCCCTGAAAGTACCAGGCTTCCATCCGCAGCCTGCACAACGCCTGTAAACGAAAATGCCACAGACAAGGGCAACACCTGCACCGTCAGTCCATCGTCGCTGACTCGCAAAACGCGTCCGGATTCATCGACCAGAATGACCTGTCCGTCCGCTGTTTTGGCGCCCGCGCTAATAGTGATCGGCTGCCCGGTTTCTATTTTTTTCCAGCTCCTGCCTGCGTCGTGCGATACAAAAGCATTTCCGCGCAATCCGTAGACAATGAGTCCCCGTGTGGGCTCATCAAGCACACCAAAAAAAGTGCCGGCATAGGGTGTGTTGATCTTTGTGAAGGTCTGGGCCTGGTCACTGGATTTGAACAACACGCCTTGTTCACCCGCAATGTAGATGTCGCGACCAGCCAAGGTAATGCTGTACAGATGCTTTCCCTTGGGATTATCGATACGCTCACGCAGCGATTTCCAACTTTTACCACCGTCGTTTGTGTGGAAAATTGCGCCATAGGCGCCCACCACCATTCCGCTCATTGACGACCAGAACTTGACATCCAAGAAAGGTTTGTCTGCACCTTCACGCGCAGCGCGCTTGGCATCATGCAGTCGCTTACCGGCAGCTTCGCTCGGCGCATTGTTAGCTGCTTGCGCGCTTGCCGCCTGCAATTCAACTGCTGCGGCTTGCTGGCCATCCAGCTGCTTCTCCCATGTGGCTCCGGCATCTGTTGAGTGCAGCACCACGCCACCATGTCCCACGGCCCAACTCCGTTGAGAACCGGAAAATGCAATGGCAGTCAATGCGACGCTTACCGGTGTAACGACTTGCGTCCAGGTTTTTCCGCTGTCGTCTGACACAACAATAATGCCGCGCTCGCCCACCGCCGCCATTCGGGTATCCGATCTGGCGACAGCCAACAGCACGCTGGATGCAGCTTTACTGGATATTTCGCTGGGCTTTAGCAGAGGGTCAGCTGCATCCTGCGTGCTGGCCACAGCATGCAGCGGCCCCACACACATCGATAGTGCAAGCCAAACTGCCCCGAATGGCAGTTTGGTGCGAGTGATCGCAATATTCATCTCAGCGCGATGCCTCGTCCGCCACGGCATCACCCGTGAAGTAGCTTTCCGGCTTGCGTTTGACGAGGCGGTAGGTTTCTTCATTGAGCGCCTGCACGGTGCTCATGGTGTTGGCCTGCAGATTAAACACCGTGACCGGTTTCATCACCACGCCTGGCAACGAAGGCACCACAAAAGGGGTGACCTGTGAAGTCCGCCACAGCTTGCCTTCAGCGTCATAGCCATCCATCAGCACCAGCACCCAGCTGTCTTCATCAAAATAGAAACGACGCTTGGGAACCGCATGGCGCTTGCCTGCCGCCAGGGACGCTTCCACGACCCATACCCGGTGTAACTCCCAGCGTAGTTTGTCTGGATTCAGGTGGCTTTTGCTGAAGGCCTCATCCACTTTGGCTGTGACCAGGGCGTTATTGTTATAAGGAATGATCATTTCTTGCTTGCCGATCAGCTTCCACTGATACCGGTCCACGGCACCCAGAAAACCTTGCACTTCATCGAAGTAGTTGGCACCGGATGCTACAAAATCCGGTGTATCGTAGGCCACTGTCGGGGCCCGACGCACACGACGTTGACCTACCAGGTATTGCCAAGCCTGGCGCGGATTTTTGGCATCAATGCTGTCACGAATTACAAGTGATTCGCCTGCTTTGAAAGGCGGTGCCGTCGTGCTGAAGCGTTGAATGAAGTATTCACCAGACCACTTTTCAGGCGAACCATCCTTGTAGTAGTACGGGAACTGGAACGATTCATCATTGCGTGTTGCCAGCGTCCGAGTGCCATCTGCTGTTCCCACAATATTTTTGAAGCCCAGCTCAATGGACTCGGCTTCCACGCGCAGGTGATAGTTCCAAATCACTTCGGAGCCATCCTTGGGGATAGGGAAAGGAACACCACCAAAACAATTTTCAACCGAGTTACCGGCATCCTTCGTCTTGCAACGAGTTGCATTCTTCAACGTATTGTCATAGACGTACTGAGGTGCCGCTGCCGTGCGATGGGTTGGATACAAGTCCACGCGGAAAGATTCCGGGTACTTTTTCATCAGTACCTGGGTTCCTTCGCTAAGCTTGTCTGCGTAGGATGCCATGCTCTTGGCATTGATTTGCGCAATTGGCTTCTCGTTGGGGAACAGGGTGACTGGAATATCGCCCACTTTCGGGCCTGAAACGGCTTGCGTCAGTCCGCCGGTCCAAGCCGGAATCGATCCATCCTTGTTGCCCGCTTTTTCCGCACCCAGCGGAGTGAGAGTGGACTTCAGTGCATTGGCCTCTTCTTGCGTCACGGCAGCATGGACCAGTGAGGCGCCCATGACGGTGCACAACAGCGATGCGTTAAACAGTGCTTTTTTTGAATTCATTTTGATCTCCTTATTTTCAGAACGTGCGTTGGATTGAGAAGCTCACATAGTCCCGATCTGCGTAATACTGTTTGTAGCTAGCGAAAGTATTGGTAACCGCATCAAGCGATGGAGCAGGGCCCTTGGGGCCGAAGTAGTGCATGAACTGCAGACCTGCACGCCAGGTCTTTTTGTATTCAAAGTTAAGACCTACGCTGACATCGCCACCGCCTTCAGGAGCGATCTGAATGACGGCGGAACGCCCTGAAATCCCGTAGCCGACGCCAATTGGAACTTGCATGTCCAATCCTGGCAGTACCTGGAAGTACTCAGGCTGGAATAGAACTCGCATAGCCCAGGCATCCCGTGTATGCGTGGTGTTCAGCACCCCATTTGCAAAGGCAGGGTTGGTGGGGTTATGGGTCACTTTCAGCAATCTGTTGAAGGCCAGTTCGCCGACGATGCTTGCGCCATCGAACAGTGAGGTGGCGGGAAAGACGCTGATGGCAGACAAATTCATGTGCAAGGTGTTACCCAATGCATAGGGTGAATTTCCCGCGTTGTCAGCATTTGGTGCGAAATTCACAATCAAGTCACCCAAGGGTGCAAGCGGGGTCCCTTGGCGTATTGAAATTTCGCCGCCAATATTCGTTTCTCCAACCAGGGTTGAAAAACTGGCGCCATACATTTTTACGTTCTTCTGATAGAACAACTGGTAGGTTCCACCGCCATATGCACCATTGGGGTCCGTGACATT
Source organism: Rhodoferax sp. LS1R11 (assembly GCF_056521395.1). NCBI lineage: Bacteria > Pseudomonadati > Pseudomonadota > Betaproteobacteria > Burkholderiales > Comamonadaceae > Rhodoferax > Rhodoferax sp. LS1R11. The sequence goes on from NZ_JBWMAW010000009.1 coordinate 172,927, forward strand.
CAGCACCGGCACCGGCGCCTTTTCGTGGTAATTGGCAAAATACAGGCCATACTCCACGTCACTTCCACGGACCTTAAATTTGGTCCTCACTCCATACTGTCCCGAGTCATTGCCCTTTTGATCCGCAATTCTGTTGGCGGCACCGCCTGTGGGTGTGAGCAAAAGATCGGCACCGACCCCCACGAAGTCAGCCGGACTGAAGTAGCTTCCAGCCGCTGGCAGACGCAATGGGCGCCACTCGTACTGGTAGTACGCACCAAAGGACAAATCGGCATTCACTTGCAGATTTCCGGATACCTGCCCCACCGGCATGCCAATCTCCTTAAATTGAGAATTGGGTACCGAATAAGCCTTGATCAAGTCCACAGGTCCTTGGGCAGCCGCAATTCCGTTGGCGCCCAAGAACAGAGACTCTCCGTACAGAAGCGTGTGGCGTCCCATGCGACCACTGAGCTTCATTCCCTCACCGACTTCGGTGTTTCCGTAAACAAAGGCATCGGATATCTCTCCTGTGTTGCCCATCAGTTGCTTGGCGGAGTCGGACATGCGGTTGTTGGGGGCACCTGCTATTGCAGCTCTGTTGTTCGGCAGAACCGTGTACGGGAAGGTGGTCGGAAATGCTGTGCTGCTGCTTTGGTAGCTTTCGTCATACCAAGCCGTTCCGGACAGCCGGAAACCATATTGCTTGTTGACGTTCACGTCCAATTCAGACAAGAGGTCGATTCGACTATTTATCTGCCCACCGGCTTTGGAACCCAAATCCCCAAAGTCAACATTTGGATTTCCAGCCCCACCCAATGGCGGCGGGATCGATGCTGCGACACCTTGATCTGGGTCGTTGAGACGGTATCCAGACGTGTACTTGAATGTATTGTCCCAACGCACTTTCACATCCGGATTGCCGGAGTCTATTTCGCCAGCATGTACAACGCTGACACCGCCGCTGATCAAAATCAGCGCAGCTTGCGCAACACTTTTTATAACTAATTTTGGCTTCCTGTCATTCATAGCATGTCTCCTTCTTTTTTAAATTTTCTTGTCTTCTTTTGAACTCAGACACACCGATCCCCGAGCGCCAATTTGGCGACCGTTCAAGGGGAATATCTGAAACGGCCCGCTCAGAGCTGAGCGGGCCTGGGTTAGCGACGCGTCTTTAGGAAACTACGCCCAAGAAGCTCTCATGCAACTTGCCTGCAGGAAAGTCCAATCCGTGGCCAAACTCTTCGTACGTCCAGGTAATGGGCTCACCGTCAGGATAGGGCTCATATCCACCCGCAAAGGTTTCAAAGCGATTCCCAGAGGGATCCCAGGCGTAAATCGTCTCTCCACGTGTAACACCATGCCGTGTTGGTCCGATATCAATCGCCACCTTATTCATGCCCATGATGTCGCCCGCACGCTGCACGCGTTCCCATGTGGGCATGCGAAATGACACGTGATGCAACCTTCCTGGGACCGGATGTTCGACAAAGGCAATGTCGTGGGTTTTATGCGAGCAGGACAGAAAGATACCGACTTCTGGCTCGCCCACCTCCTTGGGGCCAAGGATCCGCTCCACCAGGAAAAACCCAAGCACCTCCGTAAACAGTCGCTTGTTTTCGGCAATATTGGGGCCGTACAAGAGACAGTGATCAAACCGTGTAGGTGCCATGCCATGCTCGGATTGGGGACCCCATGGCGGCGGATTGGTTTGCCCCAGGCCGTTTCCGACGTGCTTCTTTTCCGAATAAAGTTCAAACAGATGGCCTGTTGGCAATTGAAAGCGCACGCGCTCGCCAGTCTCCATCATGTCGCCGGCCGGGATGCGTTCGGTCTTCAGCCCAAAGGCTTGGACATCTTTTTCAAGTTTTTCCAATGTGGCCCGGTCCAGAACCTTGTAACCCACAAAGTCCACGCCAGCCGTGTCTGCTTGACGCAAAACGATACTGTTGTGATCACGTTCGTCCCAGCCCTTGAAATAGACGCGCCCTTGGCTGTCAACACCTGTTTCCACCAAGCCGATGACGTCCCGGTAAAACTTGCGACTCCCCTCAATGTCAAGCACCCTTAGCTGTGCGTGACCTGGACGTAGTACTCCTGTCATTGCCATAATCTGTCTCCTTTTATTAAATCTTCGAACGATGGCTATAGCCCCTCAGCCTTGCAGTGCCATGACCTAGAGCTCAAGACCTAGTTTAGGCACCCGTCCCCAGCAGCGTCCAATACCGATGCTCACAAAAGCTCATACTTTCACGGTATGCCTTTCTCATCCCGTTGGCGTCTTGTCTATTTGCGAGGCAGGCATCTCGCTATCATCCGCCCATGCCTGCCCGCTCTTACCGCCACCTGTTGCCCGACGCCTGGGGCCCCGCGCTCATGAAGGGCATCGCCAGCTGGTGGCACCTGGTTCACTTTCTGGGCATCGTGCTGGTGGTGGTGCTGTCGCCCTCCACCTACCACCGGGTCAACCGCGCGGCCACGTCCCAATACATCTACACCAGCACCTGGCAGGTGCTGCCGTGGTTCACGGCGCTGACCGCGCTGCTGAGCCTGGTGCTGATCCGCATCGTGGTGGTCTCGGCCCAGAGTTACGGCCTGTCGCAGTACGCGCTGGAGATGGTGGTGCGCGTGCTGGTGCTGGAACTCATTCCGCTGTCGGCCGCCATGTTTGTGGCGCTGCGCTCGGGCATGGTGTTCAACGCGGGCGCCTTGGGCGTCCTGCCACCACCTGAGCCCCTCAAGCAGCAAGCCAAGCCCCACCGGCGATTGAGGCTGCACTGGGTGGTCTCCCTCAGCATGCAACGCCTGCGCAGCGAGCTGGTGCCGCGCGTGCTGGCGGAGGCCTTTTCGGTGCTGGCCATGGCCACCGTCAGCAGCGTGATTGCACTGGTGCTGGCCTACCTCACGGTGTACGGCCTGTCGCCCTGGGGCCTGCAGTTTTACACCTACAGCGTGGCCCGGGTGTTTGACCTGACGGTGACCCTGGGCTTTGCCCTCAAGACCCTGTTCTTCAGCCTCGCCGTGGCCGTGGTGCCGATGGCGGCCAGCCTGGAGGCCGCCCAGCAAACCGCCACCTACAGCACGGTGCAGCCCGGCGCGGTCCGGTTGTTTTTGGTACTACTATTGATCGAGGCCGCCTCCCTGGCGGTCAAGTACATCTGAGCCCCACCCCACGACGTATCGCATGGAACCCGAATCCGAACGCCTGCCCCAGCCCGAGCCGTCCATTGCCGCCGTCGAACGCAAGGCGGTGGTGCTGCTGATCCTGATCACCCTGCTGGCCTGCAGCTTTTTGGGCTACGTGATGTATGCGCGTGGCGTGTTCGAGAGCAAACAGGCGCTGGTGCTGTTGGCCGATGACGCCGAGGGCGTGACCGTGGGCATGGAGCTGACGTTTTCGGGCTTTCCCATTGGCCGCGTGACGCGCATTGAGCTGGCCGCTGACGGCAAGGCCCGCATGCTGATTGACGTGCCCCACAAAGACGCGCACTGGCTGCGAACGTCGAGCATCTTCACCATGGAACGCAGCATGGTGGGCGAGACCCGCATCCGCGCGTTCAGCGGCATGCTGGCCGACCCGCCCCTGCCCGCCAACGCCGAACGCACGGTGCTGCGCGGCGACACCAACGCCGAAATTCCGCGCCTGGTGGCCTCCACCCGCGCCCTGCTGGAAAACCTGGAGAACATGACCGGCCCCGAGTCCAGCATCAACACCAGCCTGGGCAATCTGCGCAGCGTCACGGACCGGCTCAACGGCCGCTACGGCGCCCTCGGTGTGGCCCTGGGCAGCGAAGACAACGCCAAGAAAATCATCACCACCCTGGACCGCGCCAACGCCCTGCTGGCCAAAACCGACCAGCGCGTGTTTGGTGCCAACGGCGTGATGGACGGTACCCAGGCCGCCGTGAAACAACTCACCAGCGTGCTGACCGATGTGCGCGCCAGCCTGCAAAAAGTCGATGCCGTGCTGGTAGAGGCGCAAGCCGTGGGCGCCAATGCCCGCGTGGCCACCACCTACCTGGGCGCCCTGCGCAGCGAAGTGGAGATCAGCCTGCGCAAGGTCAGCCAACTGGTGGACGAGGTCAACCGCAAATGGCCTTTTGCCCGCGACACCGAGATCAAGCTGCCATGACAACCACGTTCCATTGGCGCTCCCTGGCAGGCACGGCGGCCTGCGCCCTGCTGTTGTGCGCCTGCGCCAGCAAGCCCCTGCCACCGGCCTGGCAAGGCAATGCGTTTTCAGCACTCCAAGGCTTCACGAACAATTACCTGAGCGGGAACACCCGCCTGGCCGACTTTGAATTTGCCCGCGCCCGAAGCGAGATGGCCAGCACCGGCCGGGCCGACCTGGTGGCCCGTGCCGAGCTGACGCGCTGCGCCACGCGCGTGGCCAGCCTGGAGTTTGACAACTGCGCGCTCTACCAGCCGCTGGCCCAGGATGCCGGTGCTGCGGAACAAGCCTACGCCGCTTACCTGACCGGTCAATGGACGGGGCTGAACGTGGCCTTGCTGCCCGAGCAGCACCGCGCCATCGTGTTGAGTGCAACGGCCAGCAAACTGGATGCGATCGAAGACCCGTTGGCACGACTGATAGCCGCTGGCGTCTTGCTGCAGACCGGCCAGCTAACACCCGCGGACATCACCACCGCCACCGAGACCGCCTCCCGCCAGGGCTGGCGCCGCCCGCTGCTGGCCTGGCTGGGCGTGCAGCTCAAGCGTGCCAACGCAGGAGGAGACATCGAGGCGGCAGCCCGCCTGCAGCGGCGTATCGACCTGGTCTTGCAGGCGCCTGCCAAAACTCAATGAGCCCGGTTTAGCGTGGCGTGCGGGTGATGGGGGTCAGGCCGTCATCCGGCCAATTTCAGGCCAGCGTTTGCGCATCACCACCCAGGCCACCAGACCCACACACATCATGGCCAGCGACGCGGCTGCCATCGCCACGGTGGAATGCATCACCAGCGGCGCAATGCCCCCCGCCACCAGGCCATTGGCGCTGGAGGCAATGAACGCCTGCAGCGACGACGCCATGCCCCGCCGGTCCGGGTGCAGGTCGAGTACCAGCAGCGTCACCACTGGCACCATCATGGCCCAGCCAAAGGAAAAAATGGCAATCGGGAGCAGCGCCCACGCCACATGGGCCTTGAATAACAGGTTGGCCACGAGATTCACAATCGCAATGGTCAGCATGATGGAAAAGCCGTACTTGATCTGCTGCTTGGGCGCCAGCTTGCCCGCCATGCGCCCACTCACCCAGGCCCCGCCCATGATGCCGCTGATGGTGAGCACAAAGAACCAGAAAAACTGCGTCGGCGCCAAAGCCAGGTGGTCACCCAGAAAAGCCGGTGCTGACAAGACATACAAAAACATGCCGTTGAACGGCACGCCGCTGGCCAGCGCCAGCAGCAAAAAGCGCGGGTCACGCCCCAGCGTCCAGTAGCCCTGCATCAGGTTGCTGACCTTGAGCGGCTGGCGGTGGTCCAGGTGCAAGGTTTCCGGCAACAGCTTGTAGTTGGCCGCCCACAGCACCACGCCCACCCCGGTCAAAAACCAGAAGATGCTGTGCCAGTCCAGGTGCACAAACAACCACCCCCCCACAATCGGCGCAATGGCCGGGGCCACACCAAAGTAGATGGTGATCTGGCTCATCACCTTTTGCGCCTGCTCGGGCGCAAACATGTCGCGCACCACCGCACGTGCCACCACAATGCCCGCGCCGGTCGTCAGCCCCTGCATGGCCCGAAAAAACACCAGCTGCCCGATGCTTTGCGACAGCGCGCACCCCATGGACGCCAGCGTAAAAGCCGCCAACCCCCACAGCACCACGGGCCGGCGCCCCAGGCTGTCAGACAGCGCGCCATGAAACAGGCTCATGAACGCAAACCCGAACAGATAGGCCGACAGCGTCTGCTGCATCTGCACCGGCGTGGCACCCAGCGACTGGGCGATGCCCGCAAACGCGGGAATGTAGGTGTCAATCGAAAACGGGCCGAGCATGCCCAGGACGGCCAGCAGCACGGCCAGCGCCCAGCGTGGTGCCCGCCAAAGTTGTTGTGCGTCCGGATTCATGGGCTCAATATCAGCTGGACGCGCCAAACAAGGTGACCGCCACAATCACCACGCCAATCACGAGGTTGACCGTCACCCACAGGCGAATACTCGCCAGTGCAGCACCGCCGGCCGGCCAGGCCGCCGCCGTCACGGCCCGCGTGAGGCGCTTGTAAAGCGCAAAACGAATGTGGCCAAAAATGGCGACCATCACCACGCCCAGCAGCGCCATGACCATCCACTCAATCGGCATGTTGAACTTGACACCCGCCTGCACCATCTGGCGGGCCATGCGCCCGATCATCCACGTGCCCGTGGCCAGCACCAGCCCGGCGGCGATCAGCACCGCATTGAAGAAGCGGCCCAGCACATCGTGCATCAGGCGCACCCGGTCAGGCGCCTCCAGCCGGGCCACGGCCGGGCGCAAAAAGAAATGGGCAAACACCATGCCACCAATCCAGACAATGATGGACAGCAGGTGAATGGTTTTGAGAGCAGCGTAAAACATGGTGAGGACGATCTGGGGCGATCAACGGTTGGTGAATTGACAAGTGTGCCTGATCTTGCCAAACGCGCCAGAAGTCCTGCGGCCTGACGCACAGGAACTCGCTCAACACGCATACACTCGTCGCCTCTGCACCTTCGTGTGCAGAACAGCGTTCTCAGGGCGGGGTGAAATTCCCCACCGGCGGTGATATCACTTTGGTGAGCAAGCCCGCGAGCGCCCTTGGGTGAATTACACCCGGGGGGTCAGCAGATTTCGGTGCGATTCCGAAGCCGACGGTCACAGTCCGGATGCAAGAGAACGTATGGTTTGCGCCGTCTGTGGATACCGGACGGCGTGAGCATACGTGCGTCCTGGGTTTGAAACCATTTTTCATGCATCCCTATGACCTCGTCTTCCAGCACCCCTACCCCTGTTCGCGTCGCCTTCATCCAGGCCACTTGGCATGCCGACATCGTCAACCAGGCGCGTGATGGCTTCCTGAGTGAAATGGCGCGCCACCACATCGACCGCTCGTCCATTCAGGTATATGAACTGCCCGGCGCCTTCGAGATTCCGCTGCATGCCAAAAAACTGGCGCAGTCGGGCCAGTTTGACGCGATCGTGGCTTGCGGCCTGGTGGTGGACGGCGGCATTTACCGCCACGACTTCGTGGCCAACGCCGTGATTCAAGGGCTGATGAGCGTGCAACTGGACACCGGTGTCCCCGTTTTTTCTGCGGTGCTCACGCCCCACCACTTTCATTCACACGGCGAGCATCAGCAGTTTTTTGGCGATCATTTCATCCAGAAGGGTGTCGAGGTTGCCCGGGCCTGCCTGAACACCGTAGCCAGTCTGCGCAAACTGTCCGTTGTCTGAGGTCACACATGCAACTTGGCCTTGGAGAACTGACGTCTGCCCAAATGCGAGGCCTCTTGAAATTACTCTTCGGTAATTTTTCATTGACCACCGGCTTCAAACAATTTAAAATTACCTCTCGGTAACTTTTAAGGGTAGTGATGACAGAATCATCCATAAAAATCCTGAGCGGTAATATTGCGCCGTCATTGGTGGTCCGCTCGGCGACCGATGTAGGGCAGATCGTGCGTGATCAACGCCAAGCCCTGAGCCTGCGCCAGATCGACCTGGCAGGTATCGGCAACACAGGCAATCGCCTGATCGTGGACATCGAAAAGGGCAAGCCGACCGTGCAGTTACAAAAGGTGCTCGACGTGCTGGACTTGCTGGGCCTGGAGTTAATCGTCAGGCACAAAACTTCGAGGTCACTGTGAGGCAAAGACCGACCGCACTGGATGTTTTCTACGGCGCGGAGCGCATGGGCACGGTCCATGACACCTCGCCTCTGGCATTTGAATACACCCAGGCCTGGCTGGACCGGCAAGATGCCTTCCCCCTGTCCGTGATCAAGCTTCAGGGCGGCATGATCGACTCGCCGCATGTGCAGGCGTTCTTTGAGAACCTCCTGCCTGAGGGCGAGTTGCGCATCTACCTGTCCGAACAACGCAAGGCGTCCACGCTGTTTTCCCTGTTGCTTGAAGTGGCCGGCGACACCGCAGGTGCCTTTGTCATGCTTCCCCATGGGCAGACGCCTGAAGCGCCAGAGTACGAGCCCACGACCTGGGCGGCGCTGGCAAAAATTGTTAAAAACAAGTCCGCCGCTGCAATACAGATCCAGGGAGAAAACACCCGAATTTCCCTGGCTGGCGCGCAGGACAAAGCGTCGATTGCCATCTTCGACGGCAAATCGCCGCTCTTGCCCAAAGGCTCGGCGCCGTCAACACACATCCTCAAGCCGGACATCCGACGCCTGGCCAAGGTCAGGGAGTCCGCCGCCAACGAGGCCATCATCATGCGCACGGCGGCCCACTGTGGGCTTCATGCCGCCCAGGTTTTTTACGAGCCGTTGACCCACTCCTGCATCGTCGAGCGCTTCGACCGGGTTACCCGTGTCGACGGCACGCTCGGGCGCTTGATACAGTACGACTTCTGTCAGATCGCAGGCCTGGACTCAGAGAGAAAATATGAGAAAGAGGGCGGCCCCGGCGCTGCTCAATGCGCACAAATCATCCGCCAATACAGCGCTCGTCCGGCCGTGGACCTCCAGGCCTTCGCGCAGTGGATTTTCTTCAACATCTACGTGGGCAACAACGACAGTCACGCCAAAAACCTCTCGGTCTATGAGCGTCCTGGCGAGGGCGTCCGTCTCACCCCGTTCTACGACATCATGTGTACCCGGATCTACCCGGGCTTGTCCAAAGAGTTTGCGTTCAATATTGGCGGCGAAGTGCACCCCGGCGACATGGGAAAACGCCACGTACAAGGTCTGGCTGCGCAGGTTGGCATGGGATCGAAATATCTGCAATCGGTGGCGTTGTCATTGGCAGCCAAGGTGCCTGATGCCATCGATAAGGCCACCAGGGAGATCTATCCAGACCTCACCAGGAGCGGGCAAACGTTTGCCGAAAAACTCGGCATGGAGGTGAAGTCAATCACGAAGCGTGCTGCCGCTCGAATCAATGCCTAAGGCAATGCTGATTAAGGTCCACGCCACCCGAGGGTGAAACGTTACATGTCAATGAAACAACAAACCTTGGCGATGGCCGCCGATCAAGGCTCAGGATACGAGCAGTACCGCA